>DATKRJ010000175.1:0-12781 GCA_035532355.1 Thermomicrobiaceae bacterium | reverse complement strand
GCCGCAACGACGGTGAGGCCGGCCGCGAGCGCGACGCCGAGCGCGGGAAGCGCGTTGATCGGTCGCGCGTCGAGGTTGCCGTCGTTGACCACCCCGGGCCAGACCGCGACCAGACAGAGTGCAAGCCCGAAGGCGGCCGCGATTCCCACCGCCCAGCGGCCGGCACGGGAGAGCGCCTCCGGCTCGGCCAGGACACGCGACACCGCCAACCCCAGCAGGGCAATTGCCACGAACGCGACCGGGTAGTTGAGATAGGTCACCACGCGGCTCGCGCCTCCGGCGAGCCCTCCGCGACTGACGTGGTACAGCTCGGCGACGGGCACGCGCGCGTAGGTGGCAATATCCGCGATCGCCAACACACCCACGACGATCCAGATACCGACGGCCTCGCGCAGACCGGGCGCGGCGGGACGCCTGTTGACAGGTGCTGACCAGTCGAAACCGCCGGCCCGCGCAGGGCGGCGGGCACTCTCGCCGCGGCTCCGTCCACGGTTGACGGCGGAGGTGTCTCCCATGATGCCCTCCTCGAAAGTCGCGGTCTGTCGGTGCCCTCGGGAGCCCGGCTCAACGGCCTGGAGCGCCGTGCATGCCGGTAGGTCCGCCTACATTGCTTCGGCTCGCCCGTGGTGGGCGGGACCAACTCGTGCGCGTCGGTGGAGTTGCCGGCAGCGTACGTCACCGATCGCCGGAACGCCACTGGCGCCCGTTCGTCGCGCGGAACCGGTTTTCGTGCTATCAGTGGGTCAGCACGATAGGTGCGCGGAGAGCGCCGTCCATCTCCAGGCGGCGCAGTTGTGGCAGCGTTGGAGATGCATGATGGCCGACCCGCGGTGCCGACCCTACATCTCGGCCACGTGGCTGGCCCGCACGATGAGCGGCGCCACCATATGCCAGTGGCAGTACTGGTTTCAGGCGCACTACCGGCTCGAGGAGCAGCTGCCGACCACGTTTGACCGGGTCGCCTGGCGTGTCCAGCACACACGCGCGCTCAGCGAGCTGAGGCGCGATCTCAGGCGTCGTGGCATAAAGACCTGGGGTGAGTACGAGTTCAGGCTCCGCGAGCCGCACCACGACGCGGTGGTCGCCGGCCGTGTCGACTGCGTGGCGTTTCCAGAGCCCGACGTGGTGCTGTTCGACGTCAAGACCGGTGCCCGACGCGCGGCTCATCAGAGTCAGTTGATGATCTATATGCACGCGATGGGTCGCGACGATCGGTTCACGGGACGACAGACCAAGGGCGTGCTCGTCTATCCTGACGGCCAGCAGGAAATTGCTTGCCTGCCGCCCGGGTTCGACGACGACGTCGAGTACTTCGTCGGCCTGCTGGTCGGAGATGAGGAGCCCGAGCGGGATCCGGGCTCCGGCTGCCGCTTCTGTAACGTCATCGCGCGGGACTGTCCGGCGCGCGTGGACGGCTGACTCGCAGGAGGTGCGGACGCGGGGGAATGTCCAGGTCCGCCGGACCGTTGTTGCCCAGCGAAGGGAGGATCTTCGATGAGGTTGTACGTGCTGCAGCTCGGGATCCAGGCCAGCGGATCGCCGGTTCCCGGATACCTGATCCAGACCGACGACGGAAAGAACGTTCTGGTCGACACGGGCTACGAGGAGTCGTACTACACCGGTGAGAAAGGGCCCGACGATCGCAGCACCGAGGCGGACTGGGTGGTCAATCGGCTGGCCGAGATCGGTCTGGCTCCGGAGGACATCGACTATTTGGTCTGCACGCACTTCGATGTCGACCACGCGGGTAGCCACGACCGCTTCCCCAACGCCGAATTCGTGGTCCAGCGCCGGCTGCTCGACGTCGCCCGCGACGGGCTACCGCGCTTCCAGGGGACGCGCGAGCACTGGGACCGGCCGGAGACGCGCTACCGGGTAGTTGACGGCGACACCGAGTTCCTGCCGGGCATCGAGCTGATCGAGACGAGCGGCCATGTGCCGGGCCACCAGTCCGTGCTGGTCCGCCTGCCGGAGACGGGGCCGGTGCTGCTGGCTATTGACGCCATGCCGATGTCATTCGAGGGCTTTACCCCGGAGACCCGCCCAACCGGGCGCTACGACGCAGACGCCGACGGGGCGCGCAAGAGCACGCGCAAGCTGGTGGACCTGACCGAGCGGGAGGGCGTCGCGTTGACGATCTACGGCCACGATCCCGAGAAGTGGAAGCCGCTCAAAAAGTCGCCCGAGCACTACGAGTAGCCGGACGGCCGGCCTCGCGGCGCGCGCGTCAATCCAGGAGTTGGCACCCGTGACGGCGGTAAATGGCCCGGAGCGCTTCGGGGTCGTTGGCGCCGCCGGCGTGCAGCTCCTGGATCATGCCCCAGGTGTTCCCGGTCATCGCCAGAAGGTACCGGGCCGGTTCGCGGCTCGGGTTCCAGAACGTGTGCGCCACGCCGCGTGGACCGAGCACCGCTGATCCGGCCGGCGCGTCGAACTCGCGCTCTCCGGTGCGGAAGCGAAGCGTGCCCTCCAGGACGTACCAGGCCTCCTCGTCGTCGTGGTGGAGGTGGGGCAATCAGGCGCGGTGGGCCCGGCGGCCCGCCCGCGTCGCGCCACTCCGCCACCACCAGCGCCGACGCGCTCGTGCCGAGAACGTGCCCGGCCAAGGGCGCGGCGAGGATCTACGCGAGACGTGGCCGCCGTCACGAGAGTCATCGCCAGGCTTGTCGGTCATCGAACCTTCTCCTTGTTGGTGGACGACGCCTCGGACGGCGACGTGTTCCGACGGCGGGCTGCGATCGCCCACGCCGTCAGTGATCGTCGTCAGGTCTGGTGTCTGAGGCTGAGCTCCCGCGAACGTACGAAACCACATCGCTGAAGTGTGCGAGGCACCGACATTCGAGTTGGCGTAAACCCGCGATCCAAATGTTGTTGAAGAAACTGACGGTCTCGACCTCGCTGTCGAATTCGTGAGAAAGGCTCACTGAGGCCGTAAGCCGGCCGGACGATGGTGACGGCGCCCTGCTCCCCGAAAGTGGGAATCTCTTCCGTGTGCGTAACCTGTTGCTGCTCCAGCGCCAGTTCAAGGACGAAGTTGGACTCGACATTGACGATCACCGACCGGGCTCGACGACCACGGAACCCTGACGGATTGCGTCCACGAACCCGACCTCGGCCACAACACGGTCCGCCTCACGATCTACGTTGACGTGCCCGGCGGCCAGGTGTGAGAGCCAGTGCTGCACGATGAGCTCGAGCTCCCGCAGTCTAATGCCGGCCTCCGTCGGCGGCAGGTACTCGCCGATGAGTTCGTCCATCGAGAACTGGGTGTCTGGTGCCGCGCGTTCCTCGACGCTGGGTCTCGCGATTCAGAGATAACCTCGCTTGACCGTCACGGATCGCACGGCGGCGCGGCCTGCCAGTGGCCGCAGGACCCTCGGGTAACGACGCCGGTGTGCGGACCTCCGAGACACGTCATCGACGTGGAAAGTATCGGCGACCGCAAGTGCCGGTGGCGGTAGATCAGGACTTGCCGACCAGTCGCCGGTGTAGGACCATCCGTACACCTGAATCATCACCAGCCAGTCGGCGTAGATGCCCAGCGGAGGGCGACCGTGACGGTCTAGTGCTCAGTCAGATATCAGTCAGTTAGAGGAGGACAACCGTATGGCCGAGGGACAGATCCATCCCTACCGCACCCCCGACGAGGTCGAGGAGCTGGTCACGCGCCTGCACCAGGGTATTCCGCACCTGGTCCATCCACAGGAGATCATCCAGCGCGCGCGCCAGGAGCGCCCGGCGCTCGGTCGCTTCAACGGCTGGCTGGCGGACCACATCGTGGGGCTGGCTGGGACGATGGCGTTCTTCTACCTGCTGTGCTTCATCCTCGGCGGGTGGGCCCTCTGGCAGGCGGGGATCCTGCACGATCGCGGCTTCGACCCCTACCCGTTCTCGTTCCTCTTCTTCATCCTGGGCGGGATCATGCAGTCGCTATTCGTGCCGACCATGCTGACGGCGTCCAACCGCGCGGCCCAGCGCGACCGGATCAAGGACGAGGCCGACCACCGCGCCTGGTCGCACCTCTACGACGTCAACGACGAGCAGCTGCAGATCCTGCGCAAGATCTCCGTCTGGCTGGAACAGCAGAATGCCGCGGCCGCGGGTTCGACGGCCGCAGACGATTGAGTCGGGCGCCGACCGGGCGGCCCGCGTCGATCGGCGCAGCTACGTCCGCGCCGCCAGGTCGCCGTAGCTAGAGACAACCGGCTCCGCATCTTCGAGCCCGAGCGCGCGCTTGACCAACTCGTGCTCGGCCGTGGCTTCCGCCTCAGCCTGTCCGGCCAGGACTGTCTCCAGTTCGACGAAGCTGCCCAGCCCGTCGACGCGGTCCAGGTGGATGCGGGTGGCACCATAGATCAAAACGTGCCGCTGCTTGACGACGACGACGCGCACGCCGAGCGTCTCAGTGAGCGCGGCCAGCAGCGCTGGCGCGTCGGCTACCTCGACCAAACGGTAGTGGGAGTAGCGGCTGCCGGGCTCGTCCGCTCGCCGGTAGGCGACGAGCGTGCCGCCAGAGACGCCCTCGGTCTGGCGCAGCTTGAGCCGGCCGGACGGCGCCGCGAAGTAGGTGTCGATGTCGCGCGATGCTCCCTCGTCGCGCGCTCCGAGGGCGAGGGTGCGGTCAAGCAGCGCGTCGAGGTCGGCTGCACGGACCTTGAGCTCGAGGTTGCGTTGCGCCTCACCCATCACCGAGTGACGGCGGCCTCGACCCCGCCGAATCGTGTCACCGCGTCCCGAACCTCCTCCTCCATTGCCGCTCCAGCTCCCGGCGGGGCGGATAGCCGACAGGTACGGCCGTCCACGCCGAGCCGACCGCCCAGGCATGATCGCACCTGCAGGCTGCCGTACGCATGCGGCCTAGAACGGGTACCCCTTCAACCCCTGGATCCCCTTGATCGCCGAGATCTCGCCGGCATGCATGTCCGGGTGGGTGCTCAAGATCGCCGAGAGCAAGAAACCCACGGTCTGCATTCCGAATTGAAGCCTCGACAGATCGAGCGGTCGGTCGAGATCGGCCGGTGCCAGGCTGCCGATGATGCCGTCCGTCTGGTCATAGACGGCCTGCGCGTACGCACGCGCCTGCGGCAGGCTGACTTGGACTCGCTGCCCCCACTCCTCCCAGGAACCACCGGCCGGCGCAGGTTCGCTGATGCCGGCACGCGGCCCCCAAGCGCCCGTAATCAGCGGCTGGCTACCGTCGATAAGGCTGCTGAGGAAGTCCTCGCCGATCACGGCATGCACGTAGTTCGCGGCGATCGAGGCCGTGTGTCCGCCGGGCGCGCGGTGCGCTTGCTCGGTGGTAATGTCCCCGAGGGTAGCCTCGAGCACGCCGTGTGCGCCGTGCAACTGACCGCGCAGCAGGCCAATGACGTCCATGCGTCGCTCCCTTCATAGGACTCGAACCGTTGCATGCGTCCAGAATAGCCGTCAGGCGGGCCTTAAGAAGACCAAAAGGTGCTCAATTCCTGCTCATCCAAGCACGGCTCCGGTGCCGAGCGCGGCACCCCTGGCCGGCCTCGCGGCGCGCGGATACTATCCCGGTAGCGAGCTCGAGGCTGCGCTGAGAGCAGGAGTAGACGGATCGCGGCGGCGGAGGGGGAAGACATGGAGACGGCGGACGTCGTGGTGGTCGGAGCCGGAGCCAACGGAACGAGCACCGCCTGGCACCTGGCGCGGGCCGGGGTGAAGCGGGTGGTCGTGGTCGAGCGGCGGCACATCGGAGCCGGCGCGACCGGCAAGAGCGGCGCGCTGGTGCGTACGCACTACACCAACGAGCCGGAGACGCGGCTGGCCTTCGAGAGCCACAAGTACTTCGCCAATTGGGGAGACGTGGTCGGCGGCGAGTGCGGCTTCCAGCGCGTCGGGCTGCTGGTGTTCGTCGCCCCGGAGTTCGACGACCAGCTCGAGGCCAACGTCGCCATGCACCGTGAGGTCGGGGCCAACGCCCACCTCATCTCGCCGGAGCAGGCGCGCGAGCTCGACCCCTCACTCTGGGCCGGCGACGTCAAGCGGCTGGCCTACGAGCCCGACTCGGGCTACGCCGACCCCAACGCGACGGCTTTCGCGTTCGCTCGCGGAGCCGAGTCGATGGGTGTCAGCTTCAAGCTCGACACGCAGGTGACGCGCATTCGTGTCGATGCCGGTCGAGTCCTTGGTGTCGAGACGACAGACGGCACTATCGAGGCGCCGGTCGTGGTGCTGACGGCGGGGGCGTGGGCGAATCAGCTCCTCAACCCGCTGGGGATCGACCTCGGCATGACGCCCAGCCTGGCGCGAGTGAGTGTCTTCCGCTGGGCCTACGAGCGCTCGGCGCAGCATCTGACCTACATCGACCGGATCAACCACACCTGGGCGCGTCCGACCGACGCCAACAGCACCCTCATCGGCGGCGAGCAGGGGGTGCGGCCAGCCGCGGACCCCAACACCTTCGCCGAGGCGGTGTCCCAGGACTACATCGACCAGTGTCGGGCGCACCTGGTCCAGCGCTGGCCGGCGATGCGCCACGCGAGCGTGCGGGGCAACTGGCAGGGCGTGTTGATGCGCAGCCCTGACGACCGGCCGGTGATCGACCGCATGCCGCAGGTCGATGGGCTGTACTGCATGACCGGGGACAGCGGGACGTCCTTCAAGACGAGCCCGGCCATCGGCAAGTGCCTGGCCGAGTGGATCACCGTGGGGAGCTCACAGACCGTGGACCTGACCCCCTTCCGCTCGACACGCTTCGCCGAGGGGAAGCCCTGGCGCGACGAGAACGACTACGGCGTCGCCTCGGCCACCATCTCTCGCTAACGGTGGCGCACGTTGCTGGCCTGGGTCGGGCGGTCCGGCAGGCTGGATGGTCGCCTCCACCGACGCGAACGCAGCGGACATCCGCCGCCGTGGGCTCGCGGGCTACGGTGCCGCCTCAGCGCGGCCGGCCTCCGGGATCGACCCGGCCCGCGCCAGAGCGGCGAAGGCCACCAGGAGCGCGAGGATCAGCGATGCGCTCAGTAGCATCGGTGCGCGGGGGTCGCGAGCATAGAGGAGACCGGCGATCACGGGTGCGATGGCATAACCGGTTCCGCTGAGGATCTCCGCCACGGCGTAGGCGCGGCCGCGGTAGCGCTCCGACGCCACGCCGCTCAGTGCCGCCTCGAAGAGGGTCCAGGTCGCGAAGAATCCGCCGAGCAGGACGTACGCCGCGGCGAAAGCAGGCAGGTCGCGCCCGGTGACGACCAGCAGGAGCGCCCCGGCCACCGAGGCGAGCGCGAGCGCGATGCCGGGCACGGGGCGGCGGAAGTGCGGAACGCGGTGGACGAGCAGCCCCAGCACGATGCTCCCGGCCGCCGAGAGCGAGCCGAAAGTCCCAATCGTGCCGACGCCGACGCCACGGATCCCGTGCAGGAAGTTCGGGACGAAGCTCGCACCCAGCGCCACACAGAAGATCGCCGTCATCTCGAGCAGACACCAGCGGAGAATCGCGGTCTGCCCGAGGGTGGAGCGGTAACCGACCGGCCGAGGACCCGTGGGTAGTCGCGTGGACGTGGACACCCGCGAGAAGTACGCGGCGGCGACCAGGGTGAGGGCGGCCGCGACGAGGAATGCCGCGCGCAAGGCAATGCGCGCCGCCACGAGTCCCCCGATTCCGGGCGCCACCAGCAGCCCGAGCGACGGAGCGACGGTGTTGATCAGGGTGAAGGTGCGCACACGCTGCGGACCCTGGCCGGCGATTCCGGCGACGGTGGCGAGGATGGCGGGAAAGGACGCCGCGCCGCAGGCGAAGAGGAGTCCGGCGGGGATCAGCTGCCACCATTCCCGGGAGAGCGAGTACGACACGAGCCCGAGCGCCATCAGCACCTGCCCGCCCACCATGATCCACCGGGCCGAGACGTGGTCGCCGAGCATGCCGCTGGGGACGAGCGCGACCAGCCGCATCGCGCCGACGAGGCTCAGCACCAGGCCGACCTGCGGCGGCGTGGCACCGAGCGCGGCGACGTAGAGCGGCCAGAGCGTCTGGAAGCTGCCAAAGGCACCCTGGGCCATCATCATGGCGACGAACATCCGGCGTCGATCCTGGCGCGGACCCACCCGCGCGGCGGGCTGCGTACCCTGCGTGCCGTGCATGTCCCTCGATCTCACGTGCATCGGCGACATGTCCGGGCCGACCCGCGATGGCCCCGTGGAGGACCGTACCGCGTCGGTGTGGTCGACGCCGGCCCGCGCCTCGGCAGGTCGGCCGTCTCTAGCGCTGGGCCAGCACTTCTTCGCGTCGCCAGGTAGCGGCGGCGATCATGGTGAGGGCGATGTCGGCGGCGAAGAGGGCCACCACGGCGACGACGACCGCGAGCCCGCCCAGGCTGCGCAGCCCGAAGCCCAGGGCCGCGATGGCGCCCCAAAAAGGCACCAGCGCGAGCCCGCTGATCTGCTGGGCGGTGTTGAAGGTGCGTACGCGGGACGAGATGAGGCTCGCGACGGCCGTCTCGAACAGCGCCGCCGCGGGAACCAGTGCCACCATCCCTACCGCCAATCCCACCGGCAGCAGCCGCAGCCGGTCCGTGCCCACCGCGACCGCCAGGCTGCCGAGGTAGGCCGCCTCGGCCACCACCGAGAACACGATGGCCGGCGCGACCGAGCCGAGCACTTTGCCGCCAAAGATCGCCAGGTTCGAGGCGGGCGACGCAAGCAGTGGCGTCAGGTTGCCCTGCTCCTTCTCGCCGGCAAACTGGCCCGAGGCAATCCCGATGGCGGCCGAGGAGGGAAGCAGCCCGATGATGAGGAGGTACATTGCCAGCAGGGATCCAAGCGCGGACGGCCCGTTCGCATCGGCGAGTGGTCGCACCGTGGTCAGCACAAGGCCTACCGGGAAGACCAGCGCGAAGAAGAGGCTGACGAACAGCGTCATGCGGTCGCGCAGCGCCTCGACCGCGCCGCGTCGCGCAATAAGCAGCATGGACTGCAGGTCGCCCGGCGCGCGGGGTGGCTGACCCGACCCCATCAGACGGGGTAGATCGCGGTCCGTCATCGCGCACCACCTTCCGCGCTGGTAGCGACGGTTCCGGCGTCCTCGGCCCCGGCCATGGCCGCGGCGTAGGCGTCTTCGAGCGAGCGCACCTCACAGCTGACGCTCACGATGCTCGCCCCCGCCGCGACCAGCCGGGCAATGGCGGCAGGGTTGACCGTGTTGGGCTGCCGGGTCCGATACGTGAGGGCTCCCGTCGGTCCCTGCGCGAGATCCTCGAGGTCGTCGAGGCCGGCCACCAGACCCGGCGCGTGTGGCAACGGCGCGGCGAAGGTGACGCGGACGAGCATGTCCGTCGACCCCGCGGTCCGCAGGGCCTCCGGCGCATCGCGTGCTATCAGCCGGCCATGCCGGATGATGGCGATCTCATCGGCTAGCCGCTCCGCCTCGGCCAGATCGTGGGTGCACAGGACGATGCTGCGGCTGTCGTGCTTGAGTTCCAGGATGACGTCGCGCAGTGCTCGTGCCGCGAGCGGATCGAGGCCCGACGTCGGCTCGTCCAGGAAGAGCACCTCCGGCTCGTGGAGGAGCGCGCGCGCCAGCGCGACTTTCTGCTTCATGCCGCGGGAGAAGCCCGCCATGCGCGACTTCCGGTGTCCATCGAGCTCGAAGAACGCCAACAGGTCGTCGATGCGCCGCCGGCAGCTCGCGCCGTCCAGTCCGTAGATGCGACCGAAGAATGACAGGTAGTCTGGCGTAGTCATCTGCTCGTAGAGGCCGGGAACGTCGGTCACCAGCCCGATGCGCGCCCGCACCGCGGCGGGGTCGAGCCGGACGTCGTGCCCCGCCACCACGGCCGACCCGGCGCTCGGCGCCAGCAGGCCCGCGAGCATGCGCACGGTGGTAGTCTTGCCGGCGCCGTTGGGCCCCAGAAAGGCCAGGATCGCACCGTCGGGCACCCGAAGCGATAGGTCGTCCACCGCGACCAGATCGCCGAAGCGGCGTGTCAGTCCCACTGCCTCGATCACGTGCTACCCTCCGCGGAGGCTGTCGGGTCCCGGATCGCGAGCCCGTTCGATGCTACTCGGCCGGCGTCGCGGGTGCCAGCCCGTCCGGCAGTTCAGGGCGGCGACCGTTCACCGATCGCCACTCCCCGGCTCGGGACCGGGCGGAGCAAGGCGCTGGGAATCCGGCCGCGGCTCTCAGGCCGCCCTGCTGAGGCGTTGCGCGCGGCGCCCGTCGACCGGGTTCGCGGCAGGTCGCGGATCGCCGGTGGTCCGTCGCACCGCCGAGCCGCGGACGGACCGCACCTCGCTGGAGGGTTGCTGTGGATTCGACCACACCGAACCGCGTCGATGCCGCCCGGCGCTTCGCCGTCGACCTGGCTGACCACGCCCAGGACGCCCTCGTATTCCTGCTGGTTCTCGCGCTGCTCGGGCTGGCCGCACGGGCGCTGCTCGACCTATCCCACCTGATCACAACGGCGACGCTCGACGTACGCGCCAGCATCGCCGAGGTGCTGTACGTGCTGGTCATCGTCGAGCTGATCGAGATCCTGATCGTATACCTGCGGGAGCACCGGGTGGCGGTGGACTTCATGGTGGAGGTAGCCATCGTCAGCGTGCTGCGCGAGATCGTCGGCCACGGCGTGATCGATGTTCACTGGGCGCAGTTGCTGGCCACGGCGGCACTCTTGCTGGTCCTCGGCGCGCTCGTCCGCTTCGGGGAGTTTCGCGCGCACCACGGGTTCGGCACGGGGCGCAACGATCCGGGCTCTCCGCTCGAGGGCCCGGATCGACCGTCGGGAAGCCCCGGCTGACGTTACGTGGCGGCGCTCAGAGGCGCTCGCCGACGCCCGCCGTCCAGGCGGGCACCCACCACTCCTCGCCGCGCACCGTTCGCACATACTCCGGCCAGCGCAGGTCGACCGGCGGCGGGAAGTCCTTCGGCAACAGCGGCCCGACCCAGTTCGTACCACCGATGCCGCCGCCCGTGCGTGCGACGAACTCGGCGCGAGCCCGCTCCAGCACGTCCGGCTGGGTCGCCAGATCGAGCAAGGTGGCCGCGATCGTCTTGCCGGCGACGAACATGCCGGGATCGACGGCCGCGGACAGGCCGCCGACGGCATTGGTCGCCCAGGCGGGGTACTGGTAGCCCGGATCGTGGGGACGCAGCTGCGGCCGGCCGGTATAGAGCCGTACCGCCGGAGCGTGCCAGGTGTACTCGACGTAATCGTCCGAGGTGAAGTTCAGCTGCCACGACGGAAGGACGGAGCGCACCGACGCCTCGTACGTCTCGGGCGTCACCAACTGCTCGCAGCCCGCGTCGAAGGGATTGTCCATCGGAGTGATCCCGAGATGCTCCTGGATATGGCGGCCGAAGACGCGCGCCTCCTCCGACAGGCCGGGCGCGCCGATCGCCGCGAGGTTGCAGTAGGTGAGGTCGGCCATGGCGTGGTTGGTCAGGCCGACACGCGTCTTGGTGACCCAGCGCGCCGACGCGCGGCAGCCGGTGACATCCGCCGCGTGGCGAGCGTTGTTCGCCAGGACGCGCCAGATCTGCTCCTGAATGCCGAGCGTGGGCCCGCGCCACGAGTACTGGATCTGGGACAGGCGCGGCGGCAGGTTGTCCGACGTGGCGTCCCCGGCGACCATGACGAACTCGTTGAGCGTCCAGGTGCCGGTGTGCGGGAACATGGCCTCCTTGGTGTACTTCGTGTTGGTGTACATCAGCATGAGAGCGTCGATCGCGCCCGGACAGCGGGCGGAGGCGTGCGAGCCACCGGGCTTCGGCAGCAGGCTCTTGTCGATCCAGGTCTCGGGTTCCAGGCACTCGAAGGTGAAGACGACGCTCCAGTAGGAGCCGCACTGCGTGTCCCAGACGGTAGTGTTGGTCGCGTGCGGATGGTACGCGATGAAGGCGTCGAAGCCGTCGTAGTAGCCCTTCGCCGCGTGGACCGGCTTGGAGCCGCAGACCTTCTCGGCCGGCTCGCCAAAGATGCGCAGGGTTCCGGGAATACCGTGCTGCTCCATCGCCGCTTTCGCGGCCAGCACGCCGGTCAACGCCGCGGTGCCCAGCATCGAGTGCGGGTCGGTATGCCCGGCCGCCCAATCGTTGAGGCCCTCCCGCGGGGCGCGGTAGGGGACGGCCTGCTGGGAGTTCCCCGGCACGGCGTCGTACTCGGCGTAGGTGCCGAGGACCGGACCGCCGGAGCCCCAGCTCGCGACGAAGGCGGTCGGCATCTCACCGCTGCCCTCCTCGACGTCGAAGCCCTCGGCCCGCAGCAGATCGCAGTAGGCCCGCGCCGAGCGGTACTCCCGCCAGGCGGGCTCGGCGTAGCGCCAGATCTCGAGGTCGAACTCGGACAGGCGGGCGGCGTTCTGGTCCACCCAGTCCAGCGCGTGCTGCTTGGCAGGGTAGCGTGCGGCCATGGGATCGTCTCCCTCCCGACGGCCCGACATCCCCGGCCGTCGGCGCTCGAGCACTCGTGTCCACGACGGCACGGTAGGTCCGGCGGGCGGACATGTCAAGCTGACCGGGAGCCCCCACGGTGGCGCCGGGCGTGATCCGTCCGGCCCCAACGGGGCACCGGCCGGATTGGGGCGTGGGCCGCGGCGTGGGACGCGGTGGGGCTAGCCGGAGAGGGGGCAGCCGACCACACGGCTGCCGGTCGGCCAGCGGCTGCCGTGCGGCCCCGGCTCCTCGGTGATGCCCAGCGAGCGGTACTGGCCCAGCGGCGCGGGCGCCTGCAGCATCACGCTCGCCGTCCCGTCGGCATCCGTGGTGAACAGCCCGCCGCTGACCCGCGTGCCGTCGGCCTGCGTCAGCCAGATCTGGTAGACG
>DATKRJ010000174.1:0-27264 GCA_035532355.1 Thermomicrobiaceae bacterium | reverse complement strand
CACGGCGACGCCGGGCAGGCCGGCCACGAACCGGATGATCTCCTCCTCGGTCATCTCGTCCGATCTCCCTCCGCGTTCGCTGTCTGGGCGCACCCCGCAGCGCCGCGACGTCGCGCTCCAGGAAGATCGAGCCTCCGTGGGACAAGCACTGGCGGGCCTGGCCGAGCCGTGACGTGCCACGCCCGTTCAGCGCGCAACCGCCATGGCGCGCCCGGTCGTCAGGCGGCGTCCGGTGGGGTGCCACGTCGCTCGCCCCCGCCCTCGATGTCGCCGACGAAGGCGCTCCAGCCGCCGGCGGCGTCCTCCTGGGCGGGCGAGGTCACCATCAGCAGCCGGACGTCGCCGGTGCTCCGGATGCGGTAGCCGTGCTCGATCCCGCGGGGCAGGAAGACGAACGACCCGCCCGCGCCCCGCGCCGCCTTACTCACAGAGCTCGGCATCGACGTCGGGTGCTCCACTCGACCCTGGAGTGGCCTTCAGCGGCGCCTGGAGCCGTCACCGCCGCGACTCACCCGCGCGCAATGATGTCGCCTACGCTGGGCCCGGAAGGTGGCCAGCCCTCACGCGGGGCTACCGCTGTCGTCGCGGGCACGCTGGGTCGCAATCGAGCACCACGGCGAGCGCCTCGATCTCGACCAGGAACTCCTCCAACGCCGGGCGGCGTACCTCGGTGACGTCTGCGGTGGGACAGCCCGTCTCAGGCGAGGCGTTCCAGGACGATGACCGGGATCTGACGCGTCGTCTTCCGCCGGTAGTCGTCAAAGACAGGCAAGACCGCGGCGTGGGCGTCGTAGAGCCGCTCGCGGTCTGCCCCTTCCACGACGCGCGCCCGCGCCTGGAAGGTCTCGTCTCGCAGTTCGACCGTCACGGTCGGGTTGGCGAGGAGGTTGTAGTACCAGTCCGGATTCGTCGGCGCGCCTCCTTTGGAGGCGATGACGACGAGGCGGTCGCCGTCGGTGGTGTAGACCAGAGGTGTTGTGCGGGGCTGGCCGCTCTTCTTTCCGACGGTCGTGAGCAAGACCACGCGCTGGTTGGCGACGTCGCTGGTCGCCTTGCCGCGATTCGCGCGGAACTCGTTGATCAGATTCCGGTCATAGTCATTCATCGCGCCACGTCTCCCTACGCTCAGCGATGGCGATCCCGCCTCGCACCGCCGCGGGGCTGCTCGGAATGCAGGCCACGTCGGCCTCGTGATTTCCGTCCCCTGCTTACCGCCAAATGTCCTGCCTGATGGCGCACACGTCGATCGCGATACTCCTGCCTACTCCAACGCGGACGTTCCCCGTCCAACCTCTCCCTGCAATCGCGTGGCACGCGCGACGCGCGGGGTACGCTCCACTACAACGGGGAACGCGCGGTTCGATTCCGGGCGCTGCCCGCGCCGCGTGTCCGGCAAAGCCTCCACTCCCACCAGGAGTCCCGACCGGTCGGTCTGCTACCGCGCGCAGGGTATCGAGCAGCAGGCGCACATGCTGGGCGGCCGGGCCGACCTTCGGGCACAGCGCGCGGTCGTCGGCGACCGGCAGGTCTCCAGTGGAGGACCCGTGTGCTCATCCAGAGCGGGTCGAGGGCCGTCGTCCGCGTCCGGTCACGGATGTCGCACAGGCAGGCGAGCCCGAGGTCCGGATTGGCGGCCAGCGTGAATGCTCGCTACCGCGCCCCTCGCCCGCCTGCCCGGCGACGCGACGGCTTTTTCCGCGCCCGGCCGTTTCCGCGACTACTGTTTGCGCTGGGTCTTGTGTGCCCGCTCCGCCGACGAGTGTGCGGGCTGAGCTGCTCCAGAGGACCCTGCCGGAATCCCGGCGCCACGTCCGGGCCACCGCCGCGAGTGGCGACCGTGGCGCGCCATGCATACACTGGAGACACAGACACTATTTTCACTTGGGCGCGACGGCGCGGCATGTCTGGGGGCGGTCGCCATGGGGGTACCGGCTCTCCGCGTTCGGCTCTTGGGGGGATTCGACCTGCGCCTGGGCGAGGCCGCGCTGCCGTCGCTTGAATCCGCGCGGGCCGAGGAACTGCTCGCCTATCTCCTCCTCCACCGCGAGGCGCCGCAGGCGCGCCAGGGTCTGGCGTTCCTCCTCTGGCCCGACTCGACGGAGTCGCAGGCCCGGACGAATCTGCGCCACGTGCTGCACAACCTTCGCCGCGCCCTGCCCGACCTCGACCGTTTCCTCTCCGCGACGCCGCGTGCGCTGCAGTGGCGGGCTGACGCGTCGCTGTGGTTGGACGTGGACGCCTTCGAGCGCGCGATCTCACGCGCGGAGCAGGCGGACGACCCCGAAAGCAGCCTCGCCGCTCTGCGGGAGGCCGTCGATCTCTACACTGGAGATCTACTGGAGGGGAGCTTCGACGAGTGGCTCCTCGCGGAGCGCGATCGCCTGCTCCAGCGGTTCCTCGGCGTCCTCCAACGCCTGGCCACGAGGCTGGAGGCGCGCGGCGACTACGCCGAGGCAATCGGGGTTGCCGAGCGGCTCCTGCGGCATGACCCCCTGCGCGAAGAGAGCTTTCGGCTCCTCATGCGGCTGCACGGCGGGCGCGGCGACCCCGCACGGGCGCTGCGCGTCTACCACGCCTGCGCGACGACGCTGGAGCGTGAGCTCGGTGTCGAGCCCTCGGCGGAGACCCGCCGGGCCTATGAGGCGCTGCTGCCGGCAGAGCCCGACGCCCCGGCGTCGGATCAGGCGGACGTCCGTTCCGGTCGTCCCTCGCTCGTCGGCCGGGCGGCGGAACGGGCACGGCTGGCGGCTCTGTGGCGAGCGACCGAGCAGGGACAGGCCCAGTTCGTCCTCGTCTCGGGTGAGCCCGGTATCGGGAAGACCCGCCTGATCGAGGAGTTCCGCTCCTGGTGCGCCCACCGGGGTGCCGTGACCGCGGTGGCGCGCGCCTATGCGGCGGAGGGCGGGCTGGCCTATGCGCCGGTGGTCGAGTGGCTGCGCTCGGATGGCCTGCGAGTGCGCCCTGAACGGCTGGACCGAGCGTATCTCAGCGAGCTTGCCCGCCTACTCCCCGAGCTCCCGGAACTCGTGCCCGGTCTCCTCCGCCCGGATCCCCTGACCGAGGGCGAGCAGCGCCTCCGGCTCTTCGACGCCGTGTCCCGGGCGATCCGGGCAGCGGGGGCGCCGGTCCTGCTCGTCGCCGACGACCTGCACTGGTACGACCGCGAGACCCTGCAGTTCCTCCACTACCTCCTGCGCGTCGAGCCGTCGGCCCGCCTGCTCGTGGCCGCGGCGGCGAGGCGGGAGGAGTTGGACCGCGAGCACCCGCTGAACGACCTCCTCTCCGGCCTGCAGGTGTTGGAGCGCTGCACCGAGATCGAGGTCGGGCGGCTGAGCCGTGGGGAGACGGCCGCCCTCGCCGAGCGGGTGATCGGCCGCGAGCTGGCCGAGCCCGAGGCGGGTGACCTCCACGGCGCCACCGAGGGCAACCCGCTCTTCATCGTCGAGGCGCTTCGGGCGGGCTGGCACGGAAGGCCATCCGAGCGCGAGTGGCCGAACCCGAAGGTGCAGGCGGTGATCGAGTCCCGCCTCGCGCGGCTGTCGGCGCCGGCCCGCGAGGTTGTGGGCGTGGCGGCGACGATCGGTCGGGAGTTCACCGCCGAGGTGCTCGCGCACGCGAGCGGGGCCGACGAGAACGTTCTCGTCGGCAGCCTGGACGAGCTGTGGCGCCGCCGCATCGTCCGAGAGCAGGGGGCCGACGCCTACGACTTCAGCCACGACACGATCCGCGAGGTCGCCTATCTCGGCCTGAGCCCGGCGCGGCGGCGCCACCTTCACCTTCGCGTCGCGCGAGCGGTGGAGCTGCTCCACGCCCGCGAACCGGATGCGGTGAGTGGTCAGCTCGCCATCCACTACGACCGCGGGGGAGCGCCGGACCAGGCCGTCGTGTGGTACCGGCGCGCGGCGGAGGCGGCACAGCAGCTGCACGCCAACGCCGAGGCGATCCGCCTGCTGGACCGCGCGCTCGAACTTCTCCACGCACTGCCGGAGACCCCGGAGCGCCATGCGCTGGAGGTCGCGATCCTCAGCGCGCTGCCAGCACCCCTCGTGGCCGTCGCGGGATATCAGTCTCACCGCGTGGCGGCCATGCAACGTCGTGCCCTGGAACTGACGCAGGCGCTCGGGATCGAACCGGACCCGGCCCTCCTGCGCTCTTTGGCGGTCGCCAGCCTCTCCCGCGACGACTTCGCGGGCGCGCGGGGCATCGCGGAGCAGTTGCGGACCCGCGGGGAGCGCGACGCCGACGACGTGCTGCTGGTGGAGGCCGGCTACACGCTCGGAGTCGCGGCGTTCTGGCAGGGCGAGTTCGGCGCAGCTCGGGGGCACTTCCAGTTCGCTGTCGCGCACTACCGCCCCGAGCAGCGCCGCATTCACCTGCTGCGCTACGGCCAGGATCCCAAGGTCGTCTGCCTGAACCGGCTCGCCTATACGTTGTGGTTCCTCGGGCAGCCGGAGGCGGCGATGCGAGAACGCGACGCGGCCGTTGCCCTGGCTGACGAGATCGGGCATCCCTACACCCGTCGCGTCGCGCTCTCCTTCGGCGCCCTCCTGTCGCTGGAAATCCGCGAGCACGATCGCCTGCGCGCCCTCGTGACCGCGCTGGCCGCGCTCGGCGGTGACGACGCCATGCACACGCGGAGCCTGCTCGACGTGCTCGGTGGCTACGTGGACGTGCTCGACGGCCGCGAAGCGGCGGGCATCGCGCGCATTCAGCGAGCGATCGACGGGGCGGCCGAGGCCACGGCGCCCGGGATGCACGCCGCCTTCCTGCGCGTCTTCATGGAGGCCTGCGCGACGGCCGGAGCGGCTCCGCTCGGGCTCGCGGCGGCCGGGCGCATCCTGGGCGTCGGCGCGGGCGCCCGCCTCTGGGAGGCGGAGGCGCGCCGGCGGCGGGCCGAGTTCCTCACGGCCCTTGGCGCCCCGGACCGGGAGGTTGAGGAGGAGTTCGATCGCGGTCTCCAGGTCGCGCGTCACCAGGGCGCGCGGTCGCTCGAGCTTCGGGCAGCAATGAGCCTCCTGCGTTACCGGCAGGAGCACGGCGATCGGGCGGCCGCGCTCGAAGCCCGCGACCTTCTGCTCCCCATCCTCGATGGTTTCCCCGAGGGCCAGGATACCCCCGACCTGCGCGACGCGGCCGTCCTCCTCGCTCTCCACTGACGGCAAGAACCACTCTCCAGGAACGCCCCGCGGAACGTCCGAGGAACGCCCGCCTGCCTATGCTGGCGGGCATGGTCGTTTCGGACGGTGGCACATGAGGCGGACACATCCGTGGAGGGAGACCAGGCATGCCCGCGTACATCATGAGGATCGTCGAGCAGATCCACGATCCCGACGCCATGCGCCAGTACGTCGAGCAGATAGCGCCGCTCATCGCCCAGCATGGCGATCGGTACGTCTTCGTCAGCGACCGGGTGCAGGCCATGGAGGGCGGCGTCCAGCCGGTGATGCTCGCTGCCGTCGAGTTCGCCGACGTGGATCGTCTGCGGGCCTTCTGGGAGTCCCCGGGCAATGACGCCGTCTAGGCCCTCCGGCATCGCGGCTCCCGCGGTGGAGTCCTGTTCATCGACGCGCCGAGCCCTGCTTAGAACTGCGGGACCCGCCGCGAAGTCTCCTGCCGGACGTGATGGCTGAAGTCAGCGTCCGCGGCCCCCAACGCTATCCGCGGGCCGCGGACCGCGTGAGTCGGAAGACGTGGAGGTACTGTGATGTACGACGCGATCGTGGTGGGCGCGCGCTGCGGCGGCTCGCCCACGGCCATGCTGCTGGCCCGCAAGGGCTACCGCGTGCTGCTGGTCGACAAAGCCGGCTTCCCCAGCGACACGCTGTCCACCCACTACGTCCACCAGCACGGCGCGGCCCGACTCGCGCGCTGGGGCCTGCTGGAGCAGGTGATCGCCTCAAACTGCCCGCCGGTTCGCGGCCTGCGGCTCGATCTGGGGTACTTCGCGCTAGAGGGCTCGCCACCGCCGGTCGATGGCGTCGCGGACGGCTACGCCCCGCGCCGGACGGTCCTCGACCAGATCCTCGTCGAGGCCGCGGTCGCGGCCGGGGCCGAACTCCGGGAGCACTTCACGGTGGACGATCTGCTCGCGGATGGCGACCGGGTGACCGGTATCCGTGGGCACGCTGCCGGCGGCGCGGCGGTGACCGAGCACGCCCGCATCGTCATTGGGGCCGACGGGCGGCACTCGCTGGTCGCGCGCAGCGTGCAGGCGCCGGCCTACCACGAGACCCCGGCGCTCACCTGCGCCTACTACACGTACTGGACCGACGTGCCGATGAACTGCGCCGAGCTCTATCCGCGGCCGGACCGGATGATCATCGCCGCCCCGACCAACGATGGGCGGACGCTTACCATCGTCTTCTGGCCCCAGGCCGAGTTCCATCGCGTCCGAGCCGACATCGAGGGCAACTTCCTCAAGGTGCTGGACCTGGCGCCGGGCCTTGCCGAACGGGTGCGATTCGGGAAGCGGAGCGAGCGGTTCCGCGGAACCGCCGATCTGCCGAACTATTTCCGCCAGCCCCACGGCCCCGGCTGGGCGCTAGTCGGCGACGCCGGCTACCACAAGGGCCCGATCCTCGCGATAGGGATCTCCGATGCGTTCCGAGACGCCGAGTTCCTGGCCGAGGCGATCGACGGCGGACTGGCGGGGCGCCAGCTACTGGACCACGCGCTCACCGACTACCAGCGCCAGCGCGACGAGGCCGCTGCGCCGAGCTTCGGCGCGACCCTGCAGTTCGCCCACCTGCAGCCGCCGCCGGCGGAGACGCAGCAACTCTTCGCCGCCCTGCGTCACAACCGCGAGCAGACCGGCCGGCTGTTCGGCACCCTCTTCGGGACCGTGCCCGCCTCGGAGTTCTTCGCCCCCGAGAACGTGGAGCGGATCATGACGGCGGCGTAGCGCGTCGCCGTTGCCAGGGGGAGCCGGTGGGCGACGTATCACCGGTTCCCCTTCCCGTTCGGGACGCAGCCACCGCTGCTCCATGCCCGACATCCCCGGTCGTCGAGCCGGACGAGCCCCCCGAGGGCGGCTCCAGGCTGCCTGTGCCAGGTCAGAGCGGCCCCGTCCATCGAGGGGCCAGCCTGATCGAGCGGGCGCAGGGCAAACTGGTCCTGGCCGGCCTCAGCGAGCGACCGGTACCGTCGGCCCCATGGGCCGTCGACGGGGACCACGCCGCCGACGGCCCCTCCTCCAGAGCCGAGGGTCACCACGAGCAGCACCGCATCCACGGTGCCGGAGTCGAAGGGCAGCGATTCCCAAACGTCGTGCACGGCGCGGACCCCGCACTCGCGCTGGGTCGAGCCCGAACTGCACCCCGAGCGCGGACGCGAAGCGCCCGCTGCCGGCTCCCACCTCCAGCCACGGCCGGGGCAGGTGCCCGAGCAACGGCGGGAGCGTCGCGACCTCCGCGGCGAAAACGGCCGCGCCGGGCACCATGTCGCCAGGCCGGCCGGCTCCGGGACTCCCGGGCGCGGGACGGCTCTAATGCCGGGTCAGCCGCTCCGCCAGCGACCGGCCGCCGGGCGCGATGCCGGTCGCCTCGGCCCTGCGGTCCAGCTGCTCGAAGCCGTGCTGGACGTAGCGCACGCCGAGGAAGCGGAAGGGCTCGGGCTCCCAGTTTCGCCCACGCCGGTTGACGAAGGGGAGGCGGCTGATCTCGCTGTCGCTGCGGGTGATGAGGTCGGCCAGCATGCGGCCGAACAGGTTGGAGGGCCCGACGCCGGTGCCGGTGTAGCCGTAGGCGGCCGCCAGCCCCTCGGCCGGGTCGTAGGAGACGGTCGGCACGTAGTCCCGCGGCCAGCCCAGCGGCCCGCCCCAGGTGTGGGTGAACCGCACGTTCCGCAGTCCCGGAAACCACGCGCGCACGTCGTCCTGCAGCATGCGGTGGGTCGGCTCGTGGCGGTCGTAGTCATCCTTGATCGTCGAGCCGACGTGGTAGGGCGCGCCGCGTCCGCCGAACAGCACGCGGCCGTCGGCCGTGCGGGTGAGGTACTTCACCATGTGGGTGGCGGACGAGAGCCCCTCGCGGGCCTCCCAGCCGATCTCCTGCCACTCGGCCGACGAGAGCGGCTCGGTCAGGGTGATCAACGAGTAGACCGGCAGCACCTTCCGCCGCAGCCGCGGGAAGCGCGACAGGTAGGACTCGCCGGCCAGCACGATCGTCCTGGCGCGGGCGTGACCGCGGGCGGTGTGGAGGACCGGGTAGGCTCCGGTGGTGTACGCCGTCACCGGCGACTGCTCGTAGAGCGTCGCTCCCCGGCGCTCGACGGCGCGGGCCAGTCCGCGCACCAGCGTGGCCGGCTGGATCTTGGCGCTGCTGTGACTGTAGAGCCCGCCGAGCGCTCCAACCACCGAGACGCGCTCGGCCACCTGCCGGGCGTCGAGCAGCACCGCGTCGTCGCCGAAGCCGTACTCCTCCAGCGTGCGCTGCTCGCTCGCCAGGATGTCGAGCTGGTACGGGCTGCGCGCCAGCCGCAGGTAGCCGCCGCGCACGTAGTCCATGGCAATGCCCTCGCGCTCGGCGACGCCCGCGACCTCGTCGACGACGCCGTTGAGCGCCCGCTGCAGGTCGACGGTAGCCGGCCGGCCGAACAGCTCGGCGAACCGCCGCAACCCGACGGGGAAGCGGTTGCCCAGCCCGCCCCCGTTGCGCCCCGACGCGCCAAACCCCGCGATCTCGCGCTCCAGGATCGCGATCCTCAACGACGGCTCGCGCTCGAGCAGGTAGTAGGCCGTCCACAGGCCGGTGAAGCCGGCCCCCAGGATCGCCACGTCGACGTCGACCGTGCCGTCCAGCGCCGGTCGCGGCGTCAGGTCGTCGCCACACGTCTCGAGCCAGTAGCTGTACGTCGCATACCGTGTCGACATGTCCCCTCCTCCGTCGGATCAGCCGAGCTGCCGGTCGATTGGTCGCGTGGTACGGGCTCCCACGGTGGGTCGTGGCCGCGACGCGAAGCGCGGGAGACGGGGCTCGAATCGTCCGCCCACGGCAGGTCGTCGAGGAGGACCACCGGCGGTCGCGCTCGCGCGACGCCCACGAAGGACCGACGCATCTCGCTGCGCGGCGTGACCTGACTCGGTACCCCGTTATGTCGTGCTTTCTCCTACGCCGGGACGATGGCGAGCACGCGCACGGGACTGCCGCTGCCGTCGACGATCTTGAGCGGCGCCGCGATGACCACCGCGCCGGCCGGCGGCAGCCGGTCGAGGTTCGCCAGGCTGGCGAGGCCGAACTTGCCGTGGCCGTGCATCGTCGCGTGGTTGGGGAAGGGCGGGTCGAACCGGCCGGCCTGCCCGGCGTCGGTCCCCACCGTCTCGACCCCCACCCCCAGCACGTCGCGCTGCTCGGCCAGGAAGAGCGAGGTTGACTGGTGGAAGCCCGGTGTGTGCGAGCCCTCGGCGTCGACGTTGAAGAAGGCGGCCGGGTCGGCGCGCGTGCTCCAGTCGGTGCGCAGCAGCACCCAGGCCCCGGCCGGGACGCGGCCGTGCCGATCCTCCCAGGCGAGCAGGTCCTCGACCGAGAGGAGGAAGTCGGGGTCGGCCGCGCTCTCGCGCGAGACGTCGATGACGCAGGCGGGGCCGATGAAGCGGGCGGCTGGGATGGTGTCGCAGGTGTTGTCGGGCAGGTCCTTGCCGGTGACCCAGTGGACCGGGGCGTCGAAGTGGGTGCCGGTGTGCTCGCCGAGGTGGATGGTGTTCCAGTACCAGCCGGGGCCGGCCTCATCGTAGCGCGAGATCGTCTCCAGGCTGAAGCCGGGCGACTGGGCGAAGATCGACGGCAGTTCGATGACCGGGGTCTTCGGCTCGAGCGGCTGGGTCAGGTCGACCACGGTGAGCCGCCCGGCGAGTAGCTCCGCGACGAACTGACTGAGGACGCTGGACGTGCTGGGCATGGACACGGGCGCCTCCCTCTTCCCTACGGGTTCACGCGTCGGCGGAGACCTGCGCACCGAGATCGCGGAGCGCGCGCAGGTGCCGCTGGAACTGGAAGCGGTTCTCCAGCATCGGCAGGTCGGTCAGGTACAGCGCCGGTCCCCGGGCCTCGACCTTGGCGACGATGGTCGTCAGTTCGCCCGAGGCGCGGGCGGCGGTAAAAGCCGCGCGGAAGTCGTCGAGGGTACGCACGGTCGTCGTGCGCGGGATGCCGGCCGCGGCGGCCATGCCGGCGACGTCGCTGCCGGTGGCGGTCGCGGTCGGGAAGCCGCCGACCGAGAGCAGGCTCTCGTTGTCGAAGACGACGTGGGTGAGGTTGCCCGGCCGGTAGCGGGCCATGGTGGTCAGGCTGCCGAGGTTCATCAGGATCGAGCCGTCGCCGTCGAGGACGACGACCGGCAGCTCGGGCCGGCTGAGGGCGATGCCCAGCCCCATCGAGGAGGCCAGGCCCATGGCGTGCAGCAGGTAGAAGAAGTTGGGCCGGTGCCCGAGCGACTGCAGCTCGGCGGAGACGGCGCCCATGATCGTGACGACCACGCACTGCTCGAGCTCGGGGTAAATCGCCTCAAGCGCGTCGATGCGCAGCATGTCGCCTACTCCTCCCACATCAGGTCGCGGCAGAGCAGCAGCGCCACCGGCGATAGCGAGGCCTCGGCCAGCGTCTGCGCCTTGCGCACCTTTGCGGCGACGTGGTTCGGGTGGTCGAGCCGGTCGTAGGGGATGCGCAGCGCCCGCAGCAGCGGCTCCGTGGCGCCGCCGCCCTGGGTCTGCCAGGGGTCGCGCTCGCCGAACTCGCCACGATAGCTGACGAGCATGAGGAGCGGGATGCGGTAGAGGTGCGCCAGCGAGACGATACCGTTGACGCTGGCGAGGAAGCCGTGGTTCTGCATCAGCATGGCGGACTTCACGCCGGCCAGGTGCGCGCCGGCCGAGATACCGACGCCCTCCTCCTCCTTGGCCAGCCGCACCAGGGTGACTGCGGGGTCCTCCTCGGCCATGCGGATCAGGTGCACCAGCCAGGTCTCGGGCAGCGCCGACATGAGCCGGACGTCGCAGGCCCTGAGGGCGTCGAAGATGAGCTGCGAGTGCTTCACGGAGACCGGCATCGCGGGAGTCCCACCCTCCATCACGTAACGAGTCGTGGCACGCGGCGCGGGGGCCCGCGGCCACGCCGCGCGCCGACCCGGACCCGGGAGCACCACCGTGTGCGTCGACGACCTGCCGGGGTTCGCGGACAGAGGGTACGGAGTCGGTGCCGTTCCGTCAAGGGCATGGGGCCGTAGAGCGCGTACTACCGCGCAGCCCGCCGTCCGCACCATAGTGAGATGAGCGACTCACCGAAAAATCAAGCGTTATGCAAGTAGGTCATGACGAGGCAGACGACGAATCTGGCCGGTAGTTGCCGCGCACCGGCGCCGGTTGATCGGCATGGGCTTCCGGCGACGACGAGTGGATCTGACCGTGGAGGGCGGGTGCGAAGTTCAGGCGGCTGACACAGAGCATCCGGCGCAGATGCGTGACGGGAGCAGGAGGGGGAGCGGTGCGATCCGTGGGAAACAAGCGTCTTCGGCCGGGCGCGGGCTGGCCCCGGACGCGGCTCAACTGGTGGCTGAGCGGCATCGGCGCCGCCATCCTCGTCCTCGTCCTCGGTCTGAATGCTGCCATCCCGGCTCGAGCCGCATCGAGTGAGTTCGTCCAACCGGGGGCGCTCCCGGCCACCGACGGCACCACGGTGGTCTGGGTTAACCAGGGCGTCTACGCGGCCCGGTACCCGAATCCGCAGCCGACCGTGATTAGCAGCACTCCGGCATGACGTATCTCTTCCCGGATGTCTCCGGCGACTTCGTCGTCTGGCAGCAGGACTGCACGATCCCGACCTGCCCGGCCGCAGCAGCGAACATCCAGGCCAAGAACCTCGTCACAGGTCAGCAGGACGACGTCGCCAACGGCTCCGCCCCGCGCATTTCAGGCACGCGCGTACTCTACGTGAGCGTGAGTGGCGCCAACCTGATGCTGCGCGACCTGGCGACCATGGCGCCGCCGACTGTCGTGGCCACGGTCCCGAGTGGTTGGTCGATCCAGGATCCGCGGATCGATGGGGATCGGATTGCCTGGGCCGAGACGCAGGGCGTCTCCACCTGGCGGATCGTGACGACGCGCATCGGGGAGACGCCCACGCAGGTCGCCCGGGGCACGACGATGGGCTTCGGCGGGATCGGGCTGGCGGGCGACGAGCTCGTCTACGTCCAAGGGCCGACCAGCATCGTGGCCGACGACCTCGCCACGGGGACGCTCACGCGCATCTCCGCCAACCCCTACGACCAGGACGTAACCACCAATGGGCACTACGTCTTCTGGAGCACTTTCGGACCGGCTACGAACGCCAATGACCAGCGCCGCGACATCGTCGGCTACGACCTCCAGACCGGCAGCGCCTTCACCGTGGTGCAGAATGCCGGGTGGAACGGGCTCCCCGCGACCGGTGGTGATCTGGTCACCTGGATGCACGGCCAGCCGCCCAGTGTGGAGATCCACGCCACCAGCATTAGCGATGTCCTCCCCTCAGCGCCGCAGCCGAATCCCGCCACCACCAGCTCCGACTGGCTCTACTTTCCCGAGACGCAGCATTACCTCAGCTTCGGCTTCAAGGACTTCTGGCTCGCTAACGGCGGGCTGCCGGTATTCGGCTACCCGATGACCGAGGAGTTCTCCGAGCTCAACCCGGATCAGGGCAAGTTGTTCACGGTGCAGTACACCGAGCGGCAGCGCTTCGAGTACCACCCGGAACTCTCGGGCACGCCCTACGAGGTCGAGCTGGGCCGGCTGGGGGCGGAGGATGCCGCCGCGCGCCACCTCACGACCACCGCACCCTTCCAGCTGCTGTCCCCGACCACGGGGTCCGACGCGAACTGCACCTTCTTCAAAGGAGACGGGTTATCGCGTCTGCTTCGGCTTCCTCGACTACTGGCTGGCGCACGGGCTGGATCTTGGGCCGGGCAGCACGGCCTACCAGCGGTCGCTGGCGCTGTTCGGCTATCCGATCTCGGAGGAGTTCATGGACCCCAGACGGGTCTGGTGACGCAGTACTTCGAGCGGGCGGTGTTCGAGTATCACCCGAACAACCCCGACCCGTACAAGGTCGAGCTGCGGCGGCTGGGAGCGGACCTGCTCGCGCAGCGGGGCTGGTAGCCTGGACGGAACACCGTCAGGCACCGTGCACCGCCGCTGCATGGCACGGGGCGAGGGTGTGCGCTGGCTACGGGTCTCGCGGCGTGATCCCGTCCGCGCCGACACGGCAGCTCCGGCGTGTGCGGTGACGAGGGAACCACTCGCACCGTGGCGGCGTCAACGAAGTAGAAGCCGGTGGGTGCCGAGAGGACGGTGGCGATGCGGCAGTGGCAGCGGATCGTCGTGTTGGCGGTCGTACTCCTGAGCGCCGGCACCGGGTGCGGACAAGTTCCTGTGAGCAGCAGCGGCGGGCCGGCGACATCGGCCGCGAGCTCGCTCGTTACCCCAGGTACCACCGCGATAACGGCCTCCGCGACATCCTCAGCCTCGCAGTTCGCCAGCCCGGTGGCGACCCCGATGCCGCGCTTTGTCTCGCTCCCGCCGCAGCTCGCCCCGTTCAACGTCACCCTCGTCGCCACCGACGGGGCGCCCCTGCTCTCACAGGAGCAGGCGATGAAGATCGTGACCGCGAACGTTCCCATGCAGGCCGGCGGGACCTACCAGGGCAAGCCGATTACCGTCCAGGCCTGGTACGGCTACGCCACTATCGGCAGGCCGACAGCCATGGGCTGGGATCAATACACCCGCATCCCCTTGCCCAACGGCGGGCTTGCTCCCGACCACGTCGACAACCGGCTCGTCTGGGTGCTCGACTACGGCAACGTGCCCGGCGTCATCCCTTCCATCTGTTATCGCTGTCCACCCCCGCCGGTCACCGACCACAATGTCTACGCCGTCGATGCCCAGTATCGCGTGATCGTGTGGGGCGCGTCCTACACCTACAGCACGACGGCCTCGCCCGCGACGCCGCAGCCGACCTGGCCGGCTACCCAGCCGCTCACCGCCGCCGCTGCCGAGTGGCGGCAGGTCGTCGCGGTCAACCACACCGCCATGCAGCCGATTCTGGCCCCCAGCGTCCTGCCCGACGGATTCACCTCCGTCGGTGATCCCGGCAACAACACCCAACCCGGCCTCTTCACCATCGACTACGCGGGGCCCGGCAAAGAGCTGATGATCCTCGTCGGCAGCTCCTCCCGTCCAGCCCCGGAGAGCCTGACCGAGGTCCGACAGGTGACGGTGCGCGGTCAGCCGGGGACGCTGCAGGTAGTGCGGACAGTACGCGGGGTGGAAGGTCTACGGCTGTGGTGGCAGGAGCCCGGGCACCTGGAGCCGTGGCCGAAGGGGAGCCCGGCTCAGGCCAGCGTCCCCTACTTCCTGTGGGCCGTCGGCCTCACACAGGATCAGTTGCTCCAGTTCGCCGACACCATGACGCAGATCTCGCCGGCATCGTCCGCGACGCCGTCGAGCGGTACAGCCGCACCGTGACGAGCGCTGATCGGCAGCGCGCGGGGCCGAAGCCGCTGCGCTGACAGCCGAAGCCGGCCGAGGCCGGCTGGTGTTTCCGGCGAAACGCGCGGCTGCGGCGACTGCCGCGCGGGCCAGAAGCGGCGGACTCGGGCATCTTCGCACGCCAGATAGCACGAACCCCGGCGGGGATCCCCGCCGGGGTTCGTTGTGATCGAACTGGATCTGGCTACGCCGCGTTGGCGAGCTGGATGAGGTCCGACTTCCGTAGCTTGGAGAGAGCTTCCTTCTCGATCTGGCGCACCCGCTCGCGGCTGATGCCGTAGTGCTCGGCGATCTCCGCCAGCGTCTGCGGCTGCTGCCCGCCCAGCCCGAAGCGCAGCATCAACACGCCGCGCTCCCGCTCGGTCAGGTTCTCCAGGCTGCGCCGGATCTGATCCCGGATCGCGCTGGTGACCGCCTGATCGACGACCTCGTCGCTCTGCGGGTCCGGCAGCAGATCACCAATGGTGCTCTCGCCGTCCTCGCCGATCGGCTTGTCGAGCGACGACGTGCGCGGGATCGCCGAGCGCGCCTGCTCGATGCGCTCGACGTCGAGGTCGAGGGCCGCCGCCAGCTCCTGGTCCGTCGCCGGCCTGCCGTGCACCTGCTCCAGCTGCGCCTCGGTCCGACGGACCTTGGAGATCAGGTCGTGCATGTGCACCGGCACGCGAATGGTGCGGCTCAGGTTGGCGACCGCGCGCCCGATGGCCTGGCGGATCCAGAAGGTGGCGTAGGTGCTGAAGCGGTAGCCCAGCTCGGGATCGTACCGCTCGACGGCGGTCATCAGCCCGATGTTGCCCTCCTGGATCAGGTCGATCAGCGGCAGCCCGCTGGCGCGGTACTTCTTGGCGATGGAGACGACCAGACGCAGGTTGTGGCGAATCAGCTTCTCGCGTGCGGCCTTGGCGCGCTCCAGGGTCAAGTGGAACTCGGGGCTGTCCTCACCCACCTCGACGAGCTTGCGCGCCTCGAGGCCGGCACGGACCAGCCGAGAGTACTCGATCTCCTCTTCGTGCGACAGGAGTCGGTGCCCACCAACGTCGCGGAAGTAGCGATAGACGGCATCGCTCGTCGCCTGATCGATGAGATCGGCCGACTCGTCAATGACGCCCTCGACCTCGGCCTCGGCGGCCAGCCGCTCCAGTTCGTAGGTGTCCTGGATCGCTCGCTCCGTCATGTGACTCCTAGATTCCGACTATCGATGCGTCCGCTCTACGTCCCCGAACCCCGGAATCCCGTCAGGTCCGAAAACTTTGGTAGTTTACCACAGAAGTGGTTGCTATGTCAAGAACGCATGAACGAGCCGCGCGGTTTCACCCCGCGCCGGAATCGCGGCGCGTCTGTTCCCCGCGGTGTACGTTCAGCGCGTCCGGTCGGCGCTGTCGCGCCACCCGGGTGGAGCCCGACGCCGGCTACTTCTCGACGATCCCCTCCAGGCTGTTGGCCAGGTCCTCGCCGCGGTCGGTGGCGTCCTCCAGTCGACGGTAGAGCTCGCCCCAGTGGATCGCCTTGACCATCGTGCCGATGTCGTCGGCGCCGTCGTAGAGGGCGGCCAGCGCCTGGCTGTAGACCTCGTCCGCCTCGTCCTCCAGCCGGTTGATCTCGACGGTATAGGTCAGGATCGACTGCCGCTTGCTCTCCGTCTCGAGCAGGGCCACGGCCTGATCGATCGCGGCGCCCTGATCGCGGATGATGCGTCCGAGCAGCTGGGCGCGCTCGGTCGGCTGCTCGATGTGGTAGAGGGCCAGGCGGCCGGCGGCCGCGGTGATGAAGTCGACGAAGTCGTCGAGCCTGGCCGCCAGGTCCCGAATGTCCTCGCGGTCGAGCGGGGTCAGGAAGGTGGTGTTCAAGGCGTCGAGCACGTGGTGGGTGATCTCGTCGCCCAGGTGCTCCAGGTCCTCCAGTCGCCGGACCTTCTGCTCCACGTCGCGGTAGTCGAGCAGGAGGTCGGCCAGGCCGCTGGCGACGGCGTTGGCGTTGGCGGCGGCGTCGCGGAAGTAGGCGAAGAACTTCGGGCTGCGCGGGAGGAGTCGAACCATGGAGCGCCGGGTCCTTACCGTCGGTCGCCGGCCGTGCGCGTGCCGGCCGGGCCTGAGTCTACCGCAAGACCGCGGCGGCAGGTCCCCGGCGCTTGTCCGGCGTGGTACGCTCCCAAGAAACGGATGATGTTTAGATGATCCAATCATCGCGCGGACGCGGCGCGCGGGGAGATGCGATGGAGCCCGTGATGCAGCCTATGCAGAGCGCGCAGAGCATGCAGAGCACGCAGACACGACCGGCGGCGGGACCGGCAGGCGAGCGCCCGGACGCGGCGGCGATCGGCCGGGTGCGTGACACGCTCGGGCGGCTGCGGACCGAGGTCGAGCGCGTCATCGTCGGCAAGCCGGCGATCATCGACCGGCTGCTGGTGGCGATGCTGGCCGAGGGCCACGTCCTGATCGAGGACGTGCCGGGCATCGGCAAGACCAAGCTGGCCCGCTCCCTCAGCCTGGCCCTCGGCGGCGCCTTCCACCGCATCCAGTTCACGCCCGACCTGCTCCCCTCCGACGTGACCGGCTCGCTGGTCTTCGACCAGCGCTCGGCCGGCTTCACCTTCCACCCCGGCCCCGTCTTCGCCAACGTGGTGCTGGCCGACGAGATCAACCGGGCGGGGCCGCGCACGCAGTCGGCGCTGCTGGAGGCCATGGAGGAGCGCCAGGTCACGGTCGAGCGGGAGACCTACCCGCTACCGCGCCCCTTCCTGGTCATCGCCACCCAGAACCCGGTGGAACTGGAGGGCACCTTCCCGCTGCCGGAGGCGCAGCTGGACCGCTTTTTCCTGAGCACAGACGTCGGCTACCCCGAGCGCGAGGACGAGCGCGACATCCTGCGCCGCTTCCGGGGCGAGGACCCGCTGACGAGCCTGCAGGCGGTGACCACGCCGGACGAGGTGGCCGCGCTGATTGGCGTGGTGCGCAGCGTCTACATCGGCGAGGCGGTCGAGGACTACCTGCTGGACCTGGTGCGGGGCACGCGCGAGCACGAGGAGATCGAGCTGGGGGCGAGCCCGCGAGCGGCGCTGGCGCTGGCGCGGGCGGCCCAGGGCAGCGCGGCGCTGGCCGGCCGGAACTTCGTCATCCCGGACGACGTGCGCACGATGGCGCTGCCGGTGCTGGCCCACCGGATCATTCCCTCGGCCCGCGTGGAGCTGCGCGGTCGCACGAAGACCGCCATCCTGACGGACCTGATCGCCAGCGTGCCGGTGCCGGTCGAGGCCGACGTCGAGTCGGTGGGCGGCGAGGCCTGAGGTGGACGAGGGCGGCGGCTGGCTGAGCGCCGGGCGCGACGAGCGAGCGCGCCGCCTCATCACCGGCGCGGGGATCTTCGCGCTAGTCGCCGCGGTGCTGCGGCAGCCGCTACTGGTGCTGCTGGCGCTGGCGGTCGCGCTGGCGCTCGGTGTCGCCCTGCTCTGGCGGCGCTTCGGCCTGCGCCAGGTCCACTACCGGCGCAGCTTCTCCCGCCCGCGGGCCTTTCCGGGTGAGGAAGTCGTGCTCGAGATCACGGTCGAGAACGCGAAGCTGCTGCCGCTGCCCTGGCTGGAGGTCGAGGACGACTTCCCGACCACGCTCGTCTTCCCAGACCTGCGGCTCGACCCCTCGCCCAAGCCGAAAGTCGGGGTATTCCGCACCGTCTTCTCGGCGCGACCCTACGAGCGGGTGCGCCGCCGCTACCGGGTGATCTGCGCCGCCCGCGGCTACCATCGCTTCGGGCCGGCGACCGTCCGCACCGGCGACGTCTTCGGCTTCGCCACGCGCACCGAGGAGCTGGAGGGGACCGACTACCTGACGGTCTACCCGAGGGTGCTGCCGGTGACGGCGCTCGGGCTACCGGCCAAGCAGCCGTTCGGCGACGAGCGTCCGGTCAAGCCGCTGCTGGAGGATCCGCTGCGCTTCAGCGGCGTGCGCCCCTACGCCCCCGGCGACCATCCGCGACGGATCCACTGGCGCGCCAGCGCGCGTTCGGGCGAGCTGCAGTCGAAGCAGTACGAGCCGACCGCGGTGCCGACGCTGGCGATCTTCCTGGACGTCAACACCTTCGAGCACTTCTGGGAGGGGCTCGACCCGGAGAAGCTGGAGCTGGCGATCTCGGCGGCGGCGTCGCTGGCGGCCTACGGGCTGGAGGAGCGGCGGCAGGTCGGACTCTACGTCAACGCGCCGCTGGCCGGGGGGGAGCGCTTCGTCCGGCTGCCGCCCAGCCGCCACCCGGCGCAGCTGGGGCGGATTCTCGAGGCGCTGGCATTGCTGATCCCCTACACCGGCCACCGCGTCGAGGCCCTCATCGCCGCTCAGGCGCGCCACCTCCCGTGGGGCGCCACCATCGTCGTGGTGACTGGGTACGTGACCCGGGGGCTGGAGGACACGCTGGCGAGCCTGCACCGTGCCGGACATGCCATCACGCTGCTCGCCTTCGGTCAGGCACCCGATCTGCCCAACCGGCCCGGCTTCACCGTCCACCGGCTCGGGGAGGAGGGCACACTTGCCGACCTGGCTGAGATCCGACTGGCCTGACCTGGTCGTCTCGACGCTGGTCGCGGCGGTCGAGGCCGCCGTGCTGGCGCCCTGGCTGCACCTGGTTGCCGGGTTCATCGGGCACCCCGGCGCGCCGATTCCCTCCCCGGTCGGCATCGCCGTGGTCGGGCTGGCGACCTTCTGGGTGGCCCGCGCCTTCCTGATGGGCGGCTGGGACGTGACCGCCGCGCGCGCCATGAGCCTTGGCGTCTGGCTGGTGCTGGTCGTCGTGTGGTTCGGCCTGAGTGGCGCGGGCTTCGCGGCGCCGCTCCGGTTCATCGACGGCCTCTTCGCGCTGCGACCCGACCTGCTCGCGCTCCTCGCGGTGGCGGCGGTGGCCTGGTGGCGCGGCCTGGCGCTGGGCTCCGAGCCCGAGTCGTTCAATGGCGACTTCGTCCGCGGCCTGGTGCTGCGCGGTGTGGTCGCGCTCGGGCTGTCGCTCGTGCTCGGCGCCGTCATCGGCGGGCCTGCCGGACGGGCCGCGCTCGACGCCGGAGCGGTCGCGCTGCCGGTCGTGGTCATCGGCGGGCTGGTCTCGGCGGCGGGGGTCCAGGTCCGGCTGTCGCGGCGGCGGGTCCGCACCGCCGGCGACCGAACCGGGCTGGGCTGGCTCGGCGCCGCGCTTGGGATCGCGGTAGGGATCGTGCTGGTCGCGCTGCTGGTCGCGGGGGTCGCCGGGCGGAACGTCTGGGCCCAGGTCGCCGCGCCGCTCGACGCGCTGGCGCGGCTGATCGGCAATGGGATCTACTGGCTGCTCGTGGCGCTCGCTTACCTGATCTTCCTGCTGCTGACGCCGCTCATCTGGCTGGCGCACCGGGCCGTCCACAGCAACCAGCCGCCCCAGCAGCAGCAGCAGGCCGGTCCGCCGCCGCTGTCGAAGTTCCAGCAGCAGGCCCACCAGGCGCTGTCGCCCACGCTCATCCACCTGCTCCAGTTCGGGCTGTTCGTGGTCGTGGCGGCCATCGTCGTCTGGCTCGTCCTCCGCTCGCTGCGCCGCTTCCGGCAAACTGTCGATGAGCGGCCGGTCGACGAAGTGCGCGAGAGCGTCTGGTCGAGCGACCTGGCCCTGGCGCAGCTGCGCGGCTGGCTGCGCGGCCTTGGCCCGCAACGCGGACGGCGTCGGGCGGCGTTCGACCTCAACGCCGCGCCGGCCAGCGTGCGCGACGCCTACCGGCACCTGCTGGTCCTGGCGGAGCGGCGCCAGCGGGCGCGGGCGGCGGCGGAGTCTCCGGTCGACTTCGCGGCGCGCCTGGAGACGGTCTGGCCGGCTGTCGACGACCCGCTCGACGACCTGACGGCGCGGTATCTCGCGGCGCGCTACGGGGATTCGGAGAGCGTCGAGGACCTGGCGCATGCCCGCGACGACTGGGCGGCGATCCGCGTCCGGCTGGAGAGCGACGGCCGGGCCGGCTGAGGCGCCGATTCGGCACGCTCCGCGTTTCTCGACGGGCACGTCCGGCCGGATCGCGACTGGCTCCCCGGCTCGGTGGACCGTGCCCGCGTCACGGCAAGAGGACGCCCCGGGGGCGTGGTGCGCTCGGATACCGGCCTTGCTCTGGCGACCCCAACGTGGTCAGATTGAGCCGCGCCCGCGGGGGCGGCGCGACCGTCTGAATCCGTGCCAACGCGTCAAGAAGAATGTCGATGGACCGTCTCCAGCTCTCGATGCGCTCCGTCCTGCTGGTCTTGCTCGCGCTGGTCGCGGCCTGGTTCCTGGTCCAGGTCTGGTCGGTGCTGTTGCTGCTGGCCGTCAGCATGATGCTGGCGGCCGCACTGCTGCCGGTCGTCGAGTGGCAGGTCAAGCACCGGATGCGTCGCGGGCTGGCGGTGCTGGTCGTGACCATCCTGCTGCTGGCGACGATGGCCCTGATCGGGTTCGTGCTGGTGCCGGCCGTCGCCCAGCAGACGCAGGCGCTGTCCGAGCGCCTGCCCGCGATCCGGGACTCGCTCGTCCAGTTCCTGCTGCGGCACCACCAGAAGTCGTTCGCCAGCCAGGTGCAGAACTTCGACGTCGGGACGATGATCCAGCCCGCCGACATTGCCAACACGGGCGGGCTGATCCTCAACGTCATCTACTCGACGGTCACCGTGCTCGCGCTGACCGTCTACTTCCTGCTCGACGCCCGTCGTGCCGAGAGCTTCCTCTTCTACGTGCTGCCGGACGAGTACCACGCGCACCTGCGACAACTGATCTTCGAGCTGCGCCGCACCGTCGGCGGCTATATCCGCGGACAGCTGATCACCTCGGTGATGATCGGGATCTACACCTTCATCATCCTCGAGGTACTCGGCATCCCGAACGCGCTGGCCTTCGCCGTGCTGGCCGGCATCGCCGACATGATCCCGCTGGTGGGCGGCATCCTGGCGGCCGGGCCGGCCTGCGTCTTCGCGCTGTCGGTCTCCTTCCCGCGCGCGGTGCTCGTCTCGATCGCCCTCACCGTCTATCAGGAGTTCGAGACACGAGTCCTGGTGCCGCGCGTCTACGGCAGCACGCTGCAGCTGCCGTCGGTGGTGGTCTTCGTGGTGCTGCTGATGGGCGCCGAGGTGGCCGGGATCATCGGCGCGCTGCTGGCGGTGCCGATCGCGGCGGCGCTGCGCGGCATGGTCGAGTACGCGCACGACGTGCGTACCGGGCGCCTGACCGCGCTGCAGCCGGTCGAGGGGGCGTCGCCGGAGGAGGACGAGCCGCTCGTCGGGACGTAGCGCGGCCTAGACTGGCGGTGCTCGACCGCTACGGCACAGGGCGCCTCCAGCGCGAGCGTGTCCAGTTAGCGATCCGCACGCTCAGCCGAGGCAGCCTGGAGCGGCTGGAGCACGCCCGGCGCGCATACCGTGACGTCCTCTCCTGGGCGGAGTACCTGCCGCGCGAATCCGTGGTTGCCCCGCTCCGACGCCGGGTAGCCAGGCGCGACGTGACGCGGGCCGGCTCGCCCGGCAATCACCCGTACCCAGATCACCCCCCATGACCCACGAGACGCTGCCGACCGCCGGCTCCGATGCGCATCGTCCCGCGGGCGGGTGGGTGCGGCCCGGCGCTGGCGGGCCGCGCCGACCGCGCCAGTCCGCGTGGGACGTCGACGCGCCGCCCGGGGCACAGGCGCGCTCTGAGGCGATGTTGTCGCGGCCGATGCGCAAAATCTGTCGCGTCTGAGATGGGACCGCGTGGACAGTGGAGGAGGACCCGGGGTGAAGTACGCCCCGGGCGGATGGACCGGGTGAGACGCGCGATGGGAGGGCATGATGGTGCTCGAAGGGTTGAAGCACGCGGCCGAGGAGGCGCTCCACAAGGCGCGCGGCACGGTGGATAAGGCGCGCGAGGCGCTGCCGGACATGCCCAAGGACCTGCCCGAGATCCCGTTCGCGAAGGACATCGCGGCCAAGCTGGAGGAAGGGCGGGAGCGCGCGGATGAGATGATCGAGCGGGTTCATCTCCCGAAGGTAGAGAAGGAGTTGCCCGAGGCCCCGGTTGAGGACCTGGCGGCCAAGGCGCAGGAGCAACCGGAGAGCGCCGAGAAGGCGATCGCCGGATTAGAACCGCCGAAGCCGGAAGCGGAACACCCAGCGGCCGGCTGACGACCCGTCGCCGCCTGACCCTCAGGGGCCGGGCGGCCCGGTTCGCTGGACGACTCCAGAGCGTCCGCGCCGCATGAACGTCAGCGGCGTCGCGGCGTCTTTCCAGTCAGTAGCCGAATGGCGGGGTCTTCCGCCCACGCCGGACCCCTGCCCGGCCGGCGCCGCGGACTGGTCGGTTCAGTGCTGGTGATGGTGGCCGTGGTCGTCCGTACCGGACGCATGGGCGACCTGTCAGCAGCCGGGCTCGCCGTCGTGTCCGCAGCAGTTCTGGCGCAGCACGATGCGGCGTCCAACGTTGCGGAACAGCTTTCCCAGCTTCTCCGGCAGCGGCATCGGCTGGTCGAGGTTGGTCAGGAAGCTTCGCAGACCTGGGCCCGAGGGGTGAGCCATCGAACGCTCCTTCCCGTTGTCGGAGATCCCCTCGCCGCGGGACGTGGCGAGGGGCTTCAGCGAGACGCCGCTAGCCAGCGGCCGGCGTCCCCAGCACCGCGCAGCGCAGCATCTCGTCGCGAGTGATCACACCGAGTGGGCGCCCGGTGGCGTCGACGACCGGCACGACCTGGACCTTGCGGCTCAGCATCTCCTCGAGCACGCGGGCGAGTGGCATGTCCGGGCCGACGGCGTAGACGCCCGTGCGCATGAACTCGGCGAGCGTGCGGCCGGCCAGGTGGGCCAGGCCTCGCCCGCGCAGCCGGTCGAGCCGCGACGGCGCCAGTGAGGGCTCCAGCCGCGCCACCAGATCCTCGGCCGAGAGCGTCCCGAGCAGGCGTCCCTGCGGGTCGACCACGAAGACCAGGTGGAACGGTGAGTCCAGCAGCGGCTCGGCCGCGTCCGGCAGCTCCACCGACGCGGCCAGGGTCGGCACCGGCCCCTGTAGCGCCTGGCTGGCCGACGTCTCGTCGGAGAGGAGCGGGCAGGCCGGGGCCTCCGGTAGCGCGACGCTCAGCCCGCCGGCCACGGCGCGCAGGATGTCGAGGCGGCTCAGCATCCCGACCAGCCGCCCCTCGCCGTCCACCACCGGCACGCGCTTGAGGCCCCGCTCGACCAGCAGGTGCGCCGCCTCGCGGACGAGCCGGTCCTGCTCGACCGTGGTCGCCGGGCTGCGCATGATCTCGCTGATCGGCCGGTCCGGCTGGGGCGGCGCGGCGTGGCTCAACTGGCGCCGGACGTCCAGGCCGCCGCGGCTGACGAAGTCCTCGTTGGTGACGATCCCGACCACATGCCGCTCGCCGTCGACCACCGGGAGGGCGTGGAACTCCTGGCCGGCCAGCAGCCGCAGGGCCTCGTCGAGCCGGGTGTCGGGCGTCGCCGCGCGCACCCCGGCCGTCATCACCGCCTCGACCCGCGAGTCGGCGGACAGCTCGCGGAGGTCCCGGTGCCGGTAGAGCCGCACCTCGACCGGCTCCAGGGTCACCAACCCCTCCCGGACCATCTCGTCGATGCGGGGCAGCACGCGCTCGATGCGGTCGGCCCGGTCCACCACCTCGACCACGATCGGCAGGTCGGCGGAGAGCTCGACCAGACGGAAGGAGTGGACCCGGCTGTGGGCGCCGAAGCCGACGATCCCGCGCAGCACGGTTGCCCCGGCCAGCCCCTCGCCCCGCAGCAGCTCGACGAGCGCCATGTAGAGGCTCTGGTGCTCCCAGTGGTCGGACTCGCCGATGTAGATGCGCAGCCGGGTCGCCGTGCCGTTCAGCCTCATCGCGCCGCTCCCTCCCGAGCCGCGACTCGCGGGTAGTTCGTCCCATTGTGACACACCTCGAACCGGCGGCCAGCGCCGGCTTGACCCGCTGCCGGCGCCGGGCCTATCGTCCGTAGCGGGCAGTTGGCCCGTCCCTGATCCGAGAGAGGGAGCACCGATTGAGCCGGCGATGGTTGGCCCTGACGAGCGAGGTCACGACATGGTCCGGAGGGCGCCGGTGGCGCGGCAGGCCGGTCGCGCTCCTCCTGGTGTGGCTGATCCTGGCGCCGGCCTGCAGCGGTCTCGGCGGCAACCCCGGCCCGGCGACGATCCGGCTCAGCGGCGCCGACAGCGGCTCGTCCTTTACCGCACACGTGGGCGACGCGATCGTGGTAACCCTGGCGGAGAACCCTTCGACCGGCTACCGGTGGGACGTCGACCAGGGGGTCGGCAAGGTCCTCGCGCTGGCGAGCTCGGACTACGCCGCCTCGAGTACCACGCCCCTGGCGGGCGCGGGCGGCGCCCGCACCTTCACCTTCCGGGCGCAGAAAGCGGGTGGCGTCCACCTGGTCCTCAAGGAGTGGCGCCCGTTCGAGGGCGACCGGTCCATCGTCCAGCGCTTCGACATCACCGTCGAGGTCGGGTCCTGACGGGACAGCGTCTCATGGCCGCGGCGCGGGCACGCTACAGCCAGACGCGCGCGAAGACGCGCAGGAAGTTCTCGCCCAGGATCTTGCGCACGTCGTCGTCGTCGTAGCCGCGCTGGCGCAGCCGTGCGCTCAGGTTGACGACCTCAGGATAGGAGCTGAACCCGTCGACGGCACGGCGCGGCGAACGCACGTCGGCGGTGACGTGGCGGTCGTAGTCCGCCGACGGGCTGGGGTAGTCCGGCGTGCCCCAGGGATCGTGGCGGTGGTCGGGATAGGTACCGAGGCTCATGTCGGTACCGATGCCGATGTGGTCGGTCGAGCCGGTGAGGTGCGTCACGTAGTCGACGTGGTCGATGAAGTCGTCGACCGTCGGCCAGGAGGTGCGCCCCTTGCGCAGGACGAGCGGCCCCCAGGGGGCCAGCCCGACCACGCCGCCGGTGGCGACGCAGGCCTTGATCTGGTCGTCGGTGATGTTGCGCGGGTTATCGACCACGGCCTTCGGGTTGGAGTGGCTGAAGACGACCGGCCGCCAGCTGCGCTCCATGATCTCCAGGCTGGCACGCCGGCCGACGTGGCTGCAGTCGAGCAGCAGCCCGACCCGGTTGCACTCGTCGACGACCAGTTCGCCGAAGCGGGTCAGGCCGGCGTCGGTGCGCTCCAGGCAGCCGTCGCAGATCAGATTGCCCCGGTTATAGGCCGGCAGCAGCATGCGCAGCCCGAGGCGGTAGAAGGCCTCGACGCGGTGCAGCCGGTCGCCGATGAACTCGCCCCCCTGCGCGGCGATGATCAGCGCGGCGCGGCCGTCGCGGGCGGCCCCGCGGATGTCGTCGGCGCAGGTGGCGACGAGCAGGTTCGGGTGCTGCCGGGCCACCAGATGCCAGAACATCGCGCCCTCGAGCGCCCCGGCGACATCGGCGTCGGGGTCCCAGCCGGTGACCGCGTAGGCCGCCACACCGTGCCGGTGGGCGTTGGCGAAGTCGGCGTCGGGCCAGATCTGCATGCAGGCGTCGACGAAGAGCTCGGGAAGTCCGTCCTCGAGGATCGGGTGGAACCCCTTGTTCTCCTGGCTCACGGCTCGAACCAGGTTCCGGGTGTTCACCGTCTCGGCCACGGTTGCCTCCAGCCACGCCCTGCTTCAGGGCGTTCGACGCGATCGGAATGCCGGCCGGACCCGGTCCGGCGCCGGTCGCACGTACAGGCGTACGGTCGTGGGCGGGCGGTTCCCGCAGGGTGGATGGGGCATTGTACCGTGCCGGGCCGGGATTGGGCAGGGCGCGTCGACGCCTCGCTGCCTGTCGGGCAAGCCACGCCTGCGGCGGGTGTGCCGCACCGGCGGGGTGGACGGGCGGCGGAGTTGACACGCCCGCGAGGCGGGTGCGACTGCGGCGGCTATGGGGTGGTAGGGATCCACCAGCGGGGCGCGTCGACCGGGACCCAGCGGTCGCCGTGGCGCTCGTAGGTCTGGTCGTGGCCGGTGGTCGCCGCGCCGCCGGCCAGGACGTCCTCGATGGTGTGGAGCGCCTCGTCGAGCAGGCGCGCCTCGTCGGGGCGTGGGCCGCCGAGGCCCATAAGCAGCGAGTAGAGGAAGGCGACGACGGCGACGCCGCCGTCGGGACGGCGCACCAGGAACGACGCGATCTTGCCGAGCGTGACCGGCGTGTACTCGAAGCCGGGCCGGCGCCGGTAGATCGCGTGGCCCTGGACGTCCGCGACGTGCTCGTGGGTGGGCAGCATGGCCGGCTCCTGCGCGTGAGTCTACGGCAACACGTGCGGGCCATCCTTGAGCGGCTGGCGTCTGGTGGCAGCGCTCAGTCATCCCTGTGCCGCGCCATGAAGTCGAGCACCGCCGCGAAGGTTGCCGACTCATGAACCGGACGGAGGTGGTTACAGCCGGGGAGGACGGCTAGCTCAGCGTTCGGCAGCTAGCGGAAGAGGTTCAGCGCCCCGTCCAGGGGCATGAGCTCGTCGCGATCCGCGTGGATGACCAGTGACCGCATCGTAATCTGCTCCACCTGCCTGCGGTCGAGAGGAGGGCATCACTGTAAGACCGTCAGGTCGTGCTGCACGGTGCGCTACCAGTGCTGGTCACCGTCCGGCTGCATGTCGCGGAGCAGTGGCACCAGGGCGGGATTCTCCCGCTCGAGGGCGTCGAAATCGACAATCCCGTCCTGGTCGCCGTACATGGCGGTCCGGAGCTGAGCTCGGGCCACGTCGATCTCGGTACCTGTGGTCGCACCGCCGACGATGAGCCCACGCGCGAGGTGGGAGTGGTGCAGGCCGAATTCGAGGGCCACCAGGCCGCCC
>DATKRJ010000173.1:0-3167 GCA_035532355.1 Thermomicrobiaceae bacterium | reverse complement strand
GCGGCCAGCGCCCGCTGCACGGCTTCGGCCTGGACCCGGTCGGTGATGTCGCGGCTGGTCACCACGATCCCGGCGATACTCGGGTTCGCCAGCTGGTTGCTGCCGATCATCTCCATCACGTGCTGGCTGCCGTCGGCGTGGTGGTAGCGGAACTCCAGCGTCGGGCCGCGATCGTTCGCCTCGACCATCTCGCGCTGGAAGCGCGCGTAGCGCTCCCGATCGTCCGCATGGACCCAGGCCGTATCGCGCGTAGCGATCACCTCGTCCGGCGAATAGCCGGTCAAGGTCTCGACGGCGGGGCTGATGTAGCGCACCGTCCCATCGGCCTCCTGGATAGCCACCGCGTCGGAGACGTGCTGGATCAGCGCCCGAAAGCGCTCTTCGCGCTGGCGAAGCGCCAGCTGGGCGCGCGACAGCTGCTGGGTCACCCAGGTCACGGTGCCGCCGACCAGCAGGCCGAGCGCGAGTGCGAACCCGGCGGTGGTGAACGCGAGCAGGGTGAGTTGTCCGGCCGCCGCCAGCGGCAGCAGGTAGGCGGTGAGGAAGCAGGGGATGGCCAGTAAATTGGCGCGCCATGGGAGCGCGAGTCCGAGCCAGAGGAAGATGACGATGAAGAAGAGCCCGTAGCGGAACGGCTCGTTGGCGCTGTAGACGTTGGCGAGGGCCACGAGGAGGAAGGCCGAGGGGACGAACCACGCGGTGCGCATGCGCGGCCAGCGCTCCCAGGGGAGCCACCAGACGATGCCGCCGACGGCGACCGCGCCCAGCCCGACCAGCGCGAGGCCGAGCCGGTTGGCGCCGGATGCGCTGGGCAGCGCGCTGGTGGCGACGATCAGCAGGCCACCCAGCCCCCACAGCGCGGCGGCCAGCCGCCCCACCAAGCGGTTGGAGATCACCGCCTCGTCGGCGTCGACAGCACCGGCGGGTTGCGGCTGCCCGACCAGGAGCGTCCCTCTCTCGTCTCGCGGAGCCCGCGCCGCGATCTCCGATCATCGCCGCGGACCCGGTAACGCGCGTCACCCGCCAGCCGCCGTGGGATGAACTCCACGTCACCGGGCCGCTGCGGGCCTATTGTCGGCGTACCACCGGCCAGGGGGCACGACCCATTGGGGGCAATCGGCCGCGCCAGAGGTCACCTGCGCAGCGCGCCGTCCGCTGGGACGGGTGGTTCGGGCAGGGGCCGACGTGATCCACGCATGCGGAATCGGGGTAGACGGTTTGGCATGAGCCACGTCCTTCGGCTGGGCTCACCAGTGAAAGTGGGTCAGGTCACGCAGGGGAGCGAACTGGGGCAGCAGGGCCAAGAGGCGGTCGGCATCCGGGACCCAGGAACGAGCGACGGGAGGGTTGTTGCCCTCCCGCCGGCTGTCACGCGTGAAGTGGGGGTCAGCGGGTGCTGTGGAGCCCGAAGACCGAGGCGGCACGGCGCAGCATCGCGCGCGCGTCCTCGACGTCCTGGCCCTGGTCGGCCGCCTCGGCCAGCCGGTAGGCCATCTCGCGCAGCACGCCCACGGCCGTCGGCGTGTCGAGGTCGTCGTCGATCGCGGCAAAGAAGTCGTGTAGCAGCGGCTCGACGTTGAGCGACATCCCGTTGCCGCCGCGGGCGCGAACCGCCCGGCGCAGCAGGTCGACGCTCGGCTCGAAGCGCGCCGGCCCGTCGTCCTCGTAGTCCCAGGACTCCCGGTAGTGGTGGCTGTGCAGGTAGAGGCGCAGCGCGTCCGGCGTGTGGTCGCGCAGCACGTCGCGCACCAGCACGAGGTTGCCGAGCGACTTGCTCATCTTCTCACCCTCGTAGCGCACCATCGCCGTGTGGACCCAGAAGCGGGAGAAGGGGGCCTCGTGGGTGAAGCCCTCGGACTGGGCGATCTCGCTCTCGTGGTGCGGGTAGATGAGGTCGGAGCCGCCGCCGTGGATGTCGATCTGGGTGCCGAGGTAGCGCATCGACATGGCGCTGCACTCGATGTGCCAGCCCGGGCGCCCGGGGCCCCAGGGGCTCGGCCAGTTCGGCTCGCCGGGCTGCATTGCCTGCCAGAGGATGAAGTCGAGCGGGTTCTCCTTGCGGGGGTCCTCAGGGTCGGCCCCGCGCTGGGCGGAGACCTCGGTCATGGTCGGGGCGTCGTAGCGGCTGAGGTGGCCGTAGTCGGGGTCGCTCACCGTGCGGAAGTAGACGTTGCCGTCCTTGATGTAGGCCATGCCCTGCTCGACCAGCGACTCCACCATGGCGACGATCCCGCCGATCTCCTCGGTCGCGCGCGGGTACACGGCTGGCGGGAGGGCGTTGAGGCTGTTGAGGTCCTCCTGGAACTGGCGGATGCAGCGATCGCCGAGCCGGTCCCACGACTCGCCCAGTTCGCGGGCCTTGCGGATGATGTCGTCGTCGATGTCGGTGACGTTCTGGACGTACTTGACCCGCCAGCCGAGGGACTGGCAGTAGCGGTTGATCACGTCGAAGGTCAGGTACGTCATGGCGTGGCCCATATGGGTCGTGTCGTAGGGCGTGATACCGCAGACGTACATCAGCACGTTTTGCCCGTCGAGTGGCGTGAACTCATCCTTGCGCCCGGTCAGCGTGTTATAGAGGCGCACCAACCCCCTCCTCCATCTCCAGCCATGGCCCGGTACCCGGCGTTGACGACGCCCTATGCTACACCAACCACCGCCGAACGCGTCACGCCCGGCAGGTGCCGGCAATTCGTGCCCGGCGTGGCACATACCCTGCGCGAAAAGTTCGCACCGTTGGTCCGGTGGTCTAGAATGGCGCCACGGGATCACCAGCAGCCTCCGGCCACGCGCGGCCGGGGAACGAGCGGAAGGGATTCGCCGATGCCAGTCGCGGTCGGCCAGCAGGCGCCCGACTTCACCCTGACCTCGAGCAGCCGCGAGCAGGTGACGCTCAGCGAGGTCCTCAAGGAGAAGATCGCGGTGCTGGGCTTCTACTTCTTCGCCTTCACCGGTGGCTGACGCAACCAGATGTCCGACATGCAGGACAGGATCGATGAGTTTCATCGATCGGGGGCGGAGGTCTTCGGCATCAGCGCGGACTCGCAGCACGCGGCGGGGGTGTGGGCCGCGGCGGAGGGCTTCGCCTTCCCGCTGCTCAGCGATTTCAGCCGGGTTGCGATGACGGCGTACGGCGTCAAGCGCGACGAGTCCGATCCGTACAGTGT
>DATKRJ010000172.1:0-15360 GCA_035532355.1 Thermomicrobiaceae bacterium | reverse complement strand
CCTCCATTTCCGGGACCTCCGAGGCATGGCAGACCCACGAGAGGAGGGTGGCGAGGCCTTCTTGGGCTCGGTCCTGGCTCCCGCGCAAAGCGGGCTCATCCTCGTCCGAGCCGACCTGGTGGAGGCGGCCCGCGATCTCGGGCTCGGGCTCCGACAGGGCGAACGCCGCTACGTGCTGCTAGCGCTGTTCGGCCAGGACGGGCCGGCAACACTCGGCTGGCTGGCACGCCTGGCCGGGTCCTGGGTCGAGGCCCAAGGTGCCCTGCCGGCGGTGTTGGAGCCGGTCACCACATCCTGGTTGGAGCGGGCAGGCGCCACCGCGGAGCTCCTCAGCCGGCTGGCGGAGGCGGAGGCGCCCTGAGCTCGAACTCGAGCCGGGGGCAGATCCTGCGCTCGCGGAGCTCAGCCAGGGTTCGCTCCAGCTTGTTGTGCATCGTGGTGCCGTCGGCGCAGTAAGGCTCCCAGCCCTCGCCCACGAGCGCAAGTTCCGCGCGCGCCTTAGACATCACCTCGCCGATGGTCGAATCCCAGGGCAGGTCAAGACTGGCGGTATCACCGCCGGCGGTGACCCTCACTCGGGCCTCGCCGCTCAGCCCGAGACCTCCGTCACGGTGTACTCCGGCTCTGCATCGTTGGGGTCCTCACGATTGAGCGCGTCGCACACCGAGTCCGCCGCCGCCTGGGTCTCGAAGGTGAGCGGACTGCCGTCCGGGCGCTGCAGATAGAAGGCGTTCCTCCGGCGGCTGACGATCGCAAAGTGGGTCGGCTCAGTAGCAGAAGACACGGCAGTCGTCGTCGAGCCCGACCTCAGAGTAACGGGCCGCGCCCATGGCTCCGTCGACCTCGGGAATGACGTCCTCCATGGTCATGTCGTGGAGTTCCAGCGAGGCCGGGCAGACGTAGATCTGGGCGCCGCCGGCCTTGGCGTCCCGGATGAAGTCGAGGACGGTCTTACCGGCGCCCTCCTTGACGGTCAGCCCTTCGGCCACGCCCTTCTTCATCAGGAGGGTGCCGTCCATCGTCGTCACGATCGTCGCCTCATAGTCCAGCGCACAGGCGGCCATGGCCTGGAAGAAGGGAGTGCCCAGCCGGTGGGGAGACTCGGGACCAGAAGTCATCATGATCAGCATCCGGTTGGCCATTTAGCCACCTCCTCAGCAGCTCAGTACCGGCTCATTTTGGCTCTTGACTCTTGCCGGCGGCCCAATAATATGCGGATATTCGCATGCGGCCAACCATCTTCCGGGGGGCGGGCGCCCGGAAGAGGCCGGCCGAACGGAGGTGTGGCCACGATGCACACAGCTGTCCTTGACGAGGAGGCCATCCAGAAGCTGATCAAAGCCGAGGTCGCGGCGGCCTTCGAGGAGAAGGCGCGGCAGGAGGCCGAGAGGCCCAAAAAGATGGCGCTGATCGCCACCCGGGGCACCCTCGACTGGGCCTACCCGCCCTTGATCCTGGCGACCAGCGCCGCCGCGATGGGCTGGGAGGTCGCCATCTTCTTCACCTTCTACGGGCTGAACATCATCCACAAGGAACGCGGCAAGCACATGCAGGTGGCGCCGCTCGGCAACCCCGCCATGCCGATGCCGGTTCCCAACCTGGTCGGAGCCATCCCGGGGATGACCGCGATGGGCACCACGATGATGAAGCGCATGTTCAAGTCGAGCGGGGTCGCCACCATCGATGACCTGCTCGAGGCGGCGGTCGACACCGGCGTCAGGCTCCAGCCCTGCGCGATGACCATGGAGGTCTTCGGTCACAAGGCGATCGACTTCATCGAGGGCACGGAGGCGCCCTGCGGCGCGGCGACCTTCATCGACTGGGCGCAGGACGCCGATATCTGCCTGTTCACCTAGGAGAAGAGAGGAATCAAGACGAGAACCGCCCGGCCGCCCGCCCGCGAGGAGTTCTTCCAGCTCCACGCGCATCTTTGCAGGGCACTCGCCCACCCGACGCGATTGCTGGTCATCGACGAGCTACGCGATGGGCCCCGATCGGTGGGCGAGCTGGCCGAGCGCCTGGGCCTGCCCCAGAGCAACATCTCGCAGCACCTCGGCGTGCTCCGCGACCAGCGGCTGGTGCTGAGCCGTCGAGACGGCAACACCGTCCACTACAGCCTTCGTGACAGAAGGCTCACCCAGGCCTTCGACCTGCTGCGCGAGGTGCTCCGCCAGGTCCTTAAGGAAGGTGAGCTTCTGGCCGTGGCCAACTGAAACGATTCCGAGCTTAGAGAGAAAGAAGAGATCCATGACTGAGCAGACCCAGCCGGCCGGATTCATTCCGCTGGATGCCGTCCGCCGCCCCGCGCGGACCTTCACCCGCAATCCCGACGAGGCCCCGACCGAGGATCTCCGCGACGCCGTCTTCGAGCTCGAGAAGGAAGGCGAGTGGATCGTCCAGCGGGTACCGGAGCCGTACATCGAGCTCATCACCAAGTACGGGCGGACCAAGAAGATTCCCGTCGAACGGACCTGGCATCACAAGAGCTGCGGCCAGTGCGGGCACATCCCTGGCTACTCGACGTCCATCTTCTGGCTCAACCGGGCGCTCTCGCTGGAGTACGACGATCCCCGCGACCAGACCTCCTGCACCGCCTGGAACTACTACGCCTCGGCGACCTCTAACGCCCCCGCCCAGGCCGCGGTCGCGATGCGCAACTTCGCGGCGGCTCACGAGACCGGCTTTTACCCGCTGATCCACTGCGGCACCAGCTACGGCCACTACAAGGAGGTCCGGGAGCAGATGGTGCACCTGCCCGAGCTGCGAGCCCAGGTCCGCGACGTCCTGGCCAAGCTCGGCAAGCAGTTGGTGGTACCCGAGGAGGTGGTCCACTACAGCGAGTGGGTCTACGCGATGCGGAACGAGTTCGCAGCCCGCAAGGTCCTCGACCTCTCCAACATCACGGTCACCGTCCACCCGGCCTGCCACTACTACAAGCTGGTGGCCGAGGACGCGATCTACGATCCCGACATCTACGGCGGGCAGCGGACCGCCGTGGTTACCGGGGTGGTGGAGGCGCTCGGCGCCACCGTCGCGGACTACTCGACCTGGTTCGACTGCTGCGGCTTCGGCTTTCGCCACATCCTCGTCCAGCGTGACTTCACCCGCTCCTTCGCCACGCTGCGCAAGATCGAGACGATGCGCAACGAGGCCAACCCCGACGTGGTGCTGACGCACGACACCGGCTGCGTCACCACGCTCGACCAGAGTCAGTTCGTGGGCCGGGCCAAGGGCCACAACGTGGGCGTGCCGGTGATGTCCGAGGCGCAGTTCGTCGCCCTCGCCATGGGCGCCCATCCCTACCGCGTCTGCCAGCTGCACTGGCACGCGACCGACTACCGGCCCTTGCTGGAGAAGATGGGCATCGACTGGGAGGCGCGCTGGCACGAGTTCGAAAAGGACCTGGAGCGGATCCAGAGGGGCGAGATCCAGTTCCTGACCTGGGAGATGGCCGATGCCAAGTGACACCATCCTCGTCATCGGCGGCGGGCCGGCCGGAATGGAGACCGCCCGCGGCGCGGCCGACCTCGGTTCAAATGTGGTCCTGGTCGAGCTCCGCGACAAGCTCGGAGGGACCCCGGACTCGGCCGGCTATTCGACCTTTACCCTCGACCGCCGCAAGGCGAGCGAGATCCTCGACGCCGCCCGGACCGGCATTCATTCGAATTCTTTGATCGACGTCCGGCTGGAGAGCCGCGTCACCGCTTTCGAGGGCGGCGCCGGAGACTTCCGGGCGACTCTGACCAGCAAGGCGGGCGAGACCGCTACGGTCGAGTGCGCCTCGGTGGTCGTGGCCACCGGCTTCGACCATTTCGACCCCGGTCGCGAGACCCAGATGTATGGCTACTACGAGTACGAGGACGTCATCACGCTGGTGGACGCCGAGCGGATGTTCACCGCCGGCAAGTTCGTCCGGCCCTCCACCGGCGAACCGCCCAAGCAGATCTGCTTCATCCAGTGCGTCGGCTCCCGAGACCGACGGATCGGCAATGACTACTGCTCCAAGGTCTGCTGCGGGATCTCCTCCAAGCAAGCCATCGAAGTCAAAGAGCTGCTCCCCGACTGCAAGGTTTTCATCTTCTACATCGACATGCGGATGTATGGCTTTTGGGAGAACGAGATCTACTGGAAGGCCCAGGAGGAGCATCGCGTCGCCTACGTCCGAGGCATCGTCACCGAGATCATCCGCAAGGGCGACCGGCTCCTCGTCAAGGGCGAGGACACGACCATGGGCCGGCCCATGGAGGTGGAAATGGACGTGGTCGTGCTGGCGGTCGGCATGGAGCCCTCCCGGGGCACCCGCGAAATCGCCAAGGTGCTCGGCGTCGCCCAGGACCGGTTTGGCTTCATCGCCCCGCCCGAGAACGCCTTCGACACCGTGGCGACCTCTATCCCGGGCATCTTCGTGGCCGGTGCCGCGGCCGGCCCGAAGGACCTCGACGACAGCATCTCGATGGCCGGAGCTGCCGCGATGAAGGCTGTGAGCGCGGCCCGCCGGCCGGCCCTCGCGGCCGGCTAGACATGAGCGCGATGACGTCTCAGGGACCGGTCGTCGATACCGACGCCGCCCAGGAATTCATGAGTCAGGCGCTGGAGATGATCGCGGCCCCGGAGATGGGCGCGATCGCGGCCGAGCTGGAGAAGAAATCCTCCCGGTTCCAAGAAGCCCTGGCCCCAGCAGCCCTGGCAAAGGTGGACCCCGAGCGCCTGCGGCGGCTGCTGCGAACGATCTTCGCCACCCGCCGCCGGGCGCGAGAGATCCTCGATGCGGTCGGAGCCGCAGTCCTCGCCGCGGAGCTCTCGGAGTTGGTCCACGGATCGGGCGGGGTCGCGGCGCGGATCGACCGTTTCGATGACGCCCTGGCCGTGGTCGAACCGGCGCTGCGCCGCGACGTTGCCGGCGAGGCGCTGCACTTCAGCAACCCCGAGCGCCACTGGCTTTGGACGCGCTGGATGTGGGACCCCGTGATCCGGACGGGGGCGCTGCCGCTGGTCACTATGCAGGAATTCGACCTGGCGGCACCGAGCGCTGGCGCCACCTACATGCGGATCGGCCAGGCCATTGCCTTCGTCAACGAGACCGGGCGGGCCATCGGCTTCACCCGCTTCGGCAGTGCGGCGTTCGGTGTCGATGTCTACCTCGCCTGCGTCTACGGCGTCTACCTCTACACGATCACCCGGATGCGCATGACGCAGGAGTTCAACAAAGTGATCCCGCCCCTCCCGCAGCTGGTGCGCAGGCTGCTCGGCGTTCACCGGATGGAGCTTCTCTAGATGTCCAAGGTCGAACCCGGTCGCGTCAACGAGCAGGAACACCTCGAGTTCGAGGGGATGGACATCTCCGGTCACTGGAACCGGATGTTCGAGCAGCGGGTGATCTGGCAGCACGATACCGGCGCCCTCGACCGGGTGACTGCCATCACCGGCGCCGAGTCGCTTGGCTACTGCTACCAATGCGGCAAGTGCACCCCGGCCTGCCCGGTGGATGCGGTCGGCGACTACAGCCCGCGCAAGATCTTCCGCCGCACCCAGCTCGGTGCCGATCTCCTCGACAGCCCCGACCTCTGGCTCTGCACGACCTGCATGAACTGCCTCCGGGTCTGCCCCAAGGAGGTCAACATGATCAGCATCATGCCGGCCGTCCGCGAGGTCGCGGTCGCCGCCGGCAAGGTGCCGCCCGAGCTCCAAAAGGCCTTCGAGAACACCTTCCAGCACGGTAATCCGATGGGAGAGCCCGCCCGCAAGCGTGCCGACTGGATCGCCGAGGCGGGTGCGCCGGTGCGGCTGATGCCGCGCGAGAAAGGGCCGGTCGACGTTCTCTTCTACACCGAGTGCTACTGGTCCTATCACCCGCGCGGCAAGGACGCTGCCCGAGCCTTCGCGCGGGTGATGGCCGAGCTCGGCACCGACTGGGGGATCCTCGGCCCGGAGGAAAAATGCTCCTGCGACAGCCAGCGGCTGGCCGGTGAGAAGGGGCTCTTCGAGATGGTCGCCGAGCAGAACATCGCAACCCTCGACAAGTACGAGTTCAAGCGCCTGGTGACACCCGACCCGCACGCTTACAACGCGTTCAGAAACGAGTACCCGAAGCTCGGCGCCGAGTACCCGGTCCAGCACTACACGCAGTTCCTGGCGCCGCTCATGGAGAGGCTGCCCTGGAAGCGGAAGCTGAGCTACAAGGTCACCTTCCACGACCCCTGCTATCTGGGCCGCCACAACGGCGAGTACGACGCGCCTCGGGAGATGATCCGCGCCATCCCCGGCCTCGAGTTCACCGAGATGTTCCGCTGCAAGGCCCAGGGCTACTGCTGTGGCGGAGGCGGCGGTGGGATGTGGCTCGACGGATTCACCGCCGGCCACGTCAGCGAGAGGCTGAGCGAGCGGCGGGTCAAAGAGGCAGTCGAGACGGGCGCCGAGGTGCTGGTCGTCTGCTGTCCCTACGAGGTGTCCCGCTTCGAGGACGCCGTCAAGTCGACCGGCAACGAGGGGCGGCTCATCGTCCGCGACGTGATCGAGCTGGTCGACGAAGCCCTACACGCCTAAAGGAGCTGGGGAAATGCACATCGCAGTCGTCCTGAAGCAAGTGCCCGACCTGGTCGAGGAGCTAGAGATCGACTCCGCCGGCACCGACATCGATCGCAGCTTCTTGAAAATGAAGCTTAACGAGTTCGACGACCATGCGCTGGAGCAGGCCGTCCTTCTCAAGGAGTCGGCGGGAGCCCAGGTCACCGCGCTGGCGCTGGACTCTGACGGGGTCGACCAGGTCCTCCATTCCGCCGTGGCTCGGGGTGCTGACAAAGCCATCAAAGTGGCCGCCGGTGACGGCCCCTTCGCCTCCCGGCAGGCGGCGCCGGCGCTGGCCGCGGCGATCCGGTCCTTGAACGTGGACCTGGTGCTCACCGGCGTCCAGGCCGCCGACGACGTCTTCGGCCAGACCGCGCCCTTTCTCGCCGCCGAGCTCGGCTGGCCGCACGTCAGCGTCGTCAGCGGCGTGGAACCCGCGGGCTCCGCGGTCCGCGTCAGGCAGGAGTACTCGGGCGGCCGGATGGCCGTCCTCGAGGTGGACACCCCGGCGGTGGTGGGCGTCCAGGCGGCGCCCCAGTCGCCGCGCTACGTGCCGATCAGCCGTCTCCGCCAGGTGATGGCGGGCGGTCCGCCGGAGTCGGTGACGGCCACGGCAGGAGCGGCGCCTGCGGGCACCATGGTGGTCGCTCTCGCCAAGCCCGAGCAGGCCGGCGGGGCCGAGATGATCTCGGGTTCGACCGACCAGGTGGCGGAGCGGATCCTCGCACTCCTGAGCGAGCGCGGGCTGCTGAGGGGATAGCAAGATGGGCAAGGTCCTGGTCTACGTCGAGACGACCGGCGACACCGTCGCTCCGGTCACCTTCGAGCTGCTGGCTGCCGCGCGCGCGCTGGGCGGCGAGGTGGAGGCGCTCGTCGCCGCACCCGATCCCGGCCTGGTCGCAGCCCAGTTGGGGGGCGCCGACACCATCCTGACGATGGCGCATCCCGCCCTCGCGCCCTATTTGCCGGAGGCGCATGTCGCGGCCCTCGCCGAGGCGATAAAGTCCCGCAACCCGGACACTGTGCTGGTCGGCAGCACCTCAACCGGAATCGACGTCGCGGCCGGCGCCGCCGCCGCCAGCGGGCGACCGCTGGTCGCCTATTGCCTCGGTCTGGAGCCAGACGGCGGCGCCGTGGTCGCCCGCAGCCAGGTCTACGGCGGCAAGCTTGTCGCCACTACCCGGACCGAGGGTCCGGCCATTTTCGCCGTCCTGCCCGGCGCCTTCAAGGACGCTGCCGGTCGCGCCGGGGGCAAGGGCCAGCGGGCCTTGCTCGAGCCGCCTGCCGCGCTGGGCGCACTGCATACCCGATTCGTCAGCGCCAGCGAGCCGGAGCCGGGCATCGACATCACGCGAGCTGAGCGCCTCGTCTCGGTCGGTCGCGGCATCGGCGGGCCGGAGAACCTGGAGCTGGCCGAGGAGTTGGCCCAGGCCCTGGGGGCGGAGATCGCCGCCTCCCGGCCGGTGGTGGACAGCGGCTGGCTGCCCCGCCAGCGCCAGGTCGGCAAGTCGGGCATGACCGTTAAGCCCAAGCTCTACTTCGCGGTCGGGATCTCGGGCGCCCCCGAGCACCTGGAGGGCATGCGTGACGCGGAACTGATCATCGCCGTCAACTCGGACGCGGCCGCACCCATCTTCGAGGTGGCCCAATACGGGACTACCTGCGACCTCTTCGACCTGCTGCCGGCGCTCAGCGAGCGGTTGAAGGCCGCCACCGGGTGAGCGCTTGTCGCTGAAGGCGATCGCCCTCGCGATCCTGCTGGCAGCCGATCTGGGCTGGGCCGGCTACCGCTTCTGGCGCCTCCTGCGGCCGGTCTTCCGCGCCCATTGGGAGAATCGTTTCGACCACCTCCCGACTCGCGCCTGGGGAATCGTCACCAACATCCTCTTCCACAGCCGGCTGCTGAAGATCCGCTACTCGGGCGTGCTCCACCTGATGATCTTCAGCGGCTTTGTGATCCTCTTCACGGCCATCGTCCAGGCCTTCGGCGAAGGGCTTGTCCCCGGCTTCAGCCTGGCCCCGGTCGGCGGCGACACCTGGATCGCGCTCAGCCAGGACGTCTTCGACGTGGTCGTGATGGCGGGCCTGGCCCTGGCGGCTTACAACCGCTACGTCCGGCGCCCGGCCCGGTTCGAGGGGTCCAACAACCGAGACGCCACCATCGTGCTGCTGCTGATCTTCGCCGTGGTCGGCGACATGCTGCTCCAGAACACCTTCCGGGTGGCGGTGGGCAACGATCCGTCGGCCTCCTGGCGGCCGGTAAGCTCCTTCCTGGCCGGCCTGCTGGCATACGCCGGCATCCATGGCCAGTCCGCCCGGCTGCCGGCCGAGGTCTTCTACTGGACCCATGTCCTCGCCATCCTCGCCTTTTTGGCCTATATCCCGGCCAGCAAGCACCTTCACATTCTCGTCGGCATCCCCAACGTCTTCTTCCGCAGTCTGGAGCCCAAGGGGACGCTGCCCAAGGCGGACCTGAGCCAGCCCTCGGTGGGGCTGAAGGAGATCCACCAGCTGGGTTGGAAGCAGACCCTCGACCTCTACGCCTGCACCGAGTGCGGACGCTGCCAGGCGGTCTGTCCGGCCTACGCGGCCGGCCAGCCGCTGAGCCCGAAGCTGCTCATCATGGACCTCCGCGACCACCTCCTGGAGAGCGAGGGGATCGGCGGTCACCGGCACCTGGACGGGGGCGGCGCCCTGGTCGGCGGCGTCATCAAGGACGAGACGCTCTGGGCCTGCACCACCTGCCGGGCCTGCATGCAGGTCTGCCCGCTTCACATTGAGCACGTGCCGAAAATCGTCGACATGCGCCGGGAGCTGGTCGAGCAGGGTCGGATGGAGCCCAAGCTCCAGGACAGCCTCGCCAGTCTCGCCCAGCACGGCAACTCCTTCAACCAGTCGGAGCGGATGCGCGCGCGCTGGACGCGCGACCTCGGCTTCCCGATCAAGGACGCCCGCAAAGAGGAGGTGGACGTGCTCTGGTTCGTCGGCGACTTCGCCTCCTACGACCCCCGCGTCCAACGCCTGACGCAGGCCGTCGCCCGGGTCCTCAAAACCGCGCAGGTCGACTACGGAATCCTCTACGACTCGGAGCGCAACGCCGGCAACGACGTTCGCCGGGTCGGCGAGGAGGGCCTTTTCGAGATGCTGGCCCAACACAACATCGCGGTACTCGGCCAGGCCAGCTTCAAGCGGATCATGACCACCGACCCGCACAGCCTCAACGCCCTCGGCCAGGACTACGCGGCACTCGGGGCCCACTACCAGGTGCGTCACTACACCCAGCTCATCGCCTCGCTGCTGCGGACCGGGCAGCTGCCGATCAAGCGCCGGCTGCAGGGGGTCGCCACCTATCACGATCCCTGCTATTTGGGCCGCTACAACGACGGCTTCGACGCCCCCCGCCAGATCCTCGAGATGCTGGGAGTGACCGTCCACGAGATGGGCCGCTGCCGGGAGAACAGCTTCTGTTGCGGCGCCGGCGGGGGCCGGATCTGGATGGACGACTCCAAGCTCAAGGAGCGGCCGAGCGAGAACCGGATCCGGGAAGCGGTCGCGCTCGGCGACGCCGACTGGTTCGTCGTCGCCTGCCCCAAAGACGTGGTGATGTACACGGCCGCTGTCCAGTCGACCGGGATGGAGGGCCGGATCGAGGTGAAGGACGTGATCGAGCTGGTCGAGATGGCGGTTGCGCCGGAGCCGGTTCCGGCCCTCGAGATGGGCGAAGGCCAGGTGACCGTCGCATGAACGAGCCCGTCACGGGCGGGCTGGGTGAGGCCCTTCGGGAGCGGCTGCTGGACCGGGTCCGGCTGCTCGAGCGCGCGCAGGCGCTGGAATCCCACCCTCCGGCCTCCGGCGCAGGCAGGAATCGCACGGGCGATTCCGAGGCGGTGCTCCGCCAGGCGCTGCGAGCGCTCGGCGACGCCCAATGCTTTCGAATGGCGGGCCAGGTGCTGGCAGGCGAGGCGGCCGCTGCGGGTGGGGTGGGGGAGTGGCTGGCGCTTCAGGAGCTGGCCCAGGCGGGACTGGCCAGCTGGGACCTCGGCACGGGAAAGGTTGAGCCCACCCCACTGCTCCGCGAGCTGCATGCCCTCCTGGCGGCGGCGATCGACGAGGCCGCCCGATGAAGTGTCCCTTCTGCGAGATGGAGGGCGAGCGGCGCGAGCTGCATGCCCACATGCTGACCGACCACCCCGAACGGTTGGAGACGCGGCGGGAGGGGGAGAGGATGTACTTCGACGTCAACTGCCCAGCCTGCTCGGAGGGGGTCAGCCGCGAGGTCAACCCTCGCGGCCGGGATCCGCTCTTCGTGGAGAAGTTCTCGCAGGAGATAAGGCTGGTCGGATTCGACCTCCTCCTCTACCACTGGGAGACCCACGCCGAGTCCGGCGCGGGGGCGGCCAAGTGAGCGCTGTTAACAACTGCAACCTGCCCGACGACCTTTACTACCTCGTCGACAAGCACGTCTGGGTCCGCCTTGAGGCGGATGGGGAGGTGCTGATCGGGATCGACGACGTCGCCCAAAAGCTGGCAGGCAAGATCATCGTCGTCACCCCCAAGCGCGCCGGCCGGACCGTCAGCAAGGGACAGAGCGCCGGCACTGTCGAGAGCTCGAAGTGGGTCGGGCCGGTGCCCAGCCCGCTGACCGGCGAGATCGTGGAGGCCAACGAGGCACCGCAGGCCAACCCCGGCATCCTGAACTCCGACCCCTACGGCAACTGGATCGTCAGGCTCCGGCCCTCCGCCTGGGAGGAGGAGAAGGGCGAGCTGGCGAGCGGGCCGGAGGGCATCGAGGCCTACCGGCAGCTCCTGGTGGCGGAGGGAATCGACTGCGGGAGCTGATGGGTTGGAGATCCCGGAGCAGGTCTACATGGGGTGCTGGGTGCCGCCCGAGCTCGACTACGACCTGGAGCGAGACGTCTGGGTGCGGCTGGAGGACGACGGCACTGTGACGCTGGGGATGACCGACATCGCCCAGACCCGCGCCGGCAAGCTCGTGAGCATCCTTTTCAAGGCGCCCGGACGAACCCTCCGGGCAGGTCAGAGCGCGGTCACCGTCGAGAGCGCCAAGTGGGTCGGCCCCTTTCCCTCGCCGCTGTCCGGAGAGATCGTCGCGACCAACCAGGCGGCCTTCGATGCCGACGTGCTGATCGCCAACCGGGATCCCTATGGCGCGGGTTGGCTGGTCCGGCTTCGTCCCTCGGACCTGGAGGCCGAGAGGTCCGCGCTGGTGCCGGGGAGGGAGGCCTACGCCGCCCTCCGCGAGCGCATCGATCGCGACGAGATCAGGTGCTACCGCTGTGCCGACTGAATCAGCCGCGGTGCTCTGCATGTTGTGCCAGGTGAACCCGGTGGCAACCGGCAAGACGGTCTGCACCCCCTGCTGGCAGCTGGCCCCGGGTTGGGTCAAGAAGTCGTTCATGAAGGGCGAGCGGGTCGAGTGGTCGCGGCTCCTGGAGCCGGGCTCGAACGCAACCGTCACAACCAAACGGGAGGACTGAGAAGATGACCGCCGAAACCGCCGACAAGACGCTCGACTGCATGCACATGCTGTGCCCGATGCCCATCGTGAAGGTGGCCAAGGCGATCAAGGAGATCGAGGTTGGTCAGACCCTGCTCATGCTTGCCGACGACCCGGGCGCAAAGCCCGACATGGACACCTGGACCCGGCGAATGGGACACACCCTGGTCGACTTCGAGCAGGACGGTAAGGCGATGAAGTTCCTCGTCCGGCGCGAGAAGTAGTCGACTTCGATGCCGAGCCCCACCGTGGTGCCGGAGGCGACCACCGAGGTTAAGGAGCGCGTCCTCGCCCAGGTCGAGGCCGACCTCCGCTTCGACGAGTTCTTCAAGGGCTGCTACGAATGCGGCATCTGCGTCGCCGCCTGCCCCTCGGCCCGCTTCTACGACTTCAGCCCCCGAAAGATCACCCAGGCGGTAGCGAGGCGAGACGTGGACCTCGTCTGGGAGCAGATGAACAAGGACGTATGGGACTGCTCGCAGTGCTTCAGCTGCCTGCGCTGCCCGCGGGGCAACAACCCGGGCGGGATCATCACGATCATGCGCGAGGTCGCCGTGACCAACGGCCTCAGCACCGCCAAGGAGGCGCTCGAGGGCTACGGCCGGATCATCTACAAGATCATGGGCACCGGCACGCAGGTCTCACCGGACATGATCCAGCCCGAGGCCTTTCCGGACTGGGGCCCAGACACCCGCGAGATCTCGGCCAACCTCCAGCTCTGGCGCAAGGCGCTGCCGCCGGAGACTCTGCACACGACCAGCACCGCCTGGGACGTCGACGACAAGACCCTCACCGAGCTCTACCTGATCTGGCACCTGACCGGGGTGTTGGACATGATCAAAGCCATCGATCCCGGCCTCCACATGATCCTCGGCGACGTGATGGAGGAGCTGCTGGAGGAGAAGGGCTACTCGCTGTGAGCGCCACCACCGTCACCGCAGCAGACGTGCTGAGCGCCCTGTCCACCATCGAGGACCCGGACCTCGGCCGCGACGTGGTCAGCCTGGGGATGATCAAAGACCTTCGGGTCGAGGGTGAATCGGTCAGCTTCACCTTCGAACTCACGACTCCCGCCTGCCCCGTCCGCGATCGCTTCGAGGGCCAGGCCCGCGCGGCGGTGGGGGGCCTGCCGGGCGTGGGCACGGTGGAGATCCGGATGTCCGCCAACGTCCGCGGCGGCGGAACCGCCGGCAGCCTCTTGCCCGACGTCAAGAACACAATCGCCATCGCCAGCGGCAAGGGGGGGGTCGGCAAGTCCACGGTGAGCGCCAACCTGGCGGTTGCCCTCGCCGCCGATGGCGCACGGGTGGGCCTTCTGGACGCGGACATCTACGGCGCGACCATCCCCTCGGTGATGGGCACCGCTGAGCGACCGCTCTTCGACGAGGAGAGCCAGAGGTTGCTTCCGGTCCGGGCGCACGGAGTCGAGCTGATCTCGATGGCCTTGCTGACCGGCCCCGGCCAAGACGCGGTCGTCTGGCGGGGGCCGATGGTCGGCCAGATGGTCACGCAGATGATCAAGGACGTCGCCTGGGGAAGCCTCGACTACCTCCTGATCGACCTTCCGCCGGGGACCGGGGACGCATCCCTGAGCCTTGCTCAGGCGATACCCCTGACGGGCGCCGCGGTCGTCTGCACCCCGCAGCGGATGGCCGTCGACATCGCCGTCAAGTCGGTGGCGATGTTCAGGCAGCTGAACGTGCCGATCCTCGGTCTGATCGAGAACATGAGCTACTACGACTGCGAGTGCGGGCGGCGCCACCATCCCTTCTCGATCGGCGGCGCCCAGGCTGCCGGAGCCGAGCTCGGGATCCCCTTCCTCGGCTCGCTGCCCCTGGACGACGAGATCCGGGAGGGCGCCGACGCCGGTCGGCCGGCGGCGGCGGTCACCGGCAGCCCGCAGGCATTTGCCTTCTCCGAGCTCGCGGGGCGGCTGGCGGCTCAGGTCAGCGTCAGGGCCTTCCGGAGGCTGCCAGTGATCCAGGTCCGATGAAGGTTGTCATGGACGATGTGAGGCTTCTCGACCTGGATCTCTGCTCCTACACGGAGAGTCAGACGCTCTATCACGCCGTCGCCGACTCGATGCGGCCGGGCGATCCTGACACCGTCATCCTCTGTCGACCGCGCCGGCCCTACGTCTGCGTCGGGCGTCACCAGGAATTGGAGCGCGAGGTCGATCTCGACGCCTGCCGGCGCCTGGGTCTTCCGGTCATGAGGCGCGAAGTGGGTGGTGGGGCAGTCTACCTGGATCGGAACCAGGTCTTCTTCCAGCTGATCTGGCAGCCGAACCGGGTACCGGCTCGAATCCAGGAAGCCTTCGAATTCTTCTCCCGCGGTCCGATCGAGTGTTACCGCCGGCTGGGGATCACAGGCGCCCACTTCGCGCCCGTCAACGACCTCCAGGTGGACGGGAAGAAGATCGGCGGTCTCGGCGCCGCCACCATCGGCGGGGCCTTCGTCTTCGTGGGCTCGATCATCATCAACTTCAACGCCCGCGCCGCCGCCTCCGTCCTGCGCATACCCGACGAGAAGATGCGCGACAAGGTCGCCAGCACCATCGACGCCTACGTCTCCAGCCTGCGCAAGGAGCTGGGACGCCCAGTACCGCCGCGGACCGTCCGGGCAGAGCTGGTCAGTTCCTTCGAGTCCGAGTTGGGCAGGCCACTCGTCGGCGGAAAGCTGCGTGGCGACGAGCACACCGCTTATTCGGGCTGGGTGCGCAAGATGCGCGATCGGGCCTGGGTGGACGACGTGAGACTCGAAAATATGAAGCTGAAGCCGGTCCGCATCACCGGTCACGTGAGGGTCGGCCACGGCACCAACAAGGCCTCCGGCGGGTTGGTTCGGGTCACCCTGGTCGTCGCCTCCGGCCAGGTAATCCAGTCTCTTGTGAGCGGCGACTTCTACGCGATCGGAGACGCGCCGACCCGGATCGAGGAGGCACTCCTCGGCGATGCCGACGGCGGGTCGATCGCCCGGCGCCTGGAGGCGGCCTGGGCGAACCTTGAGGCGCCCGGCTTGACCGCCGCCGACGTCGCGGTTGCGGCGCGACAGGCTGCCGGGGCGACCGAACCGGTTCCGGCGCTTTGACCGCTCCCAATATCCAGTAGTTTCCGATCCCGGCGAGCGTGCACGGTCGCGAGGGGCCAAGGGTTTCGGATAACTCGTCGTCCGCTGACGCCGCGATTCAGGCCCCGACCGACCGCTCGTCGCTCAGCGCGCGCCGGATCGCATCCCTGGCGTCGCCGGTTGCTCCCAGGTGGACCTCGATCCGCATC
>DATKRJ010000171.1:0-3531 GCA_035532355.1 Thermomicrobiaceae bacterium | reverse complement strand
TCGTCGGCCACCTGCAGCGTGATCTTGGCGATCCCCTCGGCATAGTCGCCGATCCGCTCCAGCTCGGACAGGATGAAGAGGATGGCGGCCACGGTGCGCAGGTCGGTTGCCAGCGGCTGCTGGGTGGCGATCAGGCGGAGCGTCTGCTCCTCGAGCTGGTAGACCCGGTCGTCGATGGCGCGGTCGGCCACGACGACGGCGCGCGCGGCGGCCACGTCGCGCTGGCGCAGGGCCTCGACGGCGCGGGCGACCGCGTGCTCGACGGTACCGCCGAGCATGATCAGCTCGTTGCCGAGCCGGGCCAGCTGACGATCGTAGTGCGCGCGGCTGGGCGTCTTCTCTACCACCAGGGCCACCTTCTCTCCGAGCGTCGGCGACGACTCAGGTCTGGAAACGGCCGGTGTAGCGGGCCGCACGGTGGCTGATGATGCGACCGGCCAGGATCAGCAGGAGGAGCATGACGATCAGAAGCCCGGCGGCGCTGTAGGCCAGTTGATGGGCCTGATTATACGGCTCGTTGAGGTAGGTCCAGACGACGTAGGTCAGGTAGCCGATCGGGCGGTGGATGAGCTGCGCCGTCGGCAGCGCGTTCGACCAGCCGGCGGTGTAGAGCAGGGGCGCCGTCTCGCCCATGCCGATCGCCTCGGCGATCACGATCCCCGTGACAATCCCGGGGGTCGCGATGGGGCGGGCGACGTCCCACAGGACGCGGCGCTGGGAGAGCCCGAGCGCGGCGCCGCCCTCGCGCAGGCTCGTCGGGACCTGGTTGAGCGCCGCCTCGGTGCTCTTGACGACGTAGGGGACCACCATGATCGTGAGGGCGATGCCGCCGGCCAGCAGCGAGAAGCTCCAGCCGAGCCCGACGACGAAGGCGAGGTAGATGACGTAGCCCACGACGATCGAGGGGATGCCGGAGAGGACCTCGGTGGCGAAGCGCAGCCAGAGGGCGCCGCGCCGGCTACTGAACTCGGCGACGTAGAGCCCGGCCAGCACCCCGATCGGCCCGGCCATCAGTGCCAGCAGCAGCATCAAGGCGAGGGTGCCGGTCCAGGAGTTGAGCAGCCCACCGGCGATGCCGGAGGTCGTCGTTGTCAGCAGGGTCCATGACCAGGCCGGGAGCCCCTGGCTCACCACGCTGACGACGATGGCGAGCGCTACTGCCACGATCACGAACAGCGCCAGCCCACAGAGCCCCCAGATGATCGCGCCAGTCAGGACGCGCAGCCGCGCAGCCATCGGCTAGATCCCCCGTCCGACCGGCAGCGCCGTCGTACTCACCCGACGCACCAGCAGGCGTGCCAGGATGTTGGTGATCAGGGTGATGAGCATCAGGATCAGGCCGATCTCGGCCAGCGCGCTGACTGCCATCCCGGTCGGGTCGGAGAGGGCGCTGTCGAGCAGCGCAACGATCGCTGAGGCGATGGTGGTGATCGGGGCGAAGATGTTGGAGGGCAGCACGTTGGCGCCGTTGCCGCTGACGATCAGGACGGCCATCGTCTCGCCGAGGGCGCGGCCCCAGCCCAGGATGATCGCCCCGACGATGCCCTGAGAGACCCAGGGCAGGCTGACGATCCGCACCGACTCCCAGGAGGTCAGCCCAAGCGCGGCGGCACCCTCGCGCGGCAGGGCCGGCACCTGGGCCAGCAGGTCGCGCGAGGTGGATGACACGATCGGCACGATCATCACGGCCAGCACGATGCCGGCGGTGAGCAGGCCCAGCCCGGATCCCACCGGCGCCGCGAGCCAGGGGAGGACGCCCCCCAGGTGGGCGATGGCCGGGTAGACGTGCTTGGCCAGGAAGGGCCCCAGCGTGATCAAGCCCCAGAGGCCGTAGACCACGCTGGGGATGCCGGCCAACAGCTCGAGGAAGAGCGAGAGCCAGCGTCGCAGTGCCGCCGGGACGTGCTCCGTCAGGATCAGCGCCGCGCCGAGCGCGACCGGGACTCCGATGACGAGCGCGATGATCGAGGTCAGGAAGGTACCGGCGATGAAGGGCAGAGCGCCGTACGCTGCCCCGATGGGGGCCGCGACGCCGTTGTGGACCGTGGTGCCGGAGCTGTAGAAGTTCCCAAAGTTCCACTGGTTGTGCGTCAGGAAGTCCACGCCGTTGTAGCGGATGGAGGGCATGGCGTGGACCAGGAGCAGGGTCGCGATGAAGATGACCGTAGCGATGGGAAGGAGCGCGGCCAGGCCGCCGAGCGCGCGCAACACGTAGTCCCACAGGCCCAGGTCACCGCGACCCAGGGCCCGGCGGGACACCCGGCCGCGCCGGCTCGCCTGGTCCGGTGCAGCCACGACCGGCCGCTCGACGGTCATTGCCCGCTCCTCTCGTCCACCGCTACTGGATCGCGGCGATCTGCGCCTGGCTCAGCGGCAGCACGCTGGACGGCAGCGGCAGGAAGTGGACCGGGTCGAGGAAGCTGCTGGCGTTCCCGCCGTCCGTGGAGATCGCCCAGGCCAGCACGGTGCGCATGGACTGGGCGATGTCGGGGTCGGACTGCTTGGTCTGCACGGCGACGTACTCGTAGTTGATGATCGGGTAGGAGTCGGCGCCGGGGGCGAAGATGAGCGAGATCCGCTCGTCCTTGGGGGTCTGCGGCACCATGGCCGAGGCCGCCGCGGTGATGTTGGCCGTCTGGATCGGGACGTAGTTCCCGGCCTTGTTGAGCAGCAGGGCGGTCCCGAGACCCTTGGCTTGAGCCTGGTTCAGGAAGCTGCTCCCGATATAGCCCAGGCTGTACTTGGTCTGGGAGACGGTCTGCAGCACGCCCGGGTTACCGACCGCGCCGAGCGCGCCGGCCACACCCGGGAAGTTGACCGAGGTGCCGAAGCCGACCTTGGTCTGCCAGTCGGGGGTGGAGAAGGAGAGGAACTGGGTGAAGATGAAGGTGTCGCCGCTGCCGTCGGTGCGATGGACCGGGATGATCGCCTGGTGGGGCAGCGTGACACCGGAGTTGGCGCTCGCGATCTGCGCGTCGTCCCAGTACTTGATGGTCCCCTGGTAGATCGCGGCGAGGATCGGCCCGCTCAGCTTGAGTGGCGTGGTGACCTCGGGCACGTTGTAGTTGATCTGCTGGGCCGAGATGCAGAGCGGGATGTTGATGATGCCCGAGGCGGTCTTGAGCTGCGCGTCGCTCATGTAGGCGTCGGTCCCCCCGAACTGGGCGACGCCCGCGACCGCCTGAGCAATGCCGGTGCCGCTGCCGGTGCTGGCCGTCTGGACGGTGATGTTCGAGTACTGCTGGTGGATAGCCGGCGCCCAGGCGTTGAAGAGCGGGTAGAGGAGCGACGACCCGGTCTCGACGAGCGTGACTGCCTTGCTCGGGTTGCCGAGCGTGCCCATGTCGACCGCGACGGGGCTGGCGGAGGTGGACGGCGTGGCGGCGGCGGTGGTGGCCGCGGCCATGGGCGTGCTCGCCGCGGTCGTCGCGGCGCTGGTCGCGGCGCTCGTGCTGGCCGCGGTGGTGGACGTGCTCGACGTACCGGCGCTGGTGCCGGTCGTCGCGGTGGCCGTACTCGACGTACCGCCGC
>DATKRJ010000170.1:0-2788 GCA_035532355.1 Thermomicrobiaceae bacterium | reverse complement strand
CCTCGACACGCTGGCCAGGCAGCTCGGCGGTGCGGTCGGCGCGAGCCGCGCCGTGGTCGACGCCGGCTGGGTGCCGTACAGCTACCAGGTCGGCCAGACCGGCAAGACGGTCAAGCCCAACCTGTACGTCGCCTGCGGCATCTCCGGCGCCATCCAACACCTGGCCGGCATGAAGGGCAGCAAGTTCATCGTCGCCATCAACCAGGACCCGGACGCCCCGATCTTCGAGGTGGCGGACCTGGGCGTCGTCGGCGACGTGCTCACGGTCGTGCCCGAGCTGACCAAGCGGCTGAACGGCTAGACGCGCCCAGTGGCGGGTTGCCAGCCCGCCCCGTGATCGTCGGGCGGGACCTGCGGTAACGCGCGGCCCGGACCATCGAAGTCGCCCCACGCGCGTGGCCGCTGCGATCGCGGAAAGGGGACGGCCACCGGTGAGAAGCAACGCGACCATCCTGTCGATCGGTGCCGCCGTGATCGGGATCGCCGTGGTCGTGGTCAGCGAGGTCGCCGGGATCTCCTGGGCCCGCATCATCGGCATTGGCCTCATCTCGCTGGGCGGCATCGGTGTCGGCATCGCGTCCGGGCTCGGCGACGAGCGGCCGGGGCGCTGGCTGGGGCGGCTGCGCGACGCCCGGGTCGCGCTTGGCGTGGCGCTGACGATCGTGATGGTCGTGCCGGTCGCCGCGGCGCTGGTCGGCGCGGTCGTCGGCTTCTTCTCGGCGGTCGGCAGCGGGCTGAACCCGGCGGTGGTCAGCGGCGGAGGCCTGATCGCGCTCCTGATGCTGGCGGCGGCGGTCGGCTCCGTCTGGATCTCGGTGCGGGCGATCCGCCGCGCGGCAAGCCCCGCGACGGCGGCGGCTCCGAGCGAGGTGCCGGCTGGAGAGGAGCGCGGCTGATGCCCACGCGCCAGATCCTCTGGAACATCACCGCCGTCGGCCCGATCCTCCTCTACTCGCTGATGGTCGTGCCCTTCATCTTCATCGCCTTCGGTCTGGCGCGCCGGGCCAGGATGTGGCGTGTCGGCCGCCCCGAGGACCGCTTCGACCACATGCCCGCGCGCCTATGGAACGCCTTCGTCATGAGCGTGCTCCACGGCCGCATCGAGCGCCGGCGCAACCGCTTTGGCGGCACGATGCACCTGCTTATCTTCTGGGGCTTCATCGCGCTCTTCGTCGGCACCACCATCGTCATGATCCAGGCCGACGTCGTGACCCCGTTCTTCCACCTGAACTTCTACCAGGGCGACTTCTACCTGGGCTTCAAGGCGGCCATGAACCTGGCCGGGCTGGCGCTCATCGTCGGCGTGCTGCTCGCCCTGTACCGGCGCTACGTCCGGCGACCGGCGACCCAGGACACGACCGGCGACGACCTGGTCATCCTGTCGTTCCTGCTGGTCCTCTCGATCCAGGGGTTCGTGCTCCAGGCGCTGCGCCTGGCGGTGACGCAGGACCCGTGGGCCGCCTGGTCCTTCGTCTCCTATCCGCTGGCGCTCGCGCTGCGCGGCCTGTCGCCCGACCTGCTGCGCGCCATTCACGCCGTCAACTGGTACGGCCACTTCGGCACCACCACCGTCTTCCTCTCCTACGTGGCGTACAGCAAAATGGTCCACCCCTTCACCAGCGTGGCCAACGTGGTCTTTCGCCGGCTCAAGCCGCGCGGCGCGCTCGAGCCCATCCCCAACATCGAGGAGGCCGAGACCTTCGGCCTGGGCAAGCTGGAGGACTTCAGTTGGGCGCAGCTGATGAGCGTGGACGCCTGCATGCACTGTGGGCGCTGCCTGGAGTACTGCCCGACCTTCAACACCGGCAAGCCGCTGCGGCCGCGCGACCTGGTGCTCGAGATCACCGGCTACCTGGCCGACCGGGGCGACATCTTCTCGGGCGAGCTGGGCGCGGGCGAGAACAGCGCCCGCTTTCGCTGGGGCTCCGGGCCCGACCGCGAGTTGGTGCCGGGTGTGGTCAGCGAGGCGGAGCTGTGGGACTGCACCACCTGCGGCGCCTGCATGGAGCAGTGCCCGGTCTACATCGAGCACGTGCCCCTCATCGTCGGCATGCGGCGCAATCTGGTGCTCGAGCGCGGCGAGTTCCCCGACGAGGTGACCAACGTCTTCAACAACCTCGAGCGCCTCGGCAGCGTCTACCAGTTCCCGCCCGACCAGCGCGACGCCTGGACGCGCAAGCTCGACCTGCCGGTGCGCCGCATGGCCGAGGCCGCCGCGGCGGGCGAGGAGGTCGAGGTCCTCTTCTTCGTCGGCTGCCTGGGCTCCTTCGACACGCGCAACCAGCGCACGACCCTGGCGCTGGCCCGCATCCTCCAGGCGGCCGGCATCAATTTCGCCATCCTGGGCAAGGAGGAGACCTGCAACGGCGACCCGGCGCGCCGCATCGGCAACGAGTACCTGGCGCAGATGATGGCCCAGCAGACGGTCGAGACGCTCAACCAGTACAGCTTCAAGAAGATCGTGACCGCCTGCCCGCACTGCTTCAACGCGCTCAGGAACGAGTACCCCCAGATCGGCGGCAGCTACGAGGTCGTCCACCACTCCCAGCTGCTCGACCAGCTCATCGCCGAGGGCCGTATCCGGCTCGATCAGAACTCGGCGCTGGCGCGAGGCAAGGTGACTTACCACGACCCCTGCTACCTGGGTCGCTACAACGGCGTCTACGACGCGCCGCGCGGCGTCATCGGTGCGCTGCCGGGCGTGGAGCTGACGGAGATGCGCCGTAACCGGAACCGCTCCTTCTGCTGCGGTGGGGGCGGCGGTCGTCTCTTCATGGAGGAGACGCGC
>DATKRJ010000169.1:0-4211 GCA_035532355.1 Thermomicrobiaceae bacterium | reverse complement strand
GACATCGAGCGGGTGACCTACGAGCTGGGCGAGGACGCGGCGCGCCAGCGGATCCGCTACCTCGAGGTGATCATGGCACCGGCCTCGCCGCTCAACCCCCGGACACCGGCCACGCCGGAGGTGTACTGGGCCGGCGCCCGGTCCGGGGCGACGCGGGTCTGGCGTGACTTCGGGGTGCGCATGCAGTTCCAGGTCGACGGGGTGCGCTCGCGACGAGCCGAGGACGTGATGGCCGTCGCGCGCTGGTGCGCCGGCCACGCCGGGGACGGGCTGATCGGGTTCAACCTGGGCGGCACAGAGCTGGGCCACCCGGCCAGCCGGCACGCGGCGGCGATCGCATACGTGCGTGACGCCGGGCTGCGGGTCAGCCTGCACGCCGGTGAGACGGCCGGTCCGGAGAGCGTCTGGGACGCGCTCGAGGCGGGCGCCGAGCGGATCGACCACGGCGTGACCAGCGTCGGCGACCCGCGGCTGGTCGAGCACCTGGCGGCCGAGGGGATCGTGCTCGAGGTGTCGCCCACCAGCAACGTGCGGCTCGGGGTGGCGCAGAGCTACGCCGCGCACCCGATTCGGGCGCTGCACGACGCCGGCGTGGCGGTGACCGTCAACTCCGACGACCCGCCGATGTTCGGCACGACGCTGACCGATGAGTACCTGTTGCTCGCGGAGCACCTGGACTTCACGCTGGACGAGCTGATCGACGCGAACCTGCGCGCGGTGCGGGCGGCGTTCCTGCCGGACACCGAGCGAGCGGGGCTGGCGGCGTCGTTCGCGGCCGAGATCGCGGGGCTGCGCCGGGAGCTGCTGGACGGGGACGCGGCGACGGACGGGTGACGCCGAAGCCAGCCGACGACACGGGCGCGTTCAGCTGGCCCCGGAAGATCGGGAGCGGCACCAACCCGGGGACCGGCACGGTGACGGTGACGTGCGGCGGTGCGAGCGCGACGGCCTCGATCACGAGCGAGTGACGGACAGCTAGGGAGGTGCGTGGTGGGCAAGCGGGACCAGGGCTACCAGTGCTCCTTCTGCGGCAAGCCGAAGGGGGACGTGCGGCGGCTGATCGCGGGGCCGCAGGGCGTCTTCATCTGCGACCAGTGCGTGCAGCTGTGCAATCAGATCCTCGCCAGTGACGCGCCGGCCGCCGGCGGGCACGAGCGCGGGCGGGGATGGCGGTGCCGGATCCAGCGTCTGCGGCGCCGGTGGCCAGGCTCGCACCTCGCTACGGGCGCCTGATGCACGTCTCGACGCGCATGCTCCGGACACTGACCCGCGAGGTGCGCCACCAGTACCAGGGCAACTGGCACGCCGGCACCGTCTGGCGGGCGCGGGGCGACGGCCACCTGGCGGAGAGCTTCGACCGGGTGACGTTCGACTGGTGGCGGCCGCGGGTGGGCTGGCTGAGCGGCGGGTGCGGCTGGGCACGCCTGAGTGGCGCCGGCTGGAGCGCGACGAGCTGGCGGGGCTGGTCGGGTTTGCAGAGGGAGCAGGAAGCTGGTCCGATCCTCAATGGCTTACAAGGCTTCCCCAGCCTGGATCGCCGCCTGCAGCGCCGCGACGGCGGTGCCGTGGGTCGGATGGCGGTTGAGCTTCTCCACGGCGATGAGCGCGCCGACCGTCAGCAGGTCGACCTCGAGGTACGCGAACGGGCCGCCGGGAGAGACGTGCCGGATCTTCCTCGGGCTCATGTGCCGTTGCACCCGCTTACTTCAGTGATCAGAGTTCGAGCAGGGTGCGCAGGTTACTCTCGACCTGCTTCAAGGTAGAGGACCCAACTCGGCCCCAATAATCCCTGAGCCGGAGTGTCGAGACCGAGCGGACATCCTCGCACTTAATGAAGCTGGGCTGCCGCAGCCCCCCTTCCGGGGGACTAACGGGGACGTGGATTGGTATCCCTTTCCACCTCGTCGTCAGTGGGATAAGGATCACCAGTTCGGCCGGCCCGTGGTTGAAGGTGTCTGTAGAGACCATGAGGCATGGGCGAATCCTCCCGCTCTGTTCATGACCCTGAACAGGCTCCAGGTCGACCGTCCAGACCTCACCGCGGGAGGGCCGCGGCGGCACCTAGGGCACCTCCTGGTCGTCGATACCGTCGGCCAGTACACCATCCCACTCGGCCCGCTCCGCCAGCTCCTCCTTCCAGGCCTCTGGATCGTCGCGCAGGGCGGCGTAGGCGGCATTCGTCAGCTCCAGGAGTCGCTGACGCCGGAACGCCTCCACGGCTTCGGCCACCAGCGTCTGCACGGGAAGCCCCGTCTGGTCCGCGAGCTCCTTCAGGGCGATCCGTGTATCAACGGGAATGCGGACCATCTCTCCGACCATGAGCCTCTCGTCAGCCACTCGACTACCTTCTCGCCTCATCTGCTTCCCAGCCCCGGCCTGGTTGCGCGAGGTGCGCGCCGGTCGAGGAGAGCTGCCCCCTGCCTGGGAGGCTTCCCCATCACCGCGACCCTTCCCACGCTCAGCGGCGGCCAGTGCGACCAGGCTGTCTCGGCCGTCGGGGGCCATGGGGAAACCCCTACCCTGCATCGAACGACTCCCTCCCTGAGTCCGGACGCGACGCCTCCTCGCTACCTTGACGGGTCGTATACCACTCCGTATTCTAACCAGAACGCATCGATGATAGCACAGAAGTTGACGCATCGCAATACGCGGGGCGACGACAAAAGGCCATCCCCTGATCGGATCGCAGTGACCGGTGGGCAACGCCGTGGGATTCCGAGCAATCATGAAGGCCGATCTTGGCGCGCTCGACAGGCCGTGGTGGAGAACCATCGGGTCGCGGCGGCCCGACAGCGGCAGTAGTCTATGGGCGTGTCGACGCGCATGCTCCGGACACTGACCCACGAGGTGCGCCACCAGTACCAGGGCAACTGGCACGCCGGCGCCGTCTGGCGGGCGCGGATCTACCAGGGCGGCGGGCTGCGGCGGCGCGGCCGAGATTGACGCGGCACTAACACAAGCTTATCATTGGGTCCATGATTCCGGTCCTCGCCGCCGGCAGCGGGAACCTGCCGCCGGGGATCCACGAGGCGAGCTGGGCGGAGCTGACGGCGCGCTACGGCTTCACGCCGCGGCGGCTGGAGCTGCTGGCCGGGCTGAAGGCAGCGCTGGACGCACTGCAGGCGGCCGGGTGCAAGCGGGTCTACGTGGACGGCAGCTTCGTCAGCCGCAAGGCGGAGCCGGGCGACTTCGACGCCTGCTGGGAGACGGACGGGGTGGAACTGGACGCGCGGGACCCGGTGCTGCTGATGTTTGCGGACCGGCGACGGGCGTAGAAGCAGCAGTACGGCGGGGAGCTCTTCCCGGCCGACTTCGACGCGGACGGGGTCGGGACGACCTTCCTGCGCTTCTTCCAGCGCGACCGGGACACCGGCGACGCGAAGGGCGTCATCGCGCTCAACCTCTAGGCACGGAGGAGCTCCCATGATCACCAACGAGCGGCAGTACCGGATCACGAAGGCGGCGGCGCGCGACTTCGAGCAGGCGCTGGCGCGGCTGGAGACGGCCGAGGAGAGCCGGCCGGCGGCGCTGCGCCAGGTGATGCGGGAGGCGCTCGTGAGCCAGCTGGAGGAGCTGCGCGAGCAGCTGCGGGAGTACGAGGCGGTACGGGACGGGCGGATCGCGGTGCTGGAGCTGGACTCGCTGGCAGCGCTACCGGAAGCGCTGATCCGGGCGCGGATCGCGGCGGGGCTGACCCAGAAGGAGCTGGCGGCAGCGCTGGGGGTCAAGGAGCAGCAGGTGCAGCAGTACGAGGCGACGCGCTACGCCCGGGCGAGCTTCGCGCGGGTGCAGCGGGTGGCGGAGGTGCTGGGGGTGCGGATCGCCGAGCGGGTGGAGCTGCCGGCGCGCCCGCGCACGGGCACGCCCGACGACCCGGCGACGCACGCGGCGGGGTAGGGCCGCAGTGGAGCAGCTGTCGCCGGAGCTGCGGTCGGCGGCGACGCTGGCGCTCTTGATCTGGTTCGCTGGTTCGCGCGCGCCGGCCGGAGCACGTGCGCAGCGCTCTTGCCGGAATCGGCGACCGGAGCATGCGCCGCGGCGGCGGGGTGGGCGCGACCGGCACGCCGAAAGGCCCGCCGGTGCCCAGGGGCCGAGCTTCGGTCGTCACACCGGCTGCGCACGACGGGGGGATGGTGGTGAGCACGCTGCTGCTCGTGCTCGATCTGAGTGGCACCTTCGTCTTCGCGCTCAGCGGCGCGATGGTGGGCGTC
>DATKRJ010000168.1:0-3167 GCA_035532355.1 Thermomicrobiaceae bacterium | reverse complement strand
GGACATCATCGCGGTCGAGCACCTGGTCAAGCGCTTCGGCGCTTTCTCCGCCGTCGACGACGTGTCGTTCACGGTGGCGGCGGGCGAGCTGTTCGGCTTCCTCGGCCCCAACGGGGCCGGCAAGACGACCACCATCAACGTCCTCTGCACCCTGCTGCGGCCGACCGCGGGGCACGTGACGGTCAACGGCCACGACGTCGCGGCGGACCCCCAGGGCGTGCGGCGCGCGATCGGCATCATCTTCCAGGACTCCAGCCTCGACACCCAGCTCACCGCCATGCAGAACCTCGCCTTCCACGCCCAGGTCTACACGCTGCCGCGTGCGCGCTGGGCTCCGCAGGCCGAGCGCTTGCTGCGCATGGTCGACCTGTGGGAGCGGCGCAACGACGTGGTCAAGAATTTCTCCGGCGGCATGAAACGGCGGTTGGAGATCGCCCGCGGGCTGCCGCACCAGCCGCGGGTCCTCTTCCTCGACGAGCCGACCCTCGGGCTCGACCCGCAGACGCGGGAGCACATCTGGGGCTACCTCGAGCAGCTACGCGCCGAGACCGGCACCACCCTCTTCCTCACCACCCACTACATGGACGAGGCCGAGCGCTGCGACCGCATCGCGATCATCGACCACGGGAAGATCGTGGCCCTCGATAGCCCCGCTGCCCTCAAGTCGCTGGTCGGCGGCGATGTGATCACCCTGAGGACAGCCGACAACGAGCGGGCCGCCGCGGAGATCCGGGAGCACTTCGGGCTGGAGGCGCTGCGCTTCGACGGGCGCCTGCGGCTGGAGGTGCCGCAGGGGGACGCCTTCATCCCCCGCCTGGTCCAGGGGCTCGACCTGCCGATCGAGACGGTAAGCCTGAGCCGGCCGAGCCTCGAGGACGTCTTCATCCGGCTGACCGGGCGCGAGATCCGCGAGGCGGAGGCCAGCCAGACCGAGCAGATGCGGCAGCGGGCGCACGCGCGCGCCGGGAGGACATGATGGCGACGACGAGCCGCGTCGCGACGACGCCGAGCCTGCGGGAGACCACGCCGAGCCGACTGACCACGGCGCTGATGGGGATCTATACGCTCTGGTACCGGGATCTGCTCCGGTTTGCCCGCGATCGCACACGCATCATCGGCAGTTTTGCCCAGCCGATCCTGTTCCTGTTCATCTTTGGCAGCGGCCTGTCGTCGTCCATGGGGCAGCTGGGCGGGGCGGGCGCTCCCGGGACCGGCTTCAGCTACGTGCAGTTCATCTTCCCCGGCATCATCGCGATGGCGGTGCTCTTCACGGCGATCTTCAGCGGCGTGTCGGTGATCTGGGACCGGGAGTTCGGCTTCCTCAAGGAGGTGCTGGTCGCCCCGATCCCCCGCTGGTCGATGGCGCTGGGCAAGGCGCTCGGGGGCAGCACGACCGCCATGATCCAGGGCATCCTGATGCTCATCTTCGCCCCCTTCGTCCACGTCTCGCTGACGGCCGGCGGGGTCCTCGCGCTGCTGCCCCTGGTCTTCATCACCGCGTTCTCGCTGAGCTCGCTCGGGTTGCTGATCGCCTCGCGGCTCAAGAGCATGGAAGGCTTCCAGCTCATCATGAACTTTCTGATGCTGCCCCTCTTCTTCCTGTCCGGGGCCCTCTTTCCGCTCACCAACCTGCCGGGCTGGCTGACGGTCCTGTCGCGGATTGATCCGGTCGCCTACGGCGCTGATGCCATCCGCCGCGTGACCCTCAACACCAGCGCGCTGCCGACCGCGGCGGCCAATCAACTCGGCTTGAGCGTCTTCGGGCATGCGATGACGCCCTGGACGGATGTCGCCGTGGTCCTCGCGTTCGGTGCCGTGATGCTGGTGTTCGCCGTGCGCGGCTTCAACGCCCAGGAGTAGCGGCGGTGATCGTGCGGTGGGTGGATCGACGCCGGGCGCTCAGCGGTTGCGCAGCAGGCTCCTGAGCGACGCGAACGGTATAGCCACGGCGTCCAGCGTCACGGGTAGGCTATTCCGCCAGCACGGAGCTCGCCTCCCACGGCGCGGGACGATCATGGCCAGTCGAGCAGATGCCGACTGGTCGCCGCGACGCCCGCACACGTCTCCGCGGTCATGGTTCAAGGCTCGCCAGCTGAAGGATCGTCACGCCACCCGACGGCAAGGGAGCTGAGTCGTGAATCTCTGGATTCTCTTCTGGATCTTCGTCGTCGTCTCGGTCGTCTCGCCAATGATCCAACGCCGCCTGACGATCACGCAGCAGATGCGGGCGATCCGCCGGGTGGAGCAGGAGCGTGGCTCCCGGGTGATCACCCTCATCCACCGACAGGAGTCAATCGCGCTGCTTGGCCTGCCGTTCGCCCGCTACATCGACATCGACGACTCCGAGGCAGTCCTGCGGGCCATCCGGTTCACCCCGCCGGACCTCCCCATTGATCTGGTCATCCACACGCCGGGAGGACTGGTCCTGGCGGCGGAGCAGATCGCCCGCGGGCTCATTCGCCACCCCGGCCGTGTCACCGTGTTCGTGCCGCACTACGCGATGTCGGGCGGCACGCTCGTCGCCATGGCAGCCGACACCATTGTGATGGACGAGAATGCGGTGCTCAGCCCGGTCGACCCCAGCTCGAGGAGTACCCCGCGGCCTCCATCGTGAAAGTCATCGACCAGAAGCCGATCGCCGAGATCGACGACCAGACGTTGATCCTGGCGGACGTGGCCCGCAAAGCGCTCCAGCAGGTCCAGGCCACGGTCGTGGAGATCCTGAGCGCGGGCGGCATGCCGCCAGATCGAGCGGGCCAGGTGGCGGACACCCTCACCGGCGGCCAGTGGACGCACGACTACCCGATCACCGTCGAGGAGGCGCGGCAGCTCGGCCTGCCGGTGACGGCAGGCATCCTGGACAGCGTCTACGACCTGATGCACCTGTACCCCCAGGCGGCGCAGCGCCGACCATCGGTCGAGTACATCCCCGTGCCGTACCGGCCGGCCCACGCACGGGCGACGCGGCGCCCATGATGGAGCCAGGGCACGGGAACCGACTGGGCTCAAGCAACCGCCGGATATCCCGGGTGCCACGCTTCCACGGCCTCCATAGCTGGGAAAAGAGGGTTGACAGCGCGCCTCGATCCAAGGCTGCCTCCTGGATCTCTGCCGCGGCACGGACCGTGATGGGGGCGGAAGCCGGAACGCGCAGCCGTCGTTGATCC
>DATKRJ010000167.1:0-3689 GCA_035532355.1 Thermomicrobiaceae bacterium | reverse complement strand
GCCGATGCTCAGGAAGACCGCGCTCGCCAGCACGGCGATTACGAGCATCAACACGACCTGCCCGACCGTCATCGAGACGTGGTCGAGGATGACCCCGGCCGCCACGACCACGACGGCGATGACCAGGTTGGCGACCAGCTGCACGGCGAGCCGGCTACCCATGATCGCCCAGCTCGGCGCGGGCGTGACCCGCAGCCGCTGGAAGATGCCCGCGTCGCGGTCCCGCGCTATCTGGAGCGCGTACCCCGTGATCGAGGTGGAGAGCAGGCCGATCGCCAGGCTCACCCCGACGATGAAGAACGTATCGCCAACCCGCTGCTGGCGCACCGTGGTGAGGAAGAGCAGCGCCAGCGGCACGAGCAGACCCATCAGGAACGAGCGCCGGTTCTTGATCAGCGCCTGGCCATCCGCCTGCAGCAGCGCCGCCAGGATCCCCTGCAGCCGCGGGCGTGCCGTCGCGGTGGTCGTCGCCACCGTCGTGCTAGTCACGGATCGCGCTCCCTGTCAGTCCGATGAAGACGTCCTCACCCCACCGGCGCAGTGGCCGACGTAGAACACGTTGGGGTCGGTTGGATGGCCGGCCACCGCCGTGACCCGTTCGCCGCGATGCGGGCCGACCAGCCGTCAGCTCAGCCGGCTCAGGGCGTCGCCCGGTCCGCGCTCCACGCTCACGATCCCGTCCCTCCGCCTGTCGCGCCCGTGGGTCCGTACCCGGTGGCCCTAGCGCGCCGCGTCCCACTGAAACCAGCGGATGCCAACCGCGGCGAAGACGACGGCGTAGGCCACGCAGGCCAGCACCGACAGGGTGTCCCGGGCGTCCCATTGCGAGATGCTCCCGGCCGCCGCGAATAGCTCCATGACCACTCCCACCGGCGACCAGCGGGCGAGCGACTCGATCGTGCTGCCCAGGATGCCGGTAACGCCCAGCAGCCCCAGGAAGACCAGGCCGATGTAGACCAGCCGACCGGTGGAGTTGACCGTCTCGGCCGACTTTAGCAGGCCGACCAGCGCCTGGCCGATGCTCAGGAACGCCGCGCTCGCCAGGATCGCGATCACGAGCATGAACACGGCCTGACCGACCGTCAGCGCGACGTGATCGATGATGACGCCGGCCACGACCACGACGACCGCGATGACCAGGTCGGCGAGCAACTGCACCGTCAGGCGGCTGGCCATGATCGCCCAGCCCGGTGCCGGCGTGACCCGCAGTCGCTGGAAGATCCCCGCGTCCCGGTCCCGCGCCACGGAGATCGCGTAGCCCATGATCGAGGTCGAGAGCAGCCCGATCGTCAGGCTCAGCCCGACGATGAGGAGGGTACCCCCCAGCCGCTGCTGGCTCTGCTGGCGGCTGGTCACGACGAGCAGCGCCAGCGGCACCAGTAGCCCCATCAAGAACGAGCGCCGGTTCTTGATCAGCGCCTGGACGTCTGCCTGCAGCAGCGCCGCCAGGATCCCCTGCAGCCGCGGGCGTGCCGCCGCGGTGGTCGTCGCCACCGTCGTGCTAGTCACGGATCTCACTCCCCGTCAGTCCGATGAAGACGTCCTCCAGCGTCACCACCCCGTGCGCCACCGCCCGCACTGCCGGGTCGTCCTGGTGCTGCGCCAGCAGCGCCGTCGGCGTGTCCAGCGTCAGGATCTTCCCGTGGTCGATGATCGCCACCCGGTCGCACACCGCCTGCGCCTCCTCCATCGAGTGCGTCGTCAACAGGATGCTGCCGCCCTCTCGCCGCAGCTGCTCGATCCGCCCCCACAGCTGCCGGCGCGACTGCGGGTCCAGCCCCGCCGTCGGCTCGTCCAGCAACAGCAGCGACGGGTGGTGGATCACGGCGATGTACAGCGCCAGCCGCTGCTGCTGCCCGCCCGACAGCTGCTTGAACGGCTTGCTCGCCTCCCGCTCGAGGCCGATCCCCTGCAGCGCGTCGCTGATGGCGCGATCGGACAGCTGGACGCCGTAGAGCCCGGCGTAGAGCCGCACGATCTGGCGGATGGTCAACTCCGGCTGGAAGCTCGTCGCCTGCAGTTGCACTCCCATGCGCGCCTTGGCCTCCATGGGGTCCTGTTGGATATCGAGGCCGTCGAGCAGCACCCTGCCCGCCTGCGGCCGGACCAACCCCTCGATGGCGCTCAGGGCGCTCGTCTTGCCCGCCCCGTTGGGGCCGAGCAGACCGAAAATCTCGCCGTGGCGGATCCCCAGGTCCACCCCGTCGACGGCTACCGTCGGCCCGTAGGCCACGCGCAGCCCCCGCACCTCCAGGATCAGCCCCGGATCGTGGTCACCGTTCAGGATCATGGGTCAGTACCTCCGAAACGACTCCCGAGCGCGCGCTCGGGATACGTTGGCCGGCGAGGAATTCCAGCGCCGCCATCACCTCGGCGATCTCCGCCGGGTCGTCGGTGTTCAACGCCCCGGCGATGGCCCGGTCGATGAGGACCGCTGCCGATCGATCCCCGTGGAGAACCGCGGCGAAAGACGCGCGCAGCGGTGGATGGTGGGGCACGCCGGTCGGGGCCGCGCGGACACCCGGCGGCAGCCGACGGCAGGAGCCCGGTGGGAGAGCGCCCTGGGCGAGTATTGCCGGGTTGCGCCCGGGCAGGAACAGCTCGAGTCCAACCATTGGCGGGCATGATACATCGATGCGCGTCAGTCGTCTCAGGTGACGGTAGCGTGGTCCGCCCGGTGATGCGACCGGGCCGTCCCCGCTCGGGGATCCCTCCGATCCACCTTCTTCCCGGTCCGAGCGACGCGCGATCCGGCGGGAGCATTCAGGCGGTGCAGCGTCGCGCCGCCGCGTGCTGGACGACTCGGGCGAGGATCACGACCGAGCGCTTCGGGTCGTCCGTTGCGACACGGCTACCGCCCGCCAGGGCTGCGTTCCGACACCGAGCCCATGACCTACGCACCTGCCCGCTACCGCCGCGAGCCAGGCACCCCTCACGCGCCGACGACCACCGTCGCGCGGACCACGCCGGCCTTCTCGGCCTGGACCGTGATCTCGAACGCGGCCCCGGTCGGCGCCGCCACCAGCCACGCGACGTGGCCGCGGCTCAGATTCGGGTAGCGCGCCGAGAGGTGCAGCGAGGTGTACTGGCCGACCCGCCCGGCCAGGTGCTCCAGCGCCTGCTCGGCCGCGCCGCTCCCCGGCAGCAGCCGCGCGCCCTCCGGCAGCGCCAGCCGCGCCACCAGCGGCCGCCCCGGCCCCGGCGTCCGGTTGCGCTCGCTGCCCGACGTCGGCAGGAAGCCGTCGTTGCCGAGCGTCGCCCAGACGCGGTGGACGCCCGGCTCCGGCTGCTCGGCGCCGCTGGCGATCACCCGCAGCCGCGGCGCGGTGCCCATCGCCGCGAGCGCGAAGGGCACGGCCCGCGCCAGTTCGTCGGGCAGCAGCGGCCCGGGCGGGTTCATCAGCCCGAACTTGACCTCCAGCCCGCCGAGCTCGACCGGGCCCAGCTGCGGGTGCGCGAACGGGTGCCAGGGCGTGAAGCCGCGCCCGCCGGCCCGCTCGTCGAGCAGGCGCAGGATCTTCAGGTCGTCCTCCTCCGTCCGCGCCTCTTCCAGCTGCAGGTAGTTGGTGCTCGGGATCCCGGCGCGGTGGGCCAGCCCCCACAGCTCGGTCATGAACGCGAGGATGCCGAGGTGGTCGTAGAGCCAGTCGCTCTCCACGCCGTACGACGGCCGGCCCGGCTGGTAGGGG
>DATKRJ010000166.1:0-3130 GCA_035532355.1 Thermomicrobiaceae bacterium | reverse complement strand
ACCGGTAACCTGAGCTCGGCCGGCGCGAGCGTCGCCGTCACCGCCGACCGCGTCTACGTCAGCCCGTCGGTTTGGGGCTCGGTCGCCCCGCTCACCGTCGTCGCCCTCGACCGCGCCAGTGGCCGCGAGCTAACGCACTGGACGGTCGACACCGGCGGCGCCACGTCCGCCGGAGCGCGCCTCCTCGCCTCGTCCGATGGGGCGACCCTATACCTGCTCGACGCGACCTTCGACCCGGTGACCCACCAGACCACGGCCGAGGTCTACCTCCGTATTCGGACGGCCGACGGGCGGCTGGTGGACCGGCACGACCTAACCGGCCCGGATGGCAAGCCGTTCTACCCCGCCGACCGCACCGCGGCGGACGGCCGGACGGTCTATGGCATCGGGGCCGCGCCGTCGCCCGCCGGCTCACTGGCGATCCAGTTCTTCGACGTCGCCACCGGCACGCCGCTGCCGCCGCTCGAGCTGCCGCTGGCGGACAACGGCAACATCCCCGACCATGAGGAGGCCACCTCGCCGGACGGGCGCATGCTCTACGTTCTTGACGCCTCGTCGGCCGAGTTGGCGGTCGTCGACCTTCCGGCCCGCGCGGTCCGCCAGGTCGTGCCGGTCGAGGGGCTGGCTTCCGGCCAACCGTCCCTGCGGAGCCGGGTCGTCGCTGCGCTGCGCGGCCTCGTCGTCCAGGACGCAGCCGCGAAGTTCTCCTTCAACGGTGACATGCAGCTCTCACCCGACGGGAAGCGGCTCTACGCCGTCGGCGTGGTGGGCAGCGGCTACGAGGGGGTGCCGACCGGCGTGGTGGCCATCGACATCGCGACCTGGCGCGTTATCGATCGCTGGCTGCCGGACGCCCAGGTCGGCTACCTCGAGCTCGGCGCCGACGGACACACGCTCTATGTCGAGACGGTCGATCCATCCAGCCCGACGGGGGCGATGTCCTTGGCGCTGCTCGACACGCGGACCGGCGTCGTCAACCCGGTCGCCGGCACTGTCCCTGGCTACGCCTACTCGCTGCGCCAGCTCTACCGTGACAGCTACGGCCGGGCGCCGAGCGCGGCAGGCGTCGTCGCGGCGCCGATCGCGCCGCTCGCGCCGCTCGCCCGCCTCGACGTCAGCCTGAACCACAGCAGCATCCTGGCGGGCGACGCGGTGACGGTCGACGCCCGCTTCGTCGACCCGGCCACCGGCCAGCCCATCGTTCCCGGCGAGACGGATGTGGCCTACCAGTCCCCCGCCAGCGTCTCCGCCACCTTCTACCACGGGCAGATCGGGCCGGGCGACGTCGTGGTCGCCCTCCAGCCAGCCGGCTACGGCCACTACCGCGGTAGCGCGACGCTGACCGATCCGACCGCATGGTCGCTGCAGGTCGACGCCACGCGCGAAAACGCCCCAGGCAGCCGCGCCAGCATCGCCAGCGCCGTCGCGGTCCAGGCCGCCGTCACCGGCAGCGACGGCCGCCGCTACATGCTCCGGTTGACCATCGAGCCAGCGAGTCCGCTCGTGGACCGGGTGGCGACCGTGCGGGGCGCCTTCGTGGACGCCGAGCTCGGCACGTCGCTGCCGGACGGGGTCGGGCTGGCCGGCGGCACACCGGCCTCCATCGACGCCGGGTTCTTCCTCGGCTCGGGCGACCTGGGCCAAGCGCGCGAGGTGATCTCTGTCACCCTCCGCCCGGCCGGCCACGGCGCTTATGCCGCCACCGTGAGCCTGGACCAAGCCGGCGGCTGGACCGCTCAGGTGGACTTCGCCCAGGGCAAGCGCGCCGTCTACGCCCTGGCCGGCACCGTCCAGGTCGCATTGCCATAGCCAATCGCGGCGCAACGGTAGAAGACCGGCCCTGTGACGGTGGATGGCAAGGTCGGTGTCACGCGTGACACTGGACCAGGTGCACCAGCGTTCAATCCGCTCTGGTGCAACGGGATTTGGGTCCTGTAACTGGAGAGTAACTCCCAACTAATTCTGCCGTAGCTGAGAAGTAATCGGCGGTCGCGAAGCTGGGGCGAACGGAATCGCTCCAGCACGAGAGGCCGCCGATGCACGTTCCTCGCTCCCCGATCGAGCGCCCAAGCGAAGCACGACACCAGTCCGTGCTGCAGACGCGACCCGCCTTCAGGACGGCGGCGGCGGCACCGAGCCGGCTCGCGTCTTCATCCTGTCGTTTCCTTGTGGCGGTGAGGCCGTGAGCCGGGCGCACGCACTGGCGATGCTCGCGCTGGCCGCGGCCCTCGCCGTCTGGCTCGCGGCAGCGGTTCCGGCTCTCGCGCAGGATCCATCCGCGCAGCCCACGCCGCTCGCGGAACCCGCTGCGACGCCGACGAGCACGCCAGCCCCGGATCCATCCAGCAGCGTGTTCGGGCTGCTACCCGATCCGCGGCAGTGGGCCGCGGACGTCTTCAACCAGGTCCTGGTCAACCTGCTGAGTAGCGTGGCCGACGCGCTCCATCAGCTGGTCGGGGGAGTGCTGTCCAGCTCGCTCAACTTCATCACCCAGACGCCGCCGGCCGGCACCTACGCCAGCCCCACCGTCCAGACCCTCTGGGGTGTCGTCCGGGACATCGCCGACGGCGCGCTCGTCCTCGTGACCGTCTGGGGTGGCTTCAACGTCATCGTTCGCGAGCAACTCGGTTCCCCCTACCACGAGGCGATGGAGCTCGTCCCACGCCTGGTGGTCGGCGCGCTGCTGGTCAACACGAGCTTGTCCTGGGGCCGCCTCGCCGTCGACGCCAACAACGCGCTCTGCCAGGCGATCGGCCAGACCGGCCTGCCCGCCTGGGAGCACGCCGACGCCGGCACCCAGGCCCTCGTCAACGTGCTGTCCGTCGTCATCTACCTCGTCACGAGCCTGCTGCTGCTCCTTCAGATGCTGATGCGCCTGGCGCTGGTGGACGTGCTGCTCGTCGCCTCGCCCCTGGCCCTGCTGTGCTGGGTGCTGCCCCAGACCCAGGGCTGGGCCCGGCAGTGGTCGAGCGTCTTCTTCGGCGCGGTCTTCACCCAGTTCGTCCAGGTGCTGGCCCTCAAGCTCGGCGGCTCACTGCTGACCGAGCTCACCCCGATGGCGCCCGACGCGGCGCTCCTCGCCGTCTTCCTCGGCGTGGCCGTGCTGGTCCTGACGCTCCGCATTCCCAGT
>DATKRJ010000165.1:0-3740 GCA_035532355.1 Thermomicrobiaceae bacterium | reverse complement strand
ACGTCGGCCCCGGGCTCGCCTGCGACCGACGGCATCGAGGTCCTGCCGACCGCGGACCTAAGCCAGTCGGTCGAACTGGCGCGTGGCGGCACGGGCGACGGCCTGACCTGGTCGCCCGGCGGCGACTGGCTGGCGTTCGCGCTCGACGGCCGGGTGACGGTCGGCTCCCCGGATGGGCGGACCCTCTCGACGGTCGACGCGGGCCAGGGGCGCAGTGACAGCCCGTGCTGGGTCGGCGCGACTCGGCTCTGGTTCGCCTACCTGGAGCCGGGCAGCACCGCGACGCAGACGCTGCAGGTCGTGGTGCGTTGATGGGTATCGCTCGACCCAGAGACGTGGCGGCTCGTCGCTTGACCGGCGCCGCGGAGCGCGCATAGTTACTGGCATCGCGTACGACGCCGACGTTGCGCAGGCGAACCCCGACGCGAACCAGACGGCCGCTATTCTCATGCACGACACCGGGGTTCCCGGAAGAAAGGACGACACGGTGAGGTGGGTCACCCGCGAGCGCCCGGTGGTCGATCGGATCGCCTGTCCCTGGCTGATCAGGCGCTTCGTCGATCCCGAGGCGGAGTTCCTGTACGTGCCGGCCGACCAGGTGACGGCCGTGGCCGAGCGAGAGGGCGCGATTCAGTTCGACGTCGCCGGCGTCGAGCTCGGGCACCATGGCGATCAGTGCAGCTTCGACGCGATCCTCGAGCGTTACCAGCTGACCGACCCGGCGCTCGCGCTCCTGGCACGGATCGTTCGCGGCGCCGACACACCGGCGAAGGACCTCACGCCCCAGTCCGCCGGGCTCGAGGCGATCGCCCGTGGGTTCCGCCGGCTGTACGATGACGACCAGCGGCAGCTCGTCGACGAGTCCATCGTCTACGACGCGCTCTACGCGTGGTGCCAGCAGCAGGCCGAGACCGCCGGGTAACCGAGGCGCCCGCCGACGACCGTCCCTCCGCCGGCAGCGTGCCGCGGTCGACCGCCGAGCCAGCGTCGCGCGCCTGCCCGGGGCGGCTTGCAGGGGCACGACGAATCGCGTCCGCGTCCACCGGAACCGTCAGACGAGCGTCTCGAGAGACGCGCTACCGCGGCTCGGGCTCGACCAGGATGCGCGCGCCCTCTGCGTCCTCCGGCCGGTAGTGGAGCGGGGCCTCGCGACCTTCGGCCAGCAGCACCAGCTCGAACGGCCCGTCGCCCTGCCGCTGGATGCGCCCGGCGATTGGGCTGGCGGGGCCGATCGGATAGGCCAGCACTACCTGCTGGCAGCCAACGGCGAAGGTGACGGTGCTGGCCGCGAGCGCCTGGTCCGTCGCGGCGGCCGGAGGTCTCACGCCGAGCATGCGTCCCCACTCGTCCGCGGCCTCGCCCAGGTCGCGCCGCGCCACCACCACGCCCCGGACGCCGACGACGCCGTTGGGGTGTTCGGCCTGCGCGCCGCCGGGGACGCGTATCGACCGGGGAGTGACGTCGTCGATCAGGAACGGCAGCTCGCCGGTGCGGTCGCCGACCGGCTGCCCCAGGCGCCAGGCCACCTGCTCGCCGTCGGGCCGCCGCCGCGCGCCGGGGACCGGCCCCTGGTAGTCGAGGCCGCGGGCCCGGATCTGGTCCAGCTCGGCGGCCAGGTCGTCGACGCCCAGCGCGAAGTCGACCAGCCCGCCACCGCTCTGGAGGAAGCGGTGCCAGCGGTGCTCGGAGGGCTGCTCCAGCTGCTGGAAGGCGATCAGCTCCAGGTAGGATCCATCCCGGAAGGCCACCAGGGCGTTGTGCGTGCCGCCCGGGTGCTCCCCGCCGGTCACGACCTGGAAGCCGAGTCCGCGGTACGTCTCGCTGGCGTGGTCCAGCTCGCGCACCAGGATCACGATGTGGTCGATACGGGTGAACATCGGTTCCCTCCCCGGTCTCGGCAGGCCACCGCAGGTGCGGCGGCGATATCGCGGTCGGTCGTGCCGGCTATCATCCGCGCCGAGCGCGCCGTGGGCAAGCGGTAGTCGACACCATCCGGCTGTAACTGGGGGACGCGGCTGGCCCTCGGGCGTCGGTCGATGCGTCCGAAAGTCGGGCGACAAGAGGCTTGACAAATCGCACCGGTGCCGTATATTAAACCTGAGTTTGATACGAACGTTTGAATCGAGCGTTTGAAACGCGGCACGCGACGGTGACGCCGGCGGAGTGGTACCCGCCGCGCACCGGCCAGACTGCACTCGCCGGAGGGCGCTATGAGCGCTGGGCGCGGCCGAAGAGCACCGCAGGGAGGAACATGGCTCGAGACTCGAGCGAGCCGGCCGCGGAGAGCGCGCAGGCCGGGGGGCAGCGGGACGGCTCGACGCGCGACGCCATCCTGGCCGCCGCGCAGCGCCTCCTCGCCCGCGACGGCTACCGGGGCGTTACCGCCCGGCAGATCGCGGCGGAGGCGGGTACGAACCTGGCCCTGGTCAACTACTACTTCGGCTCGAAGCAGAACCTGCTACTGGCGCTCTTCGACGAGCTCGACCGCGACAAGCTGGGGCGGCAGCACGCGATGTACGCGGCCGACGTGCCGCTCAGCGAGAAGTGGCGGCGGGCGGTGCGTTTCTATCGCCAGGACCTCGAGGACGGCTTCGTCCGGATGCTGCAGGAGCTGATCGCCCTCGGCTACGGCAATCCCGCCATCGCGGAGCGCGTGCAGCGCCACATCAACGCCTGGCGGGCGCTGCTGGAGGAGGTCGCCGCGAGCTATCTGCCCGAGCTGGGCATCGACCTCCCGCCCCGGCTGGTGGTCAGCGCGCTCACCAGCTTCTGGCAGGGCATGGAGACGCAGCACCTGTCCGGCCTCGGTGAGGAGGACGGCCACTTTTTCGAGCTGCTCGACCTCGTCGGCGACTGGCTCGAGGCGCGCGAGCGCGAGCGCGCCGGCACGAGCCGGCCGACCCGGACACCGGAATCGGCCGTGCCGGGAGGGGAGGTGAGCTAGCCGCGATCGTTCGATCGGGAGTTGAGAGGGGTGAAGCCATGCGTGCCATCGAACCCCATACCGTCGGATTCGCGACCAACCCGCGGGACAGCGTGCGTATCGCCTATGAGGTCTTCGGCCCGCCGGACGCGGAGCGCACGATCGCGCTGCTGCCGAGTTGGAGCTTCGGCCACAGCCGCTTCTGGAAGATGCAGGTGCCCTACTTCGCCCGGCAGGGCTTCCGCGTGCTGACCTTCGACGGCCGGGGCAACGGCCGGTCCGACCGGCCGCCGAGCGGCTACACCACCGACCACTTCGCCCAGGACACCCTGGCGGTGCTCGATGCGGTCGACGTGGAGCGGGCCGCCCTGGTCGGCCTCTCCGCCGGCTCGAGCTGGGGTCTGCAGCTCGCGGCCGAGCACCCCGAGCGGGTCACTCACCTGGTCCTGATCGGCCCGTCCGTCAAGCTGGACGGCACGGCGCGCGTCGACCTCGGGGAGTTCCTCGCCGAGCCACCGGATCGCGAGGGCTGGCACAAGTACAACGCAGTGCACTGGCGCGAGCAGTTCCGCAACTTCGCCGAGTGGTTCAGCCCTATGGTCGTCTCCGAGGCGCACTCGACCAAGGGGGTCGAGGAAATCATCGGCCGGGCGCTCGAGACGACGCCCGACATCCTGATCGCCACCATCGTCGAGGGCGGGACCCCGCGCGCCGCGGAGTTCGCAGCCGCCGTCCGCTGTCCCACGCTGATCATCCAGGGGAGCGAGGACAGGGTCGTTCCGCTCGAGCGCGGCATCGCCCTGCACGAGGCGATCCC
>DATKRJ010000164.1:0-17144 GCA_035532355.1 Thermomicrobiaceae bacterium | reverse complement strand
CGCGTAGCGCACGACGAGGAAGAACGTGTGCCAGGCGAACGCCTGCACCCGGCTGAGGACGACGACGTTGGCGATCAGGAGCACCACGGCCGCGACGAGGAGGACGATGGGCAGCCAGAGCGCGGCCTGTTGTGGCAGCCGTGCCGCGACGTCGATCCCGCCCACGATGATGAGAACGAGGGTGCCGACGGCCAGCTCGGTGACCGGCGGCAGCCGGCGCTCCCCGGCATCCATCCCGGCGTGCTCGGCCGGTTCGGCGATCACCACGTCGCGATCCGGGTCATGATGACGAGCGTGGCCAGCTGCATCACGCCAGTGACGCCCGCCGTGTAGATGAAGCGCCGCATGAGCCGGCCGATCACCGTGGGATCGGGACGCGGCTTCTTCAATTCGAAGAGCACCGCCAGGTTCGCCGGCTCGAGCAGGCCGAGGGCGATCACGGTCATGACCCCGACGACGATGTAGGACGCGGTCAGCCACCAGTGCTGGGGGTAGCTGAGCAAGAGATATCCCAGATGGCGTTGAAGCTGCCAGCCGGAGGCCAGGGTGAGCGTCACCAGGGTCGGCATGATCAAGAGCATCTTGGGCATGAACCGGACCGTGAACTCGATCCTGGCCGGCACCGAGAGGCGCCCGAGGATCGGCCCGATGACGAGCCCGACGAAGAGGTCGATGCCCGTCCAGAGCCCGCCGGCGACGACGTGGAAGAAGTTCAGCGCCCACAGCCAGTCGCCGACGATCGCGACGATCAGGAGGGCGACGAGCACCGCGACGATGGGCAGCCCGACCAGTGGCACAATCTGGAAAGCCGGCAGCGGTAGCGGCGCGTCCGCGTCGCTGAATCTGGTAGGGGTGGCCACGGCGGCGTCATTGACCATGAGCCCTCCCGGCAATTCGCTGCGGATATAGCACGTCTGCACGCGCAGTCTACCATTGGCTTCGGAGCCCGTAAAGCCAGCATCGCCGTTTCATCGTGATGGTGTGACGCGCCGATTACCCGCCCGCGACGCGATCGGCCATTTTGCCGGGCGATCGTTGCACCCGCGACGCGCCCGTCAACGCGGTGACCGCGCCGCGACCTCGGCGATCACGCCGGCCAGAATCTGCGCGCCCCGCACGATGTCCGGGATCTCGAGGTTCCCGTAGCCCAGCAGCAGGCCCATGCGCTCCGGAACACCAGCATGGTAGCCCTCGAGCGTCGTGACGCCGACGCCGCGCCGGCGTGCGCACTCGGCGACACGCGCCGCGTCGAGACCGGGGCGCAGCTCCAGGTAGACGTGCAGCCCGGCGTCAATTCCCCTGAGCCGCGCGAGGTCCGTGACGGGCGCCAATGTCTGAGCCAGCGCCTATCGCTTCCGCCCGTACTGGTGGCGCATGCGGCGAATGTGCCGGTCCAGGTCGCCGAGTCGCGTAAGCGATACGGCCCTATCGTGGAACTGCGACAGTACACGCTCCGCCCAGGCGGGCGCGAACGGCTGATCGCGCTCTTCGAGCAGCGGTTCATCGAGCCTCAAGAGGCGGTCGGAATGGATGTGATCGGCCAGTACCGCGACCTGGATGACTCCGATCGGTTCGTCTGGCTGCGCGGCTTCCCCGAGATGGAGGCCCGTCACGCCGCGCCGCAGGCGTTCTACGGTGGCCCGCTGTGGCAGCAGCACCGGGCCGAGGCCAACGCCACGATGGTCGAGTCCGACAACGTGCTCCTGCTGCGTCCGGTGCAGCCGGCACCGGGCTTCGTGCTGGACCGCGCGGACCGACCGCCGTTCGGGGCGGCCGAGCGCGCCGGAACGCCGCTGCTGGCGACCATCCTTCCCCTGGCGACGCAGCCCGGGGCCGAGGTGCTCGACTGGTTTGCCGGCACGCTCGCGCCGACCCTGATCGGGCGCGGGGCGTCGATCCTGGCCACGTTCGTGACCGAGGAGCGCGCGAACGACTTCCCCGCCCTGCCGGTGCGCGAGGGGGAGCATGTGTTCGTCTGGTTCTCGCGCTTCGACGATCAGTCGGCGTACGAGGCAGCTCGCAGCGCGCTCGTCCGAGCTGCCGAGCGCAAGGACGAGCTGTGGGCGCCGGTGGCGTTCCGGCTCGCCGCGGCGCCGCAGGACTTGAGGCTCGCGCCGACGGCTCGCTCCCTCCTCCGCGGCTGAGGCCGACGTCACGGCGGAGCAGGTCAGACCAGCACCTGCTCGGTGGCCGGGTCGAAGGCGTGCGGGTGTGTCGAGATGACCGGCGTGCTGCTGAGGCGGCATCAGCCCGGGTCCAGGTGCTCCGCTCCATCTGTCAGGTGGCCCAGCAACCGCGCGAGCGTCGCCAGCTCGTCGGTGGAGAACCGCGCGGTAAATAGCTCGGTGATGTCCCCCACATGGGTGCACGCGGCCTGGTGCAGGCGCTCCCGTCCGCCCTCGGTCAGCGCGGCGCAGACGGCGCGCCGGTCCGCCTGATCGCTCTGGCTGCGGACGAGCCCCTCCTGTTCGAGCCCGCGCAGGAGGCGCGTGATGCCGCCGGGGGTCAACTGCACCCGCCGGGCGAGCTCGCCGCGCCGCAGGAGCCCGTCAGGGGCCCACGAGAGGTGGAGCAGGGCCTCGTAGTCGTTGATGGTGAGACCATGGGATGCGAGGAGGTGGCCGTTCATGCGGCGGATCAGCTCCGCGTGAGCGGCCACCAGCCGCACCCAGGCGAGGGGCACCGGATAGCCGGTATGCGTGTGGGACGCCCAGACCGGTGGATCACTCACGACCGCCTCCAGTACTTGACAGCTCAACTAACGCCGCATATACTTGAGGAGTCAAGTATACCCGTGGAGAGTCGGCGATGCCATCACGTCGCGGAGTCGCCGTAAGAAGGAGCAGCCAGATGCATTCGACGGTGTTGGATCGGATTGGCAGCACGGTCACTGGACGACCGGTGGTGGACGTGCGCGGGGGCGCGATCCCGCTCAAGCGGCTGGCACGGGCGGCATCCGCCGTCGGACTCGTGGCCGCCGTCGTGGATCTGCTGATCTACGCCGCCGCCGGGCGCTGGGGCGTACCGGGGGCGTACGCGGCCGTCTTCAACCCCGCATCGATCGTCGTGGTGGTGGCCGTGGGCGTCGTCGTGGACGCGATCGGGCTCGCCGTACTTGCCCGCGTCAGCCGCCGGCCGGGGCTGATCTTTCGGGTGCTGGCCGCGGCGGTCACGCTCCTGTCGCTGGGGACGCCGCTTGGGGTGCTGGCCGGCACGATGCCGGGATACCCGGCGGCGACGCCCGCGATCGGGATCGTGATGATCCTCATGCACCTGATCACCGGTGGCGCGATCGCCGTCCTGCTGCCGGCTCTGGTGCGGCGCTGACCGCGCGGTCAGGGTGGGCGGCAGTCGTCGCCGTAGAGGCGCGCACCACAGGAGGAGAGTGAACACATGAGTCGATTTACCGCGCACGAACAGACGTTTCTCCTCGGCGAGCGGCGCCTCGCCCGTCTCGCGACCGTCGGGAGGGACGGCACGCCGCACGTGACACCGGTGGGGTGGTCCTACAACCCGGAGCACGACACCATCGACGTCGGAGGGCGCGACCTGGCGCGAACCAAGAAGTTCCGCGACGTCGCGCGCACAGGCCGGGCGGCGATCGTCATCGATGACGTCCTGCCGCCGTGGCGACCACGCGGTGTCGAGGTCCGCGGCCGGGCCGAGGCCATCGTCGAACCGGCGCCCCTGATCCGCATTCACCCTGGGCGGGTGGTGAGCTGGGGCCTGGCCGAGGCTGGGTAGGGGGGTCAGGCGCGGCACCGGCGCTGACTCCGAGCGGGGCCGCGCTGTCGATGCACGGCCCCGCTGATCGCCGGTCCCGATAAGGACCGCGCGCAGCGAGGGAGGACACGATGTACGCCATCGTCCGAGAGAACACCTACGATTCCACCGGGCTGGCACAGGGTCAGGAGCAGCTCACCGCCTTCCAGGAGCTGCACGCCCGGCAGGCAGGCTATCGTGGCACGCTGGTGGTCGACGCCGGGGATGGGCGCTGGCTTGCGGTGAACCTGTGGGAGACGGAGGAGCACGCGCGGGCCGCGCTGCCGGGGCTGGTGCCGGAGGTGCAGCGCCTCCTGGAGCCGATGATGGCGGGCCCGTCGCGACTGATCGGTACCGGCCGGGTCGCGCTGACCGACCTCACGAGGGCCTGAGCCGCGGCACGCGCCCGAGCAGCATGGAGGCCGGGGTCGCTTCGTCGCGACGGCATGGGCGTGCGTCGGATCGACCCCCGAGCGAACGATCGGCGCGGTGGATCAGACCAGCGCCTGCTCGGTGGCCGGGTCGAAGGCGTGCAGCTGAGTGGTGTCGACCTCCAGCTCGACGACTTCACCGGGCCGCGGCTGGAACCACGGCTCGACGCGCGCCACCAGGGTTACGCCGCCCGGCCCGAGCAGATGCAGCAGCGTCTCGGAGCCGAGCGGCTCGACCAGCTCGACCGGCAGCCGGATGCCGCGACCCGGGACCGCGCCGCCGGCCGCCGGAACCGCGATGTGCTCCGGGCGGACGCCGACCAGCACGTCGCGACCCGCCCAGCCGGCGAGCCGGGCGGCGCGGCCGGGCGGGAGCGAGAGTTCCAGCCCGTCGGCCCGCACCGTCACGGTCTCGCCGTCGATCACCACCGTGCCGGGCACGACATTCATGGCCGGGCTGCCGATGAAGGTCGCCACGAACAGGTTGGCGGGGCTGTCGTAGAGGTGCTGCGGGGTGTCGAGTTGCTGCAGGACGCCGCGGCTCATGACGGCGATGCGGTCGCCCATGGTCATGGCCTCGACCTGGTCGTGGGTCACGTAGATGGTGGTCGTGCCGAGCCGCTGCTGCAGCTTGATGATCTCGGCGCGGGTCTGCACGCGCAGCTTGGCGTCGAGGTTGGAAAGCGGCTCGTCCATCAGGAAGACCTGGGGCTCGCGAACGATGGCGCGGCCGAGGGCCACGCGCTGGCGCTGGCCGCCGGAGAGCTGCTTGGGCTTGCGGTCCAGCAGTTCGCCAATGCCGAGGATGTCGGCGGCCTCACCGACGCGGCGGGCGATCTCCGGCTTCGCCATGCCGCGCAGCTTGAGACCAAAGGCGAGGTTGTCGCGCACGGTCATGTGGGGGTAGAGCGCGTAGTTCTGGAAGACCATGGCGATGTCGCGGTTCTTGGGCGGGAGGTGGGTGACGACCCGGTCGCCGATCAGGATGTCGCCCGCGCTGATCTCCTCGAGGCCGGCCAGGCAGCGCAGGGCGGTGGACTTGCCACAGCCCGACGGGCCGACCAGGACCAGGAACTCGCCGTCCTGGACGTCCAGCAGCAGGTCGTCGACGGCGATCACGCCGTCGAACTGCTTGGTCACGTGGTCATAGACCACCTTCGCCATGAGGGCTTCCTCCACTCTCGTCGCCCGGGTACCCGGCTCAGGGCGTACCGGTCATTATGTCCGAAGCCACTCGCGGCGTCCAGCTCAGGACAGCCGCTCGCGACGAGGCGGCCGCGGTGCCGGCGCGAGATGCGATACGCGCATGTCAGCGTCTCCGCCGCGTCGATGCTCGCGGCGTGCGGCGGCTCGCCGGTGCTCGGCAGCGACCCGAAGCTGGAGCTGCTGCAGGACTTCGGCAAGTACGTGCAGACGATCGGCTACCCGGGCCCGCCGACGGCCGCCGCCGGGCAGGTGAACAACACCTACGTGATCCCCGACATGTTCGCCAAGGCCTGCACCGGCATGTCGGCGGACGACGCGATGAGTTGGGCGGAGCAGCAGATTCAGTCGATCTACGCCAAGTACCCGACGACGTAGACCCGGCACGACCACCCCGTCCCGACGGCCCCACCCGCTCGGTTCGTCCCCGGCGGCAGCGGGATCTAGCCCATTCGGCCCGACCTGAGTGGGCTATTTACGCGACGCTACATACCAATACACTGAGCGAATCGATTCCGATCACAGGAGGCATGCGGCCCGATCGCGGCGCCCATGCCACGTTCAGGCTTCGAGTGTGGGGCCATGGTTGGCGTTCGCGCCGCCATGCTCGCGCCGGTGAGCGCCTCCCGGCTCATCACCGGGCGAGCCGGGACCGCGCGACGCCACGGCAGGGGTCGACGGGCCAGTGTCGAAGGGGGTGGGGGCATGACGTACACGGTCCAGCAGGCGTACGACGCCATCAAGCGGCTGGAGGCCGACGGGCAGCTCATCTTGCCGGAGCCGGTGGCCACGGTGCTGGTCGGCACCTTCGACGCCGCCGCCCGGACCTTCCACTACGCGATCCCCACGGGATTCGTGACGATGAGCGAGCCGCCGGTGGGAGGGACCGGGCCGGTCGGGAAACCGGTGCCGCCGGTGAGGATCCGGGTCGGGGTTGTCACGGCCAACGCCGTGGACCTGCTGCTCCAGTTCCAGGTCGTTAACCCGCAGGGCCCGCTCGCGGTCACGGTGGAGGGGTTCAGCCCCGTGTCGGCCGCGCCCGGCCAGACCAGCGTCACGGTCGACGTGGGGCGCTGGACGAGCACCGTGTCGGAGGGGCAGACGAGCCTGCTCACGGTGTCGCTGCACTCCGGCACAGCTTCGAGCGCGACGGTGCTGGAGGTCGTCCGGCCGCCGGTGATCGGCGCCGGTGCTTTCACCGTGCCGGCCCTGCCCATCGCGCTCGTGTACGCTCCGCCGCCCGGTACCCAGAACAAGAACTACGCCGAGTACGCGAGTCTGGCGGCGACCAGCACGAAGATCGCGACGACCGTCACCTCCAGCAACGTCTCCAAGACGGCGACCGCCTACACCACCCAGGACTACGTGGGCAAGATCTCCGGGTTGGTGACGAGCCTCATCAGCTTCGGAAGCAGCTTCGGAGGGACCGGCGACACGGCCAAGGGGTGGTCGACGGGGATCGCGGCCGGGCTGAACGTGCTCGCCGGAGTCCTCAACGATACGAGCACCAGTGACAGCTCCACGCTGACCACCACGGCGGAGCACGACCTGGTGACGACGGACACGAACACCGGCACCTTCGGCACGCCGGTCGGCCTGGGACCCGGCGTTGGCGACCGGTTCGTCTACCTGCGGAACGTGCGCTTCGTCTGGCTGGTCGCCGATGGCGAGATCGGCTTCACGGTGCTGGGCGACGACGGCATCCGCGCCTTTGCCGCGCAGGAACTGGCCGCCGACCTCAGGGCGCTGACGCCCCCGAGCACCCTGTCGGCCGGGCCGACCACGAACCTGGACGCGGCGACGCTCCAGATGCTGCTCGCGCTCGACCCGCTGGTGGGCAATCCCGGGGCCACGCTGAGCCCGCCGCGCTTCGCGCAGAACGATCCGGCGAGCGCGGGCGGCAGCGGCAGCGACCCGAGCGGCGACACCTTCAGCGTCTCGCATGAGGTCACGGCGACCGACATCGACACGCAGGTGAACATCGCCACCAACATCACCGACTACAAGCCCGGCTGGCTGAACTCGCTCTTCGGCGGCACCCATGCGACCGAGCACCAGTTGACGACCACGTACGCGTCGTCGAGCCAGGTCAGCATCGACCAGAAGGTCACCGCCACGGTGCACTTCTACGCGGCGCCGACCGACCCGCCATACCTGGTCGGGCTGTACGTCGACCGGCTGTTCCGGACCTTCGTCTTCACGCCGTGGACGGCCGGGCAAGCGCGACCCGGCCCCGGGCCAGCCTAGCGGGGCACCCGGGGCGGGGGAGTCCGTCAGGGGGGAGCGGGGCGTCGCCGCAGGGCGGCGCCCGCATGTCCGAGACGTCCGGCGCGCACCAGCGCCTCGGCGCCCAGGCGGCCGAGCACCACGTCCCAGTTGGCGGGATCGGCGCCGGGGTGCCACTCGAAGCGCGCGCGCTCGAACCACTGCACGGTGATGGGCTTGCCGTCGGCCCCGGGCTCCTGAACCTCGTCAGTCAGCGGGTAGCCGAAGATCGGCACGCCGCCGTGGTGGGCCCAGAACTGGTAGAAGCCGCCGCCGATTCCGTGACCGGTCTGCGGAAAGACGATGTGGTCGTCCGACGCCGGCTGACCCCACCAGCGGCCGTCGGCATGCGAGACGTCGAAGCCGTGCCAGTTGTCGGCGTACTGCCAGCCGACGCCGGAGAAGCGGCCGGCGTTCGGGAGGCCGGCGAGGTCGCCCACACCATCCCAGTCCGCGATCCACAGGCCGGTCGGGATGCGCGGCTGGTAGTCGTGAGCGGTCTGCAGGATGGCGTACACCACGGGCAGGTAGCCCGCCGCCGCGACCGCGACCGTCCAGCCCTCGGCGTAGGCCAGCGCCCCGGCGACGTTGCCGGTGTAGGTCGCGTACTCGACGTCGAGCGCGAGCGGTCCACCCCGGCAGGCGTAGCGGCTGGCGCAGGCCACCGCGTCGTTGCCGTCGGCCGTGCCCTGGGCGGCCGTCAGCACCACCGGCGTCTTGCAGCGGTCGCAGACGTTCTCCCCGACGTAGATGGGCAGGAGGTGCAGCCCGGCCGCGCGCACGCGGTCGGCGTCCGCGGGCGTCCACGCTCGGCCGCCGTTGTTGACGCCGCCGACGTAGCCGCCAACCCAGGCCACGTGGTTGGTGGAGACCAGCGCGAGCTCCGCGCTGGTCGGCGGTGAGGCTCGGTCCACACCAAGCTCGGCCACGAGCCACCTCCTTCGGGGTGATCCGATCGCGCTCCTCGCTCCGACCTGCCGATGACCGGGCCCCACCCGGTCGGGACGGCGCGGCGATGGCGGCAGCTGGGACCGGCATGGTGCCGTCCAGAGGTCGGGAGAACCCGGATGCGCGGGATCCGAGACGCGTTGCACGCCGATTCGATGGAGCTATCGTAGTCGCGGTGGCGGTCGCGGCAATGGCCCTTTCGGGCTAGGCCGCAGCCGCGATTGTTCCGCCGGAGTGGCGGGGTGGGACGGCGTCCCGGCTCCGGGGCAGAACTCGGACGTCTCGGCCTCTGGCAGGGCGCCTCGCCCGCGGCGGTGGCTCTGGCTATGGCTTGGCAGGCTCGACCGGGGGCATGACGTCGACCGGTTGTCCCCGGTAGCGGTCCAGGCCGGCGCCCGGACCCAGCTCGGACGCCGGCAGGGCCAGCCGGGCGGCCTTGCGCTCCAGCGCCAGCAGGAGAAGGTCGACCGTGCCGTCGAGGCCGAGCACGCCGGTGTTGACGGTCACGTCGTAGAGCAAGGGATCGTCCGGAGTGCGGTGGTAGTGCGCCTGGAGGTAGCGGGCCCGGTCCTGCTCCCTGGCATGGATGCGGGCGCGCGCGGCCGACTCGCTCAGCCCCTCGCGCTGGGTGACGTACTCCACGCGCCGGGCGATCGGTGCCACGACCCGCACGTGGAGCACGTCGCGCCGCGACTGCAGCAGCGCCTGGGCGCCGCGGCCGACGATGACGACGTGGCGGGCGCGGACGGCCTCCTCGAGTACCCGGCAGACGGCCGCGTGGTAGAGCTCGCCCAGTTGGGTGGGCAGCGCGTCGGGCGTGACCGGCACCTCCGGGGTGGTCGTCAGCAGGGCGTCGAGCACGCGCCCGACGAGGCCGGCCGCGCGCTCGTCCCGGGAGCGCGCCTCCTCGTGGGTGATACCCAGCTGCTGTGCCACCCCGGCCACGATCTGGTGGTCGATCAGGGTCCAGCCGAGGCGCGCCGCCAGGCGGGCGGCGACCTCACCGCCGCCGCTGCCGTAGTGGCGCGAGATGGTCACCGCGCTCATGTCCCGGTGGGCGGGGTCGGGCCGGGCGTCCGCCATCACGAGCCTCCTTCGCTACGTCGTGCGTCGTCGCATCCGGGGAGGGTCCGCTCGCTGCGCCGTCGTGGCCGGGTCCATCATATGTCGAACCGCCTGCAAGCGGTACGCCGCCAGCGTTGGGGCGTCGGGACGCTCCCGACTGTCCACGCCCGACGCGGTGGATGCGCCGTGTGTGTGGTGCCGAATGCCGGTCGTGCGCGAAGATACGGCGCCGGGTTCGGAGCCGGCCGACGCACGGACGATGGGAGGGCGGGCAACACGATGAGCAGGTTCACGCCAGCGGAGATCGCGTTTCTCGAGAGCCAGCGGCTGGGACGGCTGGCGACGGTCGGCGAGTCGGGGGAGTTGCACGTGGTGCCGGTGCGTTTCCACTACGACCCCGCGCGCGACGGCATCGACGTGACCGGCCGCTTCCTCGGCAAGAGCAAGAAGTACCGCGACGTGCAGGAGGACGACCGGGTAGCCTTCGTGGTCGACGGCGTCTCGGCCGCGGGCGGGCCCGCCGGCGTCGAGGTGCGCGGGAGTGCCACGGCCGTCCGCACCGGCGGCGACCAGATCACGCCCGGTGCCGATCCCGAGTACATCCGCATCCGGCCCACGCGCATCGTCTCCTGGGGCATCGACACCGAGCCGCATCGCCCGCACAGCCGCAAGGTGTAGCGCGCGGCCGCGCGCCGAAAGCGATGCCGTTCTCCCGACTGCACCGTCAGCGCCGCTGGTTCGTTCCAGCAGGGCTATTCGACGCCCAGTAGCTGGCTGATGACCCGCGCGATGCGGTCTCGATCGTCCGAGGCAGCCTGGAGATCAGTCGCCGCGAACGTGGGGCGCGCCGCGTAGCGAGCGGCGATCGACCAATCGTAGAGTTCCGTATACGGCATGACGATTGATCGAAGCTCTGGGCGCCGTCCGACCTCAGCGAAGCGCTCCGCGTGGCTTCTTGGAATCGACCCTGGTCCCGCTCTCTCCATCAGGTACGCGCTGATGAGGTGGACGGCACTGTAGAACAGTATCGTCACCACCCACTCGTCCGGGTAGGATGTGAGGTCCGGAGGGCGCGGTGAGTGGAGCAGCCAGGGCGCGAGGTTCTTGTGCCGCTCGGCGGCGTCAAGATGAAGCTGCGTTCGCCCGTCCACGGTGGGATCAGCGGATCGGATGGTATTCGGCGCCGGCCGGGACCAACCCCTGAGGGTCATCCCCCACGAGGCGTGAATTCAGGATGTGGAAATCAACGGTTACGTCGCGAAATGCGGCCGACACCTCCAACCCCAAGGCGCGCAGGTGGCGCTCACCGGGGAGGTCGATCGGATCGGTGACCAGCCACAGTTCCGTTAGCGGACCCCGTTCGCGGTACCAGATCCCGCGGCACTCGTCCGCCGACCGGAAGCGTTCCGCGAAGGCCATGACCACAGCAGATGTGTTCGGTGTGGCTCGAGCGGCCATGTGCCCTCCAGTGCGATGCAATCCATCGCAGATGCGCAGTCCCCACCATGATTCTAGGGTTGCACCCGTCAACGAGCAAGCCGCTTGCCAACGTGGGGTCGTGCCGGCAGACGGTGGACCCTGGACGTACAGACGGCGCCTGCGGGGCCGGTGTCCAGGTCGCGCTGCCACGGGAGCCGCCGGTCGGTTAGGATGGTCGCGCGATACATCGGGCCAGAATGGCCGTGAGGGGACACAGGGGACAGGGAGAGTCTATGGAGCGGTACCGACTCGGGGTCGACATCGGCGGCACCTTCACCGATTTCCTGCTCATGAACGAGACGACCGGGGGCTACGCCATCGCCAAGGTCGCTTCGACCCCGGCGCATCCCTCGGAGGCGATCCTGACCGGGCTGGCGCGGCTGGAGGCCGAGCAGGGGGTGGCGGCCGAGCAGATCGCCTCGTTCGTCCACGGCACCACCCTCGCCGTCAACACGCTCATCCAGCGCAGCGGCGCCCGCACCGGGCTGCTCGTCACCGAGGGCTACCGCGACATCCTGGAGCTGCGCCGGCTGCGCCTGGCCGACCCCAGCCAGCTCTACAGCGACAAGCCGGCCCCGCTCGCCTCGCGGCGCGACGTACGCGAGATTCGCGAGCGCCTGCTGGCCGACGGCAGTGAGTACCTCCCGCTCGATCTCGACCAGGTCGAGGCGGCGGCGCGCGAGTTGGTGGACCGGGGCGTCGAGGCGCTGGCAATCGCCTTCCTCCACAGCTACCGCAATCCGGACCACGAGCTGGCCGCCAAGGCGCGCGTCGAGCAGGCGCTGCCCGGCGTCTACGTCTGCACCTCCAGCGAGATCTGGCCCCAGTTCCGCGAGTACGAGCGCACGCTGGTCGGGGTCATGAACGCCCACGTCGGCCAGCGCATGGAGGACTACTTCACCGCGCTCGACCGCGAGCTGCGGGACGCCGGGCTGGAGACGCCGATCTTCTCGACCAAATCGAACGGCGGGATCATGACCGCGCGCCACGCCGCGGCTGTCCCGGTGGAGACGCTGCTGTCCGGGCCGGCGTCCGGCGTGATCGGCGCCGCCTACATCGCGCGGCAGATCGGGGAGCCGCACGTCATCACGTTCGACATGGGCGGCACGAGCGCGGACGTCTCGGTGATCAGCGGGGACGTCAGCTACTCGACCGAGAGCCACGTCGGGGAATTCCCGGTGGTGATGCCGGTGGTGGACGTCTCCTCGATCGGCGCCGGGGGCGGCTCGGTGGCCTGGATCGACCGCGAGGGGGTGCTCAAGGTCGGCCCGCGCAGCGTGGGCGCCAGCCCGGGACCCGCCTGCTACGACCGCGGCGGGACCGACGCGACGGTGACGGACGCCTACGTCGAGCTCGGCATCCTCGATCCGCGCCACTTCCTGGGTGGCGAGCTTCAGCTGCAGCCGGAGCTGGCGCACGGCGCCCTCGGCCGGATCGGCGAGCGGCTGGGCTGCGGACCGGAGGCGGCGGCGCGCCACGTGCTCGACGTGGCCACGGCCAACATGTACGCCGAGTTCGTCCCGCTGATGGGCCGGCAGGGGATCGACGCCCGGGATTTCAGCCTGCTGGCCTACGGCGGCGCCGGACCGACCCACGCCTTCATGCTGGCGCGCGAGGTCGGCATCGCGCGGGTGGTCATCCCACCGACGCCCGGCGTGCTCTGCGCCCTGGGCTGCCTGATCGCCGACTTCCGCGCCGACTTCATCAAGACGCTCTACGCCGCCGGCGCGGAGCTCGCGGCCGGAGAACTCGAGGCGCTCTACCGCCAGGTGGAACAGCAGGCGCTCGGCTGGCTGCACGAGCAGCACATGGACGGCGCGGGCGAGCGGCCCAACACGGCCTTCGTCCGCAGCGCCGACATGCGCTACCACGGTCAGTCGTTCGAGATCACCGTCCCGGCGCCGTCCCCGCTGGCCGACGCGCCGGGTGTGCCCGACCTGTTGGACGCGTTCCACGAGCAATACGAGCGCATCTATGGCACCAGCGACCGAGAGGCGCCGGCCGAGGTGATCAGCATCCGCGTCCAGATCATCGGCCACACGCCGAAGCCGGCCGCGGCCGGGCGCGTGGCGCACACCGACGGGGCGGCTAGCGCGGCCCGGTCCGCACCGGAGCCGATGGACCGGCGCGTGGTGCGGCTGGAGGAGACGACCTGGGAGGTGCCGGTCTACGAGCGCTCGGCGCTGGAGGCCGGCATGGAGCTCGCCGGCCCCTGCATCATCGAGCAGTACGACAGCACGGTGTTCGTGACGCCGGAGTTCGTCGTGCGGGTTGACCCCTCCCTGAACGTCATCGGGACGCGGGTGCGGTAGGGCGCGGCACGTCGAGCGGCGGCGGCGATGGCCGACCGTCGCGCCATAAGACGAACCCGGCTGAAGCCGGCTGAAGGTACGAATCGACCGGTAGGGGCGCCATGAGTTGCGCCCAACCGAGCCGATAGGGCACATGGGCGTTTCGAAAAAGATGCAGGTTGAGCCGCCGACGGATGGGTGCAGCGAAGGGTGGAGAGCGTGTCGAGCCAGGCTCAGGAGATACAGGAGACGAGCATCGATCGGGTCCTGCTGGAGGTGCTGCGCAACCGCTTCCAGGCGATCGCCGACGAGATGGGCTACGTCGTCCTGCGCACGGGCCACACCGTCTTCGTCAAGGAGACCGGCGACTTCGGCGTCGCGCTGGTGAGCCGGCAGGGCGAGGTGTTCGCCACGCCCTACCGGGTCGGCGTGCACCTGATGGTCGGCAAGCCGATGCAGGACTCCATCCGCTACGTCGAGGAGCACCTGGGCGGCTGGCACGAGGGGGACGTCTTCCTCTCGAACGACCCGGTCACGACCGGCGGCATGGCGACGCATCTGCCCGATATCTACATCTGGAAGCCGATCTTCCACGAGGGGGAGCTGCTCTGCTTCGCCTGGAGCTTCATCCACTTCTCGGACGTGGGCGGGCGGGTGCCGGGCAGCATCGCGCCCTCGAACACCGAGACCTTCCAGGAGGGGATCGTCTTCCCACCGGTCCACCTGATGTCGCGCGGCGAGCTCAACCAGGAGGTCCGCTCGATCTTCATGGCCAACTGCCGCATCCCGGCGCTGAACTGGGGCGACATCAAGGCCCAGCTGGCGGGGCTGGCGACCGCCGAGCGGCGCGTACACGACCTGGTGGCGCGCTACGGCGTGGCGGTCGTGCGCCGCGGCGTCGACGACGTGCTCGACTACTCGGAGGCCCAGGCGCGCCGGGTGATCACGTCCATTCCGGACGGGACCTACCGCTTCACCGACTACCTGGAGACGGACCACGTGCTCAAGGGGCGGCTGCAGCGCATCCAGCTGGCGCTGACCGTGGCCGGGAGCGACCTGACACTCGACTTCACCGGCTCCGACCCCCAGGTACAGGCGGCCTTCAACGTGCCCTCTAACGGCAAGAACGGGCACTGGATGATCTCTTTCGGGCTGATCAGCGTGCTGAGGACGCTGGAGCCGGAGCTGGTCCTCAACAGCGGCGCGGTCCGGCCGATGCGCTTCGTGCTGCCGCGCGGCAGCATCCTCAACCCCGAGCCGGGCGCGGCCTACGGGGTGCGGGCCGCGCTGATGTTCCGCGTCTTCGACCTGGTGATCGCCACGCTCGGGCAGGCGTTGCCGGACAAGATCAACGCCGCCGGCTCCAACCAGGGCTCGATCCTGCTCGTCTCGGTGCCGGACCCGGCGACCGGGGCGACCAAGGTCAGCGTCGTCCAGCCGCTGGCGGGCGGCTCGGGCGGACGGCCGATGAAGGACGGACTGGACGGGGTCGACGTCTGCATGGGCTACCTGCGCAACGTGCCGACCGAGAGCGTCGAGCAGGAGATGCCGGTGCTGATCCCGCGCTACAGCCTGCGCGAGGACAGCGGCGGCCCCGGCTACTACCGGGGCGGCGTCGGCGTCGTGCTCGAGCTCAAGGTCTTCCCGCCCAACGCAGTCGTCACCGCGCGCGGCATGGAGCGCTACCGCTTCCGGCCCTGGGGACGGCTCGGCGGCCAGGCGGGGACGCTGGGCTACACGACGCTGAACCCGGGCACCGACGGCGAGACCGACATCGGCAAGATCGACGTGCTGCAACTCCAGCCGGGCGACGTGCTGCGCATCGGCGCGCAGGGCGGCGGCGGCTACGGCGACCCGCTGGCCCGCCCGGCCGAGCGGGTGGTCGCGGACGTGCTGGACGGGCTGGTCAGCGTGGAGCGCGCGCGGGACGACTACGGCGTGGTGGTCGTGGACGGGGCGTGCGACGAGGCGGCGAGTGAAGGGCTGCGGGCCGACCGGCGCGCGTCGCGCGGGGAGGGGCCGCTGCCGGCGTTCGACCTCGGCCCGGAGCGCGAGGCATTCGAGCGCGTCTGGACGCCGGCCATTCAGGACGCGATCAACGCGGTGACGGCCGGCTACCCGACGCGGCTGCGCCAGTTCCTGCGCGGGCGGCTGTTCGCGCGGCTGGAGGGGATACTGGAGGCCGGCGAGGAGATCGAGGCGGCCGACGTGGCGCCGCTGCTGGCCGAGATCGAGGACCGAGAGCTGGCGATCGGCCGGCGGTAGGCTACCGGTGAAGTCGTCCGCTCGGCGGACGACTTCACGATGATGGTCGCGGTACTGGACGGATAGCTATCCGTTGGAGCTCAAGGTCACTCTGCAGACCGAACGCGGCGTCACGCTGGAGAAGGTGTTCGACCCACAGAACCTCCTGCACCGAGTTCTGCCGGAGGATGAGTCGGGGTTCAACTACCTGCCGTACATCGACTGGTACGGGGATACGACCTTAAATCGGCTCCAGATGATCCCGTTCCTGGCAGAGTAGGGCCGCTTGCTCGCGCAGTCGCCGCTCGGTGAGACGCGAGATGTGCTGGAACGGATCGAGCGCCTCGCCCTCCGCTGCAAACGCGAAGTCCACCTGTATCTGAGGTTCGTGGGAGATTGGCGCATATCCGGCCGTTGGGTAACCTGGGTGAGCAGGTCAGAAGCGCCAAGCCCAGCGACCCGATGCTCATGAGTTGACGCATCCGATTCCAGCCAGCGGCAACCATCTCATAGATCGCGTGGCCCGCCCGAACTGGCCAATTCGAACCGTGGGACGTCTCATACGAAGGTGCGTTCAAAGGGATACGATTCGTCTGTCAAATCCCGCTCTGCGACTGGGATAGTCTGGTGAGCGACCGTAACCCGCTGGATATACCTTGGTATCAGGTACCGTTGCGGCACGCCTTCGTTCAACTCGACCAGACAGCGAAAATCCGGACCTCTGACCTGCCACTCTTCTACAACGGCAGCGCATATAATGCATGGTGCGGCATGCAGAAGAGGGTCGCACGGCATCGGGAAGGGGAGAATCATGGCGGCGCTCGGATTGGCGGTGCCAGCGCGCCAGCGATGCGGGTTGGCGATGGTTCTGGCAGTGCTGCTGGCGCTTGTCACGATCGCACCGACCACGGCAGCGAGTTCGAACAGTTACTTCGATGCGACCTGGGCACGTACAGACAAGCCGGTTGCTGCTGGGCAGGTGAGCCGCACCTGGATGTGGGGGCCCGCGCCCTTCACCGATGTACTGTCGGAGCGCTACGCCGACTCTCCGGACGGCGCTCGCACCGTCCAGTACTTCGACAAGAGTCGTATGGAGATCACCCACCCAGATGGCGACTCGACCTCTATCTGGTACGTCACCAACGGCTTGCTGGCAAAGGAACTGATCACCGGACAGCGGCAGATGGGCGATAATCTATTCGTGTCGTATGGCCCGGCCCAAATCGATGTCGCCGGGGATGCGAACGATCCGAATGGGCCGACCTATGCCACGTTCAACGGGCTGATGGGAAACGCCCCGACTCCTAAGCAGGTGGCCCTAGTTATGGTAGACTTCGGGCATGCTCCACATCACCCTGACCGCCACCCAACGCGACGCGGTCGAGGCGCTGCGTCGCGATCCCAGCCTGTCCCCTGCCGAACGCGATCGCGTCGAGATGGTCTTGCTCTCGGCCGC
>DATKRJ010000163.1:0-8860 GCA_035532355.1 Thermomicrobiaceae bacterium | reverse complement strand
CGGCTGGCGCTCCTGACATCACCACTCCGCGATCGCTTCGGCGAGATCAACCGGCTCGACTTCTACGACCAGGCCGCCATGGAGGAGATCATCACCCGCTCGGCGCGCATCCTGCAGGTTGAGATCGAGCCCGAGGGCGCGATCGAGATCGCGCTGCGCGCGCGGGGAACGCCGCGGGTCGCCAACCGGATACTGCGCCGGGTCCGCGACTTCGCGCAGGTGCGGGCCGCGGGTGTCATCACCCTCGACGTGGCGCGGGTGGCGCTGGACCGGCTGGAGATCGACGCGCTGGGCCTCGACGACGTGGACCGCCGGATCCTGGGGGCGATCGTCGAAAAGTTCGACGGCGGCCCGGTGGGTGTGGAGACGATCGCTGCCTCGACCAGCGAGGAGAGCGACACCATCGAGGACGTCTACGAGCCGTATCTGATCCAGCTCGGCTTCCTCCAGCGGACGCCGCGGGGTCGGATCGCGACGCGCCGAGCCTACGAGCACCTGAAGATCCCCTATCGGGAGCGTGTAGATCCATCGATGCAGGCGTCGCTCTTCGACCCGGACCCGAGCTGACCGATGCCGGAGTCGGACCCCGACCCGCGCCTGCCCATCGCGGACTACGATTTCGACCTCCCGCCCGAGCTGATCGCGCAGACGCCGGTCGAGCCGCGGGACGCCTCGCGACTGCTGGTGCTCGACCGCGCGCGCAATGCCATCACGCACAGTGGTTTCCGCGACGTGCTGGAGTACCTGTCCCCAGGCGACCTGCTGGTCGTCAACGATACGCGGGTGCTCCCTGCGCGACTGCACGGTCGGCGAGAGAGCGGCGGGCGGGTCGAGCTCCTGCTGGTGCGCCGCGTGGGCGACGGGATGTGGGAGGCTATGGGACGTCCGGCCCGGCGGCTGCGGCCGGGCACGAGCGTAGCGCTGGAACCCGGCCACGGCACGGCCGCCGCGGGAGCCGTGCGCATCGAGGAGCAGCTGCCGGATGGCCTGCTGGCGGTACGACTCCCGGCCGAGGTGGAGAGTCACCTCGGTGCGTACGGAGAGATGCCGTTGCCGCCGTATATCCACACCCCGCTGGCCGATCCGGAGCGCTACCAGACGGTGTACGCCACGGCCCCCGGCTCGGCCGCGGCGCCGACAGCGGGTCTGCACTTCACACCGCGACTGCTCGCCGCTGCTCGAGAGCGCGGCATCGAGGTCGCGCGAGTCACCCTGCACGTCGGCCCCGGCACGTTCCTCCCGGTGAAGGTGCCCGACGCACGCGACCATCCGATGCATCGCGAGTGGTACCGTGTGCCGGCGGAGGCACAGACGTCGATCGGCCGGACCCGGGCCCGCGGAGGGCGGGTGATCGCGGTCGGGACGACGAGTTGTCGGACGCTCGAGTCGCTCCCGAGCTCGCTCACGGCGGACGGCGATCTGGAGGGCTGGACAGCGCTGATGATCGTGCCCGGGCACCGCTTCCGGGTGATCGACGGGCTGATCACGAATTTCCATCTTCCCCGCTCGACGCTGATGTTACTCGTGAGCGCGCTGGCCGGACGCGAGGTAATCCTGGCGGCGTACCGGGAAGCGGTGCGCGAGCGCTACCGGTTCTACAGCTTCGGCGACGCGATGCTCATACTTTGACTCGGCGCGCGACTTCCGCCGCCGGCCCCCAACCGCGAACATGCGCGGTTGAACGTGCTACACTCCATGCAACGGTACGCAAGCTGCGAGCGATACGCGCGGTGAGCCCCGATCGGCCGATCATCCGCCTTAAGCATCTGCCATACGTCACGGTGGGGCTTCCTGTCGACCGTTATCGCGCGCACGGTGGGAGGGACGATGCAGACGACGGAGCGCCCGGCTCCGGCCTTCGGCCTGGACCGGCATGGCATCCACGGTGTTGGGACGACCCACTGGAATCCGGTAACGCCGGTGTTGTACGAGCACACGGTCAAGCGTGGCGAGGGCGCGATCGCCCACCTCGGACCGCTGCTGGTGCGGACCGGCCGGTTCACCGGTCGCACCCCGAAGGACAAGTTCATCGTGCGCGAGCCGGGCTCGGAGCAGCGCATCTGGTGGGATGGCAACAAGCCGTTCGCACCGGAGGACTTCGACCTGCTGCACCAGCGGGTGACCGAGTACCTGCGCGGTCGCGAGGTATACGTGCAGGACTGCTATGTAGGCGCCGACCCAGAGCACCGCAGGTCGGTCCGGGTGATCACTGAGATGGCGTGGCACAGCCTGTTCACGCGCAACATGTTCATTCAGCGCCCCGTCGACGAGCACGTCGACACCGAGCCCGATTTCACCGTCATCTGTGTGCCCCACTTCCACGCTGAGCCCGAGCGCGACCACACTCGCTCCGACGCGTTTGTCGTGCTCAACTTCGCGGAGCGGCTGATCCTGGTCGGCGGTACTGAGTACGCCGGCGAGATCAAGAAGTCGCTCTTCACCGTCATGCACTACCTGATGCCACTCGAGGGCGTGCTGTCGATGCACTGCTCGGCGAACGTGGGGCTTCACGGTGACACGGCGCTCTTCTTCGGTCTGTCCGGGACGGGCAAGACAACGCTGTCGACCGACCCGGATCGCCAGCTGGTCGGCGACGACGAGCACGGCTGGAGCAATCGGGGGATCTTCAACTTCGAGGGCGGCTGCTATGCCAAGGTGGTCCGGCTCTCACTGGAGTCAGAGCCGGAGATCTACCAGACGACTCGGCGCTTCGGCACGATTCTGGAGAACGTGGTCTACGATCCAGAGACGCGGCGGCTGGATCTCAACGACGAGTCCATCACCGAGAATACACGCGCGGCCTATCCGCTCTCCCAGATCCCGAACTCCAGTCACACCGGGCTGGGTGATCATCCCCATAACGTCTTCCTGCTCACCGCGGACGCCTTCGGGGTGCTGCCGCCGATCTCGCGGCTCACGACCGAGCAGGCGATGTACCACTTCCTGGCAGGCTACACCGCGAAGGTGGCGGGTACGGAGGTGGGACTGACCGAGCCGGAGGCGACGTTCAGCACCTGCTTCGGAGCGCCGTTCCTTGCACTGCCGCCGGAGGTCTACGCGGAGCTCCTTGGCAAGCGGGTGAACGAGCACGCCACGCGCGTCTGGCTCGTCAATACCGGCTGGATCGGCGGCCCGGCAGGCACCAGCGAGCGGGTGCCGATCGCCTATACGCGGGCGATGATCCACGCGGCACTGAGTGGGGCGCTGGCGGACGTGCCAACGGTGCCGGACCCGATCTTTGGCGTGCTCGTCCCCGAGCGCTGCCCGGGCGTGCCCACCAACCTGCTGCACCCGCGCCAATCATGGCGCGACACCGAGGCTTACGATCGGCAGGCGCACCGGCTCGCCGGGATGTTCAATCAGAATTTCCAGCAGTTCGTGGGTCACGTGCAGCCGCAGGTGGTTGCGGCGGGCCCCAGCGTCGACTGAACGCGGGTTCCAGGTCGGCTCATCGGACGGGCGGGGCGGAACGCTCCGCCCGTACTCTGTCGCCACCAGGCGGACGGCACGCCGCGTCGACAGAGCGCCGCCGTGTAGAATCTCTGGCGTGCCCACGCGGGCACGCCGCTCGACCCGGGCGGACGACGTGGACCGCCCGGAGGAACGTCGGTTTTCAGGGCACGGATGGGCAGCGACACGAGCATGCGACGGATCGTATTGATTGGACTGGCAGCGCTGGTGCTGGCGAGTTGCGGCACCGCGGCCGGAGCGGGCGCACCCACCGCGACGACCGCGGCGGAGGGAGGAAACAGCGTGTCCGGAACGCAGACGAAGCAGTGGTCGTCCCCGCCCGCGATGGCGTTGAAGCAGGGGGCCGACTACACGGCGACGCTGCACACGTCCGAGGGCGATATCGTCATCCACCTGCTGGCGTCGGAGGATCCGATCACGGTCAACAACTTCGTCTTCCTGGCGCAGCAGGGGTTCTACAACAACGTGATCTTCCATCGGGTAATCAAGGGGTTCATGATCCAGTCCGGTGACCCGACGGGAACCGGTGCCGGCGGGCCGGGCTACCGCTTCAAGGATGAGCCGGTAACGCGCGACTATACGCGTGGCACCGTGGCGATGGCGAACGCCGGGCCCAACACCAATGGCAGCCAGTTCTTCATCGTGCAGGCGGACATGACCGGGCAGCTGCCGAAGAGCTACACGATCTTTGGTGAGGTGACCCAGGGCATGAACGTCGTCGACGCGATCGCGAGCGCCCCGGTGACCGCCGCACCAACCGGCGAACAGTCGAAGCCGGTTAACCCGGTGGTCATCAAGAGCGTGGACATCGCGGTCAAGTAGGCGGCGCCGCGACGCCGGCAAGACCAGAGGCGAAGCATCGTAAGCGGGCGGGCGTTGGCCCGCCCGCGGCGCGTCGGAAGCCGGAAACGGAGGCTGGATGGACCGGGCGTCAGTTTCCCCAGGCGCCGTCGACGCGCCCACCGAGGCCATCAACCCCAGGACGCGTGCGCTCGACACGCTCGACCCGCGCGGGATCGTCGACGTGATCCTGGCAGAGGACGCGCTGGTGGTGCCCGCTGTTCGGGCGGTCGCCGGGGAGATCGCGCGGCTGGCCGACGTGGTGGCGGATCGGCTGGAACGTGGCGGGCGGCTGGTGTACGTCGGGGCGGGGACGTCCGGGCGGCTCGGGGCGCTCGACGCGGCCGAGTGCCCGCCGACGTTCGGCACCGACCCGGCCCAGGTGGTGGGTATCGTCGCCGGAGGCGTCCGCGCCATGACGGCCTCGCTTGAGGGGGCGGAGGACGATCGCGATCAGGGGGCACGCGACGTCGCCGAACTGAGCGTCGGCGCGGATGACGTGGTGGTCGGTCTGGCGGCAAGCGGCCGCACGCCGTACGTCATGGGAGCGGTCGACGAGGCGCGCCGGCGCGGAGCATTCGTGGCGGCCGTCACCTGTGCGCCCGGGTCTCCGATCAGCCGAGCGGTCGACCTGGCGGTCGTGCCGGTGGTTGGGCCGGAGGTAATTGCCGGGTCGACGCGCATGAAGTCCGGCACGGCGCAGAAGCTCGTCCTGAACGCGTTGAGTACAACGGTGATGGTGCGGCTCGGCAAGACATTCGGCAACCTGATGGTGGACGTCCAGGCGGGGAACGACAAACTGCGCCGGCGCGCGGTCGCGATCGTGGCCGCGGCGACCGGGCTGGACCTGGCGGCGGCCGAGCGCTGTCTGGCCGATGCGGACGGTGACGTGAAGGTCGCGATCGTGGCGGCACTGGCGAGACTGGACGTCAACACGGCGCGGCGCCGGCTGGCGGAAAACGATGGGCGGGTACGCGAAGCGCTCCGGGAGCGGACGGATGGCTGAGCGCCTGCTGCTGGGTGTGGACGGCGGTGGGTCACGGACCCGGGCCGTGGTGGCCTCGCTCGACGGAACCGTGCTGGGTGCCGGCGACGCCGGGTCGAGCAACCACCAGGCGATCGGGTACGAGCCGGCGGTTCGCGCGCTCGACGAGGCGATCGCGGCGGCGTTGAAGCAGGCGGATGCCCACCCGGTCGAGAGCCGTGAGGGGGAACCGTTCCTCGCGGCCTGCATCGGACTCGCCGGAGTCGATCGTGTGGCGGACCGGGACCTGATCGGCGGCTGGGCCGCCGAGCGTCGGCTCACGCGACGGATCGCGATCCTGAACGACGCCGAGCTGGTGCTGGCGGCGGGGACGCCTGAGGGTTGGGGAGTTGCCCTGATCGCGGGCACGGGATCCATCTGCCTGGCACGATCCTTGGACGGTCGAACGACGCGCGCGGGCGGGTGGGGCTGGCGGCTTGGCGACGAGGGGAGCGGCTACGACGTCGGCACCCGGGCGCTCCGGCTGGCGACCCAGACCGCGGATGGCCGCGCCGCGGCGCCGGCGGTGCTCGACGCGGTCCTGCGCCGCTGGCGCTTGGCGACGCCGGACGATCTCCTGCCGGCCGCGTACCGCGAGGGGATGAGCCCGGCCGACGTGGCGCGCCTCGCGAGCGACGTGGCCGGGCTGGCGGAGGCGGGGGATCTGCCGGCGCGGGCGCTGCTCGAACAGGCGGGGAGGGAGTTGGCGCGCCACGTCGATGCCGTGGTGCGGCGGCTCGACCTCGAGCGGCCGCCGCTGGCGCTTGGCGGTGGGCTGCTCCACATGAGCGCGGTGCTCCGACACGCGACTCTCGGGGCGATTCGAGTTGAGCTCGGGCAGGTTGGGGTGGTGGCAGACCCGGCGCTGGGCGCGATCGCGATCGCCCGCCGGCTGGCCGAGGGCGGCCCGATTCCAGGGCTGCCTCCGCTGTAGGCGTGACGACGCGACCCTCAGAGCGGCTGGGTGAGCTTCCCCAGAGGCACCGCACGGCTCGCGCCGGTGGCCGACGGCACGTTGGTCGGCAGTCCAGCGAGGGCGTCGTGGGCGAGAAGGGCGAACGCCATGGCCTCCTTCGCCCGGCTGTCGATACCCAGGTCCTCGTGGACGAGCACCCGCGCGGGAGCAACTAACCGGGTGAGCATCTGCCGCAGCACCGGATTGCGACTGCCACCCCCGCCGAGCACCACCTCGTCGACCGGTGGCAGCCAGCGCCGGTAGGCGTCCGCGATCGAGTGCGCGGTGAGCATGGTCGCGGTCGCAACGAGGTCGAGCGCGCGCTGGCGGTCCGCGGCCTCCGCGGAAATGGCGGCCAGGAAGCCGGCGGGCAGGCCGACCCGGTCGAGGATACGACGCGCGTACGGCAGCCCGAATCGCTCCCGACCGGTGGTGCGGGGTGGCGACTGCTCGAAGAAGGGGTCGCCCAGCCAGTCCTCGAGTAGCTGTCCGTCGACGGTGCCGGCGCCGGCCAGAGTGCCGTCCCGGTCGTAGGTGAGCGCGCCGCCGGTGAGCAGCGTGACCAGCCCGTCGATGACCATGTTCCCGGGACCGGTGTCGAGAGCCACGACGTCGTCGAGGCGACCGCCGGCCGGCAGCCAGGTAACGTTGGCGATCCCGCCGACGTTCTGGATCGCCCGTGAGCGGTCCGGCTGTCGAAGGACCGCCCAGTCGAAGTACGGCACGAGCGGCGCACCCTGGCCGCCCACGGCCATGTCCGCGACCCGGAAGTCGGCGATCACTCGGGCGCCGGTGCGGGCGGCAATGACGGCCGGCTCGGCGATCTGAAGCGTGGATGGGCGAGAGCCCGGGAGCATCGGATCGGGCCGCGGCTGGTGCCAGATCGTCTGGCCGTGCGAGCCCACCACGTGGAGGGAACTCGATTCGACGCCGGTCTGCCGGCAGACCGCGAGCGCGGCGTCGGCGAACAGCTCACCCAGGGTGAAGTTGAGGCTGCAGACACGCGCGACGGCCGGTGCATCCTGGGCGAAGACACGGAAGAGCTCGTCACGGATGTCCAAGGGATAGGGCGCGTGATGGAACGCGAGGAGTTCGACGACGGCCGACTCTCCCGCGCCCCGGATAGCGACCAGCGCCGCGTCGATGCCATCGGCGGACGTGCCGGACATCAATCCCACGCAGAGGTGACGGGAAGCACCGCGATCGACGTCAGCCATCAGCGCCGTCGAAACCCGCCGTCCTGAGGCGTGGGAGCCAGTCCGGGCGGGCGAACGCGAGCCGTCCCCGGCAGTAGGTAGCGACGAGCCGCAAGTTGTCGTCGATTAGCGCGAGGTCCGCATCGAAGCCGGGCGCGAGCAGGCCCTTGCGATCGGAGACCCCGGCGGCGCGGGCGGGGTTCCACGACAACATCCCCGACGTCGTGGGGAGGTCGAGCTCGAGCATGTCGACGAGATTGCGGAGCGCCCGGTCCATGGTCAGAACGCTGCCCGCGATCGTGCCGTCCAGCAGCCGGGCGACGCCGCCCACTACTCGCGCCTCCTGGCCGCCAAACGACATGACCGGGTCGTCCAGACCCGCGCCCGACTGCGCGTCGGTGACGACGACCACGCGCTCTGAACCGAGCAGGCGCACGAGCGCCCGCATGGCCGCGGGGTGGACGTGGACGCCGTCCGCGATGAGTTCGCCGAGCACTGTCGGCTCCTCCAGCACCGCACCCAGCGGTCCGGGCGCGCGGTGGAGGAGCGGCGACATGGCGTTGAAGCAGTGGGTGACCTGACGGACCCCGAGCGCGATCGCGGCGCGGGTCTGCTCGTAGCTGGCGTCGGTGTGGCCGACGCTAACGGTCACGCCGGCCGCGATGAAGCGGCGGATCGCAGCGCTGGCACCCGGTAATTCCGGCGCCAGCGTGACGATTCGGAGCCAGCCGCGCGACGCGGCCAGTAAGCGCTCCACGTCGACCTCAGATGGCGTTCGCAACCAGGCGGCCGGGTGCGCGCCCCGCCGCACCGGATTCAGAAACGGCCCTTCCAGGTGCACGCCGAGAAGCTCGGCGCTGGGCCCCGGCGCCGCGGCTGCGGTGGTGGCGGCGGCAAGCTCCGCCTCGGGCAGGCCGTCAGACACGCCCACGACGGCCGCGAGAAATGCGGTGCAGCCGGTGGATGGCGCCCAGGCGGCGTAGCGGCGAATACGGTCGGAGTCCCGTGTCTGCAGCGCGAAACCGCCGCCGCCGTGGGTGTGGACGTCGACGAAGCCGGGTAGGATGGTCAGGCCGCGGGCGTCGAATGTGGACACCACTGCGGAGGATGGGTCGGCGACCCGACCGCTGTCAACGACGAGCCGCCCGAGAGCGACTTCGCCGCGGACATCAACGAGTCGTGCGCCTTCGAACGCGACGGCCATCGGCAACTCCCGGTCGTCGATGGTAGCACGAATTGCGCGGCGGACTGTCACGCAACTGCAGCGTCACGGCGAGTTGCGCTGTCGCGCTTGTGACGCCGGGCGAGCGACGATGGCTGTAGATGGGGACCACCCCAGAGGACGCAGGAGAGGGAAATCGTCCAGACCGTGAG
>DATKRJ010000162.1:0-3388 GCA_035532355.1 Thermomicrobiaceae bacterium | reverse complement strand
GTGGGTGTGGGGGTCGACGTTGCGCCGGCCGTCGGCGTAGCGGTGGCGGTCGGCGTCGCTGACGGCGTGGCCGTTGGTGTCGGGGTGGGTGTCGGAGTGGTCGGTGACGGCGTCGTCGCGGCGTTCACCGCCGGCTGAGATGGCTGGACCGCCGCGGTCTGCGTGACCGGCGCGACGGCGACGGATGGCGTCGGGTTGGCGTACACCGGCGCCGGGATCACCGACGGCGGCATGGCCTGCTGGCCCGACAAGATCGCGGCGTAGTAGCCGTACCAGGCCATGACCCGCGCCACGTACTGGTCGGTGCAGGTGCCGAAGACGTCGCAGCCCTGCCCGAAGTAGCTGGCCGCCGCCTGCTCGAGCGTTCCGCCGTTGTTCACGGTCTCGGCGATGTAGCGCGCGCCGGCGCCGATGTTCGTCGCCGGATCGAGCCACTGAGCCTGCGCCACGCCGAGCCGCGTCAGCTCGTCCGGCATGACCTGCATCAGCCCCTGGGCCCCGACCGGGGAGATCGAGCCCGGGTTCCCGCCCGATTCGACCGTCATGATCGCGGCGATGAAGCCCGGTGGCACGTGGTTCTGGTTGGCGGCCGTCTGGATCAACGGCAGCCACTGGAGCACGCCGCCCGCGACGCTGCCGCCCTGGCCGCCAATCACCGGCACGACCGCGCCCTGGAGCCAGCCGAGCGGGTTGACCGTGGCGCCAGTCGCGTCCTTGACCGTGAAGTGCAGGTGCGGGCCGGTCGAGTAGCCGACCGAGCCGACCGCGGCGATCTGCTGCCCGGCCGCCACGTGCGCTCCGACCTTGACGAAGGACTGCTCCCAGTGGAGGTACTCCGTGGTGTAGCCGGCGTTCGCGCCGTCGAGCTGGATCAGGATCATCGAGTTCGCGCCGGGCTGGTTCGAGTCGAAGCCGACGAAGGTGACCGTCCCCGCGGCTGCGGCGACGATCGGCGTGCCGGCCGGGGCCGCCAGGTCAACCCCGTCGTGGAAGCTCGGGGCGCTGGCCGGGCAGGAGGCCAGCTGCGGGTAGCCGGCGTTGTAGGGCACACAGCCGTAGCCCTGCGTCTCGGTGTAGTTGCCCGCCACCGGGAAGACTCGCGTGCCGCCGCTCACGGCGTTGGTGCTCAGGAGCGTGGGTAGTGCGGCAGCCGTCCCGGCCGTGCTGCCGCTGTCGGGGATCCAGGTCCAGGAGAAGAAGGTCTTGGTACGCGGGCTGAAGTTGAGATACCAGGAGCCTGCCGCCCAGGCGCCGTCGGCGCCACGCATCCGTGGTCCGTTGTCGAGGTTCTGGTAGGCGGTCGCCAGGGACTGATCGTGCGGCCCATCGAAGATGATCGGTGGTCCCTGCTGATTGGCCCCCACGGAGACGCAGTCGGTGCAGGGGTCGTTGGGGCCGAACGAGCGCACCATCGTCGCCACGAAGTAGGCCTGTGGCAGCCAGACGCCGGTGGTGGCGTTGGCGCCGGAGAACGAGAAGGTGACCCAGTGCCAGCCGCCTTCCTGACTCCACGTCATGTTGGTGTTGAAGGGCGCCGGCACGGACGCGGCCGGGTCCTGCGGAGGTACGACCGACGTCGACTGGGTGTTGGCCGGGGCCGGAGCCGCGGCCGCCGACAGCGGCAGCGCCGAGAGCGCCAGCAGGAGGACGATTACCGAAACCAGCAGACGGCCGACCGCGCGGCGCGTCCGATCGGGCGTGAATTGTTGGAATATCACGATGCGTGTCCCCACGTAAGTTCCAACGTGCCGGCCATGCGCGCCGGCAGCCGATCCCTTCCCTCGCTCGTGAGCCCACGCACAGTCGCGTGGGCGGTTCCGCGCTTAACAGTTGAACGCGCGACCCCGGGTGTTGGGTGCTGGTGATCGGTCGTTCGACCTCGTGCCGGACCGGGACCTGTCCCTCGAACCCACCTGTCCCCTGCCGGACCGCCAGGGTCCGCCGTCCGCCCTTCCAGCGCGTTGGGCTAAGTGTGCCCGGGAGGCAATTCAAGATGCAAGGGGCCCGCGGGGCGCACCGGGCTCGCGGGGCACGCGCACCGCATCCGGACGGGGCACGGGAACGCCCGCGGCGAAGGGCTGGAGTTCCAGCGGGACGTCGCGCAGCCCGCGCCGCAGCGCCTTGGCCAGCGCGTAGCGCATCGACGCCGCGTGGCGCGCACGCACGCGCGGCTCGATCGGGACACCCAGCTGCCGCATCTGCGCGAAGGCGAACTCCCAGGCCAGGTACTCCTCCCGCCAGCGCGGCCGTAGCGTCCCGAGCGCGTGGTGACCAACCTCGTGCGCCAGGATGGAGAAGCTCAGTGGCGAGCGCGGGTGGGGCGTTTCGATCGGCCGGCGCGGGTGGCCGATCCAGGCGATTCCGGTCATGCTGGTGCGCCAGTGGCACACGCGCACGTCGTGGGCGTGGAGCAGCGTGAGCGCGGCCGGCGCGTAGCGGCCCTGAATCTGCGGCGTGACATCGTGCTCGCGCCGCCGGCGCCGATCCTCCGTCACCCCTGTCCTCCTCTGCTGGCATGTTCGCCTGCTCGCATGCCCGGGACCGAGCGCCGAGCCGGTCGGACGGCCGGCCCGTGTACGTACATCCTGCCGCGATCCGTCGCGGCCGTCAACGACCGGCGACCGCCTCCGGTCGCCCGGTGGAGGAGACGATCACCGCCATGGTTGCGACACCGGACTGGACCGCGCGGGCGATCGCTGCCCATGCCGCCATGCAGCGGCACTTCTTCCTGGCGCGCCGCAGGCTCTACCGGGCGGCGGCGCCCGGCGACGGCAGCACCGCCTTTCTCTGGCCCTTCTCCCAGGCCTTCGCGGCCACCCTCGACCTCGCCGAGCTCCAAGGGACCGGCGATCGGCCGCGGACCGGCGTGGCCGACCGCCTCGACGGCCTGGCACGCTACTGGAATCGACACGGCGATCCGCCGGCCTACGACTCCGCCGCCCACTCGTGGCTCTCGGCGTCGAGCGACCAGTTCTCCGACGACAACGCCTGGATCGGCCTGCAGCTCATGCGCGCCCATCGCCTCACCGGCGACGCGGAGCCGCTCGCCCGGGCCGGCGACGTCCTGCGCTTCCTGATCGGCAACTGGGACGACGACCCGGTGCACCCTGCGCCCGGCGGCGTCTTCTGGGTGCGCGCCGGCTGGTCGCGCGATCGCAACACGGTCTCGACCGCACCGTCCGCCATCCTCGCCCTGCGCCTGCACGAGCTGACCGGGGACGTGGATGCCCTCACCTGGGCGGTGCGAATGTACGGCTGGGTCCGGCAGCACCTGCTCGCCCCGAACGGGCTCTACTGGGACCACATCGACCTCGCCGGGGAGGTGGAGCGGACCCAGTGGAGCTACAACCAGGGGACAATGATCGGCGCCGGCATCCTGCTCGCCCGC
>DATKRJ010000161.1:0-2300 GCA_035532355.1 Thermomicrobiaceae bacterium | reverse complement strand
GCACCTGGCACGAGATCGACTACGGCAAACGCCAGTACCGTGAGATCGATGCCGAAACCGGGAGTCCCGTCAACGGCGGTGAGGGTGAAGGAGCTTGGCGCGATCTCCGATAGCCGCCCATAGCCTCACCAGGTCCCCCTTTCCGCACTGCGGCGTGATCCGGCTCACGATGGTCCAGCACACGCGCGGCACCCCGTCGGCGTCACCGGCCCGCCATCCCCGGCCGTCCCCCGCGCCCCCGCCATCCCGTCTCCCAGCCCCTTCAGCATGCCCGGGGGCTTCGTCCTTCAGCCCGGCGACTTTAGTCCCGGGCGACGGGCCTCGCCGACGTCGTAGCGGACGCCCCGCGCGACGCTACTCCGTTCGCGCCACGTACAGGCGGGGCTCGAGATACGCGACAACTGCGAGCTGCGACCGCCCGCGTAGCCGGGGCGGGAACAGCACCAGGGTGTCGCCCAGCCGGGTCGCGGAAGGCGCAATCAAGCCCTCTACCTCCCGCGCCAGCGCGGCCGCACCCAGACGCTGGGTGAGCGAGTAGTTGCCTTCCGCGAGCAGCGCGTCGAGAGTCACGCCGAGCGCCGAAGGATCGCGGCAGTCCAGTACCGACGGGAGTGCGACGTCGAGCTCGGTGATGCGGTAGTCATTGAGCACGGGGAGCAGCTCCCGGTCGCGCCGGCGCGCCGCTGCCCGCCCTCAACCGGGGTGCGCCTCTCTCTTGTACGAACAGGTGCGCGGGACTAGGATAGGCGCATTGAGTCTGAAAGCGAGACGACACGACGGGTGGGACCGCGGGCTCACGGCCGGTAACCGCGGGATGTGGCCAGGCGTCGTCCTCGGGGCGTGATGCGCCTCGGAATTGGAAAGGGAGCGGGGATGGGCACGTGGGGGACTCGGTCGCGCGGCGGGCATGCCGTGCTGCCGCGGCTGCTGGTCGGGCTGGCGCTGGGCGTGGCCGGGGTGCTGGCCGGGTCCGGCGGGGCGCTGGCGGCCACGACCTACACGTCCTGCCCGACCTTCAGCCAGTTCCAGTCCGACGTGCAGGCCATCACCGGCACCGACACGGTGACCTTCGGCGCCGGGGCCGCCAACTGCGCGCTCACCGCGACCAGCGCCATCACCATCCCGGCCACCGCGAGCGTGACGATCCACGGCAACGGCCTGGTGCTCGCGGCTGGGACGGCCGGCGCGCCGGGAGGCTTCGATCTGTTCGACCTGGTCGACACCGCCGGCCTGAGCCTGGACAACGCCACGCTCGAGTACGGCCAGGAAGGGATCGGCACGCGGGTAGCCGAAAATGACCCTGTGACCCTGACGGAGAGCACCGTGCGCGGCAACTCGTCCGAGGGCGTTGTTGCCTACTCCCTGACGATGACCAACAGCACCGTCACCGGCAATGGCGGCAACGGCATAGCTGGCTTCACTGACACGGTGACCAACAGCACCCTCAGCGGCAACGGGGGCTACGGCGTCGTTGCCAACCACCTGACGATGACCAACGGCACCATCAGCGGGAACGGTCTCGGGGCTATCGTGGTGGAGAATTCGCCGACCGTGGACGCCACCATCTTCGACGGCAACGGAAACGAAAACTGCGGTGCCGGCTCGCCGCCGGCCGACCAGGGCTACAACCTGTCGACCGACAGCTCGTGCGGCTTCTCGGCGACCGGCTCGCAGAACAACGTGACGCCGGCCCAGCTCAACCTCCAGCCGCTGGCCAACAACGGCGGCCCGACGCAGACGCAGGCACTCGGCCCGGGCAGCATCGCCCTCGACGCCATCCCGCTCAACGCCGGCAGCTGCGCGGTCGGCGCCACCACCGACCAGCGCGGGGTGGCCCGGCCGCAGGGTCCCGGCTGCGACGTCGGCGCCTACGAGCTCATCGTGCCCACCGTCACTCCGACCAACGCCACGGCCCAGGACGTCGACACGAGCGTGACCCTCAGCGCGACGGTGACGTCGCCGGCCGGCACCGTCAATGAGGGCACGGTCACCTTCACCGTCACCGACGCGACCAACACCGTGGTCGGCACGGCCACGAGCGGCAACGTGTCGACCGGCAGCGCCAGCGTGAGCTACCCCCTCCCCGGTACGCTGGCCCCCGGCCCCTACACGATCACCGCGGCCTACCACGACCCGGCGGGGAACTTCGCCGATAGCTCCGGCACCGCCACCCTCACCATCACCCCCGGCCCGCCGGCCAGCCTCACCCTGGCGCCGGGCAACACCACGGCCACCGTCGGCACGACCCTGACCGAGACGGCGACGGTCCAGGACGCCCTCGGCTACCCCGTCGCCGACGG
>DATKRJ010000160.1:0-30578 GCA_035532355.1 Thermomicrobiaceae bacterium | reverse complement strand
GGTCGCTCAGCCTCCGCCGGCGTGGGCGACGGACCAGGCACGCAGGACCGTCGGGTCTGGGCGGCCGTTGGCGTCCACGCCGCCGTAGCTCCAGGCCCACGCGCCGGCGTACCCGTGGCTGGAGAAGGCGTCGAGGTACTGCGCGAGGCTGGCGGTCTTGCTTCCCGCCGCCGGAAACTCCCCGACGATCAGCGGCCGGTCGATTCTCAGTGCGGCGTAGGGAAGCTTGACGAGGTTGTCGGAGGACGAGGACGCCATCCAGTCGTAGTAGTGCGCCTGATAGTAGTCGAGGCCGAGCCCCTGCCAGTCGCGGAGCCACTTCACATCCGCCGAGCCCACGGTCGCATCGCTCTTCGTCAGGCGGTGCACCGCGTCGACGACCCGGCGCGTGAAGGTCCGGAAGTTCGCCAGGGTCGATGGCTGACTCACCGACGCGGCGGGATCTCCTCCGTCGGACAGCGCCCACTCCGGCTCGTTCATGACCTCCCAGCTCAGGATTGACGGGTTATCCCCGTAGCGCTCGAACAGCGGGGTGAACACCCGGTCGACGAGCGCCTGCTGCCCGGCAGCCCTGTCGATCACCGCGGCGTGGCCGCCAAGCTGGACGCCGTGGTCGACCCGTGCGTCTTGCATGAACATATAGTCAAGCAGCACCAGGTCGAGGCCGATGTGGTGCCGCCGCGCGATCGCCAGCGCGGCGTCGAGGTCCGGGAAGACGGCGTCGTCCAACCCGGTGGGCAGGCCGCTCGGGTCGAAGGTGATCCCGGCCCGCCCGTCGGCGAACACGAACCAGCGCACGACCTGTATGCCCATCGCCGCCATGCTCGCGAAGTCCGCGTCCACGGCCGCGTAGGTCTTGGGATCGTGGACGCCGTAGCTCCCCCAGGCGTTCCGGCCGAAGTCGTTCCCGTAGGATCGCCATGGGTAGTTCACGCCGACCAGAAAGCGGGTCGATCCGTTCCAGGCGACCCCGTTGGAGGCCGGTGCGGCGGCAACGGCAGGGTTACCGGTGGCTGACGGTGGGCTGCCCTGCGCCGCCGGCGTGCCCGTCGCCGCCCGGTAGCCGGGCAGGAGTGCCTCCGCCCACAGCCGGTTGATCGCGATCGACCCCGCCGGAGTCGGATGCACGCCGTCCGTGCCGAGCTGATCGGGATGGACTCTGAACCACGCGTACAGGTCCGGCCCGGGCGTGAGGTGGTTGCGCGCTGTCAGGGTGTCGATGACCCGGTTCAATGCCTGGACGTTCGCGTCCGCCGGCCCTTTCAGGGCGTAGGGGATGCGGGCGAGCACCGGTTGCCGTCCGGCGGCCTTGACCCGGTCGACGATCGTCTGCAACTGGCTCTCGAAGGTGTCCGGCGCCACCGACTGCCAGGCGTCGTTGGTGCCGTAGCCGATGGCCCAGACGCGGAGGTCCGGGTTGTCGGCGAGCCAGGCGTCGATCACCCCATCACCGTAGGCCGAATTCACCCCGCCGACGCCGCCGTCCACCATGAGCGGGAAATGCCCCGGCAGCGCCTGGTGGACGTCCTGGGCGAACGACGGCTGCACGTCGTCGCAGCGGAGGTAGGCGGCGGCGGTGATGGAGTCCCCCATGAAGAAGACGCTGTCGGCCGTCCCCTTGGAGGCGTCGTGCAGATCGATCTCGTCGATCGCCAGCCGGTCCTCCACGGTCCCGGGGATGACGCCGCTCACCGTCATCTTCACCCAGCCGCGGTTCGCGAAGGGGATGAGATGCTCCCGGGTGCGCTCCCGGTTGTCGTGGACGTCGACCACCGTCTCCCAGGCACCGTCGGCGCCGTTGGTCGAGTCCGACGATACCTGGATCGTGTAGGCGGCCGGGATGCCGTAGGTGGGGTGTGATCCGTCGCCGGTGTAGTCTCCGGTGTACCCGCTGTTCCAGCTAAGCAGGAGCTCGCTGGGCCCGACGCCGACGTCGATCGCCAGCCAACTCGGGAAGGAGGTCGCGCGCCATGCCGGGTAGGTGCAGTAGTGCCCGTCGGCCACACCTCCCGGCTGGTCGACGCCAGGCGCGGCCGTCACCGGCCTGCCGCGGCTGATCAGGGGGGCGGCGGGAATCGGCCCGGCTGCCTCGGCCGTGCCCGGCACAGCGCTGACCGGCGGCGACTGCGGCGCGGCGGACCCGGCGGTGGACACGGCCGCTTCGCCGCGGCATGCGACGGCTCCGCCGACCAGGAACGCGACCGCCAGCAGCAGGATCGTGCTCCTGGCTCGCCGTCGGGACGGCGGACCGGTCACGACGCAACCGCGTGCCGGGCCGGCGCGGACCGGGCGTATCGCGCCGCCACCTCCCGGTAAAAGCCCTCGAGCATCCGGACCGACTCCTGCCAATCGTAGGCACGCACCACCAGCTCCCGGGCGCCGTTGCCGATGCGCCGGCTGAGCTCCGGATTGTCCAGCAGCCGGCACACCTGCGCGGCGAACTCCTCGGCGGAGTCGCCCAGCAGGATGTCCCGGCCGTCGCCGACGTCGATGCCTTCGGCGCCGATGCGTGTCGAGACGATGGCTTTGCCCATCGCCATCGCCTCCAGGATCTTCAGCCTGGTACCCCCGCCGATGTGCAGCGGGACGACGATCGCGGCGGCGCGCGCCAGATAGGGGCGGACGTCGGCGACCAGGCCGGTGACGATTACGTCATCGCTCTCCCACGCGCGGATGGAATCCGGCGGAGACTGCCCGACGATGACGAGCCGGGCGCGCGGGTGGCGCTGCTTGATCCGCGGGAAGACGGCGTTCAGGAAGAAGAGGAGGCCGTGCGTGTTCGGGTAGTAGTCGATAGCGCCGAAGAAGACCAGGGTCATCGGCTCGGCTGGTGCGGTCTCGCTGGGCGCGAAGGCCGCGGTATCCACACCATTCGGCACCACCGCCGTCGGCAGCGACGGCACCTCGCGCTGAAGCAGATCCCTATCGCGGGACGATGTCAGACTGCAGCCGTCCACCCGCCGCCAGCTCGCGCGCTCTTCGCGGCGCAGCTTCAGGAAGTCCAGGTAGTTGTAGAGCTTTCGCGCGGCCCCGGCCTCGGTCGCCGCGGTCCGCCGCAGGATATCGTACTCGACGTTGTGCTCGTCGAGGATCAGCGCGCCCGCGCCCGCGCCTGCGCGGAGCACCCGGTAACAGGTCATCTGGGCGAACTCGACGCTGACGACGTCGAACGGTTCCCGGCGCAGCGCGGCGTCCAGCGCGGCCTGGTACGCAGGCCGCCGGTAGATCGACCGCTCGAAGCTCCACGGTGACAGCAACGAGCGGGCCTGGAGCGCGCGTTTACGCCGCGTAGCGAGGAGCCCGCTGCGATCACTCGGGACGGTGACCACCTCGTCGCAGTACGCGCGCGTGGCCGCGATCGCCTGCGCGTGGTCCCCGCCCGCCTCGACGAGCGAGACGACCGACACCGAGTGCGTGCGGGCCAACCCCGACATCAGTTCGTGGAGGCGCCGGCGCCCACCCGACTGCGGCGGGTTGGGCAGGTAGGGGGTGAGAAACAGTATCCGCATCGCCGCAGCCCCTCGTCGTCCTATTCCAGAACCGGCCGGTAGTCCACCCGATAGCGCAGGTCCCTCGACCGTGTGCCCATGGGCTTCGCCGGCACCCCGCCGACGACCGTGAAGGGCGGCACATCCTTGGTGACGGTCGCGCCGGCCGCCACCACGGCGCCCTCGCCGATCGTCACGCCGGGCAGTACCGTCGCGCGGCTGCCGAGCCAGGCGAAGTCCCCGATCTCGATGGGCTCCAGGGTCTCCCCGAAGAAGGGGTCGTGCATATCGTGGCCGTCGGTGAGCAGCCAGACGCCGGGTGAGATGTTGACGTTCCGCCCGATGCGCAGCCCACCGCGCCCATCGAGGCAGCACTGTTGATTGATCACGGTGTGGTCCCCGACGGATATGCTGGGTCGCCCCAGCCGGCGCCGGCCGCCGACGTAGACGTAGAGCCCCATCTTCAGCGCGGCTCCGTCCCCGATCTCCATGCCCACCGCGCGCCGGTACCAGGCATGGCGGAGCGTGTACGACGGCACGTGCACCACGATGTTGTTGGTGAGATACCGCACGACCTGCAGGGCCAGTTCTCTGGCGTTCATCGTCGCTCCCCCCTCACGCGGTCTCGCTGCCCGGCGACGGCTGGGCTGGGCGGAGCGCGAGCGCCCGCCGGAGGACCCGGACGTCCTCGGCCGGTACCACGCGCAGCAGCAGCCCGACCACGACGTAGACGGCGCCCCCGGCCGGCACGAGCAGGAAGATGCTCTGGCCCCGCAGAACGTAGAGCACGGCCGCCATCGAGGTGGCAGCGCCCAGGGACTTGGCGAACACGACGGCCGTGCCGGCGCTGAGGAGATCTCGCGGCATGACGGACAGCAGGTAGCCGAGGATGAACAGCTCGGTGCCCGCGGTGACGGCCGCGGCGGCGACGTGCTGGAAGTGCGGGATGAGCAGCCAGTTGAGCCCGAAGTTGACGACGGTCGCCAGGGCCGCGACCACCGTCATCTTGCGCTCCTGATTGAGGCTGAAGACCGCGGCCGCCAGGATCGAGTTGACGTACAGGATCAGGAGCGCCACGGCCAGCCAGCGCAGCGCCGGCACCGCGTGGACGAATTCCGGCTGCCCGTAGACCAGGTGGATGATCGGTGCGGCCAGCACGAACATCCCCGTACAGATAGGGATGCCAATGATGAGGATCACGCTCAGCCCCTTGCTCAACGCGCGTCTCAGATCGTCGTGGGAGCTGACCGAGAGTCGCGACAGGATCGGGTACAGGATCGCGCTGGAGACGATGTTCGGCAGGAAGACGAGCGTATCGAACAGCTTGTAGGCCGCGCCGTACCAGCCGACCACCGCCGCGTCGGTCATCTTCGAGAGCAGGATCGCGTCGACCCGGTAGTAGACCGACCCGAGCGCCCAGTAGAGGAAGAACGGCAGCGCGCCCAGCAGGAGCCCGCGCACGACGGCGCGATCGATCGTCAGCGTCATCGCCGGCATCCGGCGCAGGAACGCCGTCTTCCAGGCGGCGTTGACGGCGGCACCGACCACGAAGACGCCGGCGATAGTGGAGATCCCGGCTCCGTGGGTGAGCACGAGCACGCCGACCACCGCGTCGAAGACCTTCTCCAGGACGTCCCCCATCGCGGCCGGAAAGAGGAACTCCGCCGCCTGGTACACCGCGGTCAACGACGTCGAGACACCGTTGAAGAGCAGAATGACGGCATAGACCGCGATGGTGCGTCGCACGTCGGACGGGTAGTGCAGCGCCTGGGCGAGCCCGACGATCAGGCCGTAGGCCAGCAGTCCCAGGACGCCCTTGATCGCCAGCGAGTTGGCCAGATAAGCGCCGGCCAGACTCCGATCCCGGGCGACAGCCCGCACGAGCTGCTGATCGAGCCCAAACTGAACGAGCACGGAGAAGATGACGCCGAACGACATGGCCAGGTAGAGATCCCCGAACCCGGCATCGCCGAGGCGGCGGCCGAGTGCCGCCGTGAGCAGCAGCGTCGACGTCCAGGTGATCCCCTGGGCCGCCATCATGACCCCACCGTTGCCGATCGCGCGTCGCAGCGTGCTCATGTGGTGCTGGCTCCAACCTGGCTCCAGGTACGCTCAACCGCTCGGGGAGTCGAGGCCGGCACGGGTACAGGCTCGGGCGGAGTGTCGAGCTCGGGCAGTCGCACCAGAACGCCGAGCATGCAGCCGAGGAGGATCATGGTTCTCGAGTAGGTCAGCCCGAGATCGCCGTACGAGAAGACGACCTGCATCACTACCAGCCCGGCCGTGGTCAACGCGATGGCACGCAGGTAGCCGTCGTTCAATCGACGGACGGTGATGATCCCCACGACCACGGCCGAACCGATCAGGTACCAGAAGGCGACGAACCCGAGCACCCCCATCTTCATCCAGACCCAGAAGACCGAGTCGTGGGTGATGTAGGTCCAGTAGACGAAGCCGGTCGTCTGCCCCGTGGTCGGATCGACCGCCAGCAGGTTCGGCTCGGCGACGTAGAACGTGTACTGCCGGCCGAAACCGAGCCCGGTCAGCCCCGCCTGGCGGATATTCAGGGTGATGTTCTGGTTCTCGAGCACCCGCCACTGGTCGGAGGACTGGTCGCGCGCGTCGGCGAAGCCGAACTGCGAGCGGAAGGCGCGGATCGGCTGGCCGACGGTGTTGTACGGATGGTTCCAGAAGATCACGGCGTACACGGTCAGCAGCACGACGGCCGGCGGTGCGATGCGCATGAAGAGGCGCTTGCGGCTCTTGAACAGGGCCGCCGCGAAGACCAGCGCCCCCGCTCCCAGCACGAAGAACGCGATCCGGCGGCTGGTCGCGAGGTCGGTGAACGCGAGCGCCGGTAGGCACCAGAGCATGACCTTCCGCAGGCGACGCGGGCCACGGTAGACGAACAGCGCGGCGAGGAAGAGGAAGAAGGCGGCGTAGAACAGCACGTCTTCGTGCGCGGTGATGGCCTCGAGGTGCAGCCCCAGTTGCTGCTCGCTGACGTAGTTCTGGATGCCCTGGAACCCCTTGAAGCCGAGCCCCAGCACCAGGATCCAGACGATCGGCGTCAGATCCTCCCGGGTGACGACCAGGTTACTCGCCAGGACGTAGGCCGCGATCAGATAGACGAAGGAGCGGCCCTCGGCCCAGGCGGCGTTCTGCCAGTAGCCCGAGCTTGCGAAGACCCCCAGGAAGCCGTTCAGAAAGGCCACGACGATCGCCAGCAGGAAGAACATCATCGGTCCGAAGAGGGCCCCGCGGTAGAACCCGGAGGGCCGGCGCTTCCGGGCGAGGGGCGGCAGCAGGACTGCCGCGATGCCGAGCAGCAGGATGAGCTCCGCCGGGCTGACGCTCACCGGAATCCGGAAGGCGCCGGACAACGTCTGGTAGAAGGGAATGTGGGTGGTGACCGGATCCAGCCCGACGATCGGGTACTGCTCGACGACCAGCGCGCAGAGCACGAGGAGGTAGACGATCCGCACGGGCCGTCGCCACAGTACGCCGATCGCGACCGAGCCACCCGCGACGGTCAGCAGTGCGAGCGGGATCAATGGCGAGATCCCCAGCGCCAGTGCCGACGCCGACGCGAGCGTGACCAGCACGATCGCCGCGGCGGTCAGCGCGTCGATCCGGCGCTGCCGGCGAACGTAGTCTCGCGCCGGGTAGGAGAGGGAGCTATCCATCATGCGGTCAACGTAAGCCGAGGGCGAAGAGGAGTCCCACCAGCACGACGATCCCGAGCAGCAGGCGCCGGCGCACGCGGCCGTCAAACTCGCGCGTGGACATGCCCACTCCCATGAATATCGCCAGGAACGTCACCACCGGAATCAGGCCGACCAACGCTCGCTACCTCCCCGGCACGTTACAGCCGGCTGTCCAACCACGCCGGCAGGTCGCGCCGGTGATCGTTGAGGACGATCCCGACGAACTTCGAGCGGTCAACTCTCGTCAGCGCATCGGTGATCGCCCTCGCCGGCGTGACGCCGGATCGAACGACCAGGACCACGCGATCCACCAGACCGGCGAGCACCTGGGTGTCGCTCGTCGTGAGCACCGACGGCAGATCGAGGATCGTGAGCCGAAACCGCTCGCGACAGGTACGGATCATGTTCCACATGGCCTCGGTGCGAATCAGGACCGAGAGATTGTGCGGGTCGTCTCCGGCCCGCATGAGCTTGAGGTAGTGGCGGTCGGTCGGGCAGATGACGTCATCGAGCGTGCGGGAGCGCTTCAGGTAGTCGGTGAGGCCCGGGCCCGGCGCCACTCCGAGATAGTGGCTGGCGGTGATGGGCGACCGGTGACAGTCGACGACCAGCACGTCGCCTTTGCCATCCGTCGAATCGACGACGCCGCGGTCACTGGCAAGCACGCTGGCGAGGTTCAGCGCGGTGGTCGTCTTGCCTTCCTGGTCGAGCGCGCTGGTCACCCCGAGGACGAGGGACGTGGCGCCCCCGGCATGCAGGAACAGGCGCGTGTAGAGGTCGCGGACCAGCCCGTCCGGGGCGATGACCGGCGATGAAGCCCTGGTTTTCCCCCACATGTGTTCCCCTCAGTCTCCCTATCGACACGCGCCCGACCCCGCCGCGACGGCGTATGACACACCCGGAGTCCGGCCTATACGGCGTCCACAGCCGACGGGGACACCTGAACGCGATCACCTGCCGGTTGTCGAGCGGTCACCGTCGACGCCGTCTTCGGTCGGCTTCTCAAGTGCGGGACGACCGCCAGGACCGGCAGGTCGGTGATCTCAGCCAGGTCGTCGCCGGTGCGGACGGATTTGTCCTGCCAGGTCACCAGGATGATGATCGTCGTCACCAGGCCCAGCGCGGCACCGAGCCCCAGCCCCAGGTACTTGAGGCGGGAACGGGTCGAGAGCATGGTTCCGGGGCGGTCGAGCACCCGGAACTGCGTGCTCTGGCTATTGCTGGTCATCGAGCTGACCAGCTGTGCCTGATTCAGCTTGTTTTCGGCCGCCGTCTCCAGCGTGCGCATCGAATCCAGGTCCGAACCCAGGCGCTGGAGCGTCAGGTACTGCGGCGAGCCCTGGACGAGGTTCGGGTTCTGTCTGGTGAAGGTATCGAGTGCCTGCTGAGCGGCAGTCACCTGATCCTGAAGCGTCTTGACCTGCTGCTGATAGTAGGCGATCTCCGTCGAGTTCTGCTCCGACTGGCTCTGCAGCAGCCACTTGCGGAACTCATCGATAGTCCCCTGGACGATCTCCTGGCTGAGCTGCGGCTGTCCGCCCTTCAGCGAGATCATCAGCGTGTTCGGGCCGAGTACGCTGTACGCCAGGCCAGACCGGATCGTCGCGACGACCCTCCCGTCATGCTGGGGGTCGCCGTTGAGCTGCCCCGCGCCCGACGTGTCCTTGAGGATCGCGATCATGAACGAGTCGGTCTGGATCAACTGGTACAGCATGTCGCCCTGCTGCTGGGCGGGTGTCTGGGTCACGAAGGTCTGCTGCTGGTCGACGACGCTGCTGACCGTGGGACGGTCCACCCAGATGCGCGCCGTTGTCTGGTAGGGGTTGGAGAGCACGGCCGAGCCGGCGACCGCGGCGCCGAGCAGCAGGACGATCACCGAGAGGTAGAACCACTTGCGGCGGTAGATGGTGGCGACGTAGCGCTTCACCGCGACTCCTCGGCGATGGATCGGGAACACCCTGATCGCGCCGGGCTGGCCGGCTGACGGCGAGGACCAGCGCGCGGCCGGGTGGGGGCCGCGCGCCACGGGATGGGGTGGGGTGGGCGGCGGCATCGCTGGCGCCGCTGGGGCCGTGCCATCCCCCTATCCTCGATGCCGTCAGCATAGCGGGAGTCGGTGAACGCGCGATGAACAGAGCGGAGGCTACAGATTACACTCCGTGCAGGGAGCGGCCCGAGCGGCCGGTGCGATGCCAACCGGCCGTGGCCGACGCGCCGTCACGTTTGACGGCGCGGACCACCCGTCCGGCCCCGCCTTCACGGCACGTGGGCGCCCCGCTTCCGGGGCGCCCGGCCGGCGCCGTGCCATGATGCCGGCTGGATCGACATCAACCCACGCCGCATCACCGTCCGCCGGCTACATCGCCGCCGCCATGGCCGGCGCGCGCGACGTCCGGGTGGCACGAATGACCCCGGCGACCTGCTCTACCTGCTCGCGCGCCAGCTCCGGGTACATCGGCAGCGAGAGGATCTCGACGGCCTCGAGTTCGGTGTTCGGCATCTGCCCGAGCCGGTACCGGAGATGACGCAGGGCCGGCTGCAGGTGGAGCGGCAATGGATAGTGAATCCCGGTGGCGATGCCCTCCTCCCTCAGCCGGGCGGCCAGGACCTCCCGATCGGGAGCGGTGATCACGAAGAGGTGGTACACGTGGGTCGAACCCCGGCGAACGGCGGGTATGCCGACCCCGGTGTCCGCCAGCGCTTCCGCGTACCACGCGGCCACCTGCCGACGCTGTCGGTTCCAGTCGTCGAGATGCCGGAGCTTTACCCGGAGCACGGCCGCCTGGAGGTTGTCGAGGCGGCTGTTGTAGCCGATCGTCGCATGCTCGTACTTGCTGGTCCGTCCGTGATCGCGCAGCCGCTGCATGGCGGAGAGCAGCGCCGAGTCGTTGGTCGTGATCGCGCCGCCGTCGCCGTAGGCGCCGAGGTTCTTGGCGGGGTAGAAGCTGAAGCAGGCGGCGTGGCCGATGCTCCCCACGCGCCGGCCGCGATATTCCGCCCCGTGCGCCTGCGCGGCGTCCTCGATCACGATCAGCCCATAGCGCTCGGCGATCGCCATGATCGGATCCATGTCCGCCGGCTGGCCGTACAGGTGCACCGGGACGATCGCCCGGGTCCGTGGGGTGATGGCCGCGCCGATGTGTATCGGATCGATGGTGTGGGTCTCCGGGTCGACGTCGACCAGGACCGGGCGCGCGCCGACCATCTCGATGGCAGCCGCCGTGGCGATGAACGTGTTGGCCGCGGTGATGACCTCGTCGCCCGGGCCGATGTCGAACGCGCGCAGGGTCAGGTGCAGCGCGTCGGTGCCGTTGGCCACGCCGATCGCATGCCTGGCGCCACAGTACGCGGCGAATTCTTCCTCGAACGCGTCGAGGTCCGGGCCGCCGACGAAGCTCGAGCTGGCCAACACCCGCTGCATGGCCTCGGCGATTTCGTGCTCGATCCCAGCGTACTGGGCGCGAAGATCAACGAACGGGACCTTCATGACTGTGCCCTTCCTCCGCGGCGTCAACGTGCCCCGCGCTGCATGATGGTGGCCGGTATCGTGAGCGCCAGTAGCTTCACGTCGAGCCAGACCGTCCACTCCCTTGCGTACCGAACGTCGAGCGCCATCATCTCGTCGAAGGCCATCGTCCCCCTTCCGTAGACCTGCCAGAGACCGGTAATGCCGGGTTTGACGCGGTGCCGCTGGTGCTGCCACGGCTGGTAGTGCTGCAGCTCGTAGGGAATTGCCGGGCGGGGTCCGACGAGGCTCATCTCACCCCGCAGCACGTTCCAGAGCTGGGGCATTTCGTCCAGGCTCGTTCGGCGCAGCAGCGCACCCACCCGCGTCACCCGCGGGTCGTTGACGAGCTTGAACGGAGACCGCGAGTCGTCACTGACTGACTGCCCGGCGACGACCCGCGCGAACGCGCGCTGGTGGACGCCCGGATCCGCGTCGGGGACCATGGTGCGGAACTTGAGGCAGGTGAAGCGCGTGCCGCCGCGGCCGATACGCTGCTGGCGGAACAGGACCGGGCCATCGCTGTCCAGGCGCACTGCCAGGGCGACGAGCATGAGAAATGGGCCGAGCAGCACGAGCGCGAGTCCGCTCAGCACCACATCGAGCGCGCGCTTGACCGCCGCGCGAGCGATGCCGGCGAGGTCGACGGCGAGCGGCTCACTCCGCTGCATAACCGGCCCACCGATCGTCGAGGGACGCCCCTGCCAGCATCGGAGCCAGCTCGGACTCGTGCGTCAGCGGCTCGACGCGACCCAGGTGCGCTAGGGAGCGAGAGGCTGCCTCGAGCGCGGCGACGACCCGCAGCCCCGAGCTGCCGTCTGCCCGAACGCCCCGTCCGGTGGCGATAGCCTGGGCGAAGTCCGCGCACTCGAGGGCCAGTGGTTCGGCCGTGCTGATCGGGGGGATGACGACATTGCCATAGTGGTAGCCCGCCTGGAAATCGGCGTAGCGGTCGCCGGTCGGCGCGAAGGAGAAGCGTTTGTCATAGATGCGCACCTTCTCGGTCAGCGCGACGTCGTCGAACACCGCCATGGCGCGACTGCCGGCCACCGTGACGCGCCGCACCTTACAGGGATCTAACCAGCTCACGTGTAGGTGCGCGGAGATGCCATCGCCGAAGGTCAGATTCGCGAAGGCCACGTCCTCGATGTCCGGGACGATGTGGCTGTGTCCCCAGGCGCTGATGGTGCGCGGCTGGCGGCCCAGGATGAAAAAGATGATCGACAGGTCGTGCGGAGCCAGGTCCCACAGGACGTTGGCGTCCCGCTGGAACAACCCGAGATTGAGCCGCACCGAGTCGACGTAGTGGATGTCGCCGAGCTCGCCGCTCGCGACCAGGTCGCGCAGGTACGCAACCGCCGGGTGGTATTCGAAGGTGTGGCCCACCATCAGCACCCGGTCCTGCCGGTCGGCCAGGTCGAGCAGATCCCGGGCCTCGTCCTCCGTCGTGGCGAGCGGTTTCTCGACCAGGACGTGCTTGCCGGCCAGCAGCGCGGCGCGCGCCAGGTCATAGTGGGTCGAGATCGGCGTGGCCAGCACGATGCCGTCGATCCGCTCGTCATCGAGGGCGACCGCCAGGGAAGGCGACGTGGCGACGCCGGGGTACATGCTCCGGACGTACTCGAGGCGCTCGATGCGGCTGTCGACCGCCAGCGCCATCTCGACCGTCGCGCACTCCGCCGCGACGCGGATATGCTTGGAGCCCCAATAGCCGCAGCCGACAACTGCCAATCGCGGACGTTCGGGCATTCTTCCGCTCCTGTGCCATGGTCCAGCATCTTCCGGAGTCACCCGGGCTGCCGAACGCGCGATTCCCTCCGCCCCGGAGTTGACAGTGTCGATCGTAGGGGGTCCGCGTGAACGGACTGTGACCGGTCGGGGCGCGGCAGGTAGCAGTTCTGAAACGTGACCGGTGCGCCGGATGACCGCGGACGGACGCGCGTGGCTGGTCGAGGAGCGTCTCCAGCGTGTCGCGGTTCGGGAGCGCGAAGGGGACGATCACCGGCGCACACCGAGAGGTCGCGCGCCACAGTTGGCGGTTAGCGGGACAACCGATTGCCGTACCGGCCGTGGATCGGTGCCGGCAAGGCCCACTCCTGCTCACTTGTCGGCGAGGGAAGAATGCCCCGGAAACCTACTGTACGTATATCTTTACATATTGGGTTGGACATGTGATGCTGGGTCCCACATCAGGAGGCGTTGATACGCGAGCTGCAACCTTGGGCACCTCGCTCGCGTGGAGCCAGTGGTGCACCCGACCGATGCATGCATTGGGCGGGTGTTTTTGTGTGCGGGAAAGGAGGACCAATAGCGTGTCTTGATAGATCCCATCCTCGAGGCTGCCTGCCGGGCTTGACAGGGCGACGTCGCGCTGTCCCGTGGCACCCGTCACGGTGGGGACACCAGGCATGGTCACGGTAGCCTCGAGGAGGGTGGCCGTCTGAGAAGGCGGAGGGAGGGAACATGCACATCGTGGTGGTGGATCCTGAACCCGTTCAGGCCAAACTCCTGGGCTTCATCCTCCAGGAGGCGGGGCACACGGTCACGCTGGTGCCTACGGGCACCCAGGCGCTGGCAACCGTGCCCGCGCACGAGACGGCCGCGGTGCTCCTGGACGCGGAGCTGCCGGACATGACCGGCACCGACCTGTGCAAGGAGCTACGAGCGCGGCGGTACTCCGGCCCGATGATCTTCGTCAGCCATCGCAGCCATCGCAATGACAAGATAAGCGCGTTCGATCACGGCGCCGACGACTACGTCGTGGAGCCGTACGATCCGCAGGAGCTGCTCGCACGCGTGGACGCGGTCGTCCGCCGCTGCCGGCACGCGGATTTCCATCCGCTGGGAACCGTGCTCAAAGTCGGTGAGGTCGAGCTATCCATCGGTGAGCTTACTGTGCGCACGGATCTCGGTCGGGAAATCACCCTGACACCAACGGAGATGCGCATCCTCGAGTGCCTGATGCGCAACAGCCCCATCACCATCTCCCGGGATACCCTCATCGAGCGTACGTGGGGCTACGACTTCGCGGTGGAGGGGAACCGGGTCGACGTCTACATCATGCGTCTGCGCAAGAAGCTCGAGGTGGATCCCGCGCGGCCGCAGTTGCTCCAGACGGTTCGCGGCATCGGCTACGTGTTCCGCGGGTAATCGACCCGGGCGTCTGGTCTCGCGAGTCGTCGGCGCGGGGTGGGTGCGCCGACACGCGAGGCGCGTAGTCCTGGTATGCCCGGACCGTCATCACGGAATGACCCACGATGACCGCCCGGTCATCGGTCAAGAGACCCTGAGTTGACAGCCACGCGCGCGCCGGGGGCTTCCCCGGCTCGACGGCCGCACGGAGTGATGGCGGACGGACGCAGAGCCGCTCGTGGCGGCCTGGCCGTCGCAGCGGCGCGAGCGCTGATCGTATACATCCAGCAGATCCCGGAGATGGCTATCACGACACCAACCGCCATCGCCAGGGCGGACGCCATGGCCGTCGCCGTCCACCGCGGCTATCCCCTGACGGGCCGGCCTTCACGATCGCCGTGCTGAGTCGGCAGCGCCTGAAGGAAGAACGCCACTACCCGATCCATGTAGGCGGCGTGCCCCGGACGCAACGTCTGGCCGTGCGCCGCGTTGGAGACCCACCAGAGGGCTTTCGGTTCCCCGGCCGCCGCGAAGTTCTGCCGGCTGTCCGCGGGCGGCACGATGGTATCGGCGGTCCCGTGAATCAGGAGCAGCGGGCGCGGGCTGATGCGGCCGATCAGGTCGACCGGGCGGAGCGTCCCGAGATCGATCCCGGAGCGCACCTCAACCAGCTTGAGGGAGGCCGGCGAGAAGGGGGCGCTCGGATGCAACAGGGCGCCGCGCAAGCTCGGCCTGAGCCAGTGGTAGACGTTGGACCACGCCGAGTCCGCCACGACGGCCTGGATGCGCGGATCGCGGGCGGCGGTCATCACGGTCGTGGCGCCGCCCATCGAGAAGCCGAGGGCCCCGAAGCTCTCCACTTCGCCGCGCGCGGTGAGGTAGTCCACGGCCGAGGAGAGGTCCCGCTGCTCCAGCGCGCCGAAGGTGATGACACCTCCGCTCCGGCCACAACCGCGCTGATCGTAGGTGAAGACGCTGAAGCCGGCCCGGTTGAGCGCATCGGCCACCGGAAGCATCTCATCCTGAGTGCCCCCGTAGCCATGCAGGAGCACGATAGTCTGCCGTGTCGCACCGGAAAAGAACCGGCCGGCGAGGGTCACACCGGTGGCGCTCCGGAACGTGACCTCCTGCGGTCTGAGGGCGGGGTAGTCGCGGAGATGCCACGCGTACGCCGCGGCCGGCGGGTGCGTCGCGTTCTCCGAAGCCCTCCAGGCCAGCCCGGTCAGGACTCCGACGATCACGGCCAGGATGGCCGTGGCGGAGGTCGCGATCCGCTTCACCCCCGGGTTGACCATCCCGGTTGTTCCGCACGCCCACGGCTCCGCTCGTCGAGCGCCAGGATCGGCGCGCGCAGATAGGAGGTCGCGCGGTGCTTGCGCCGGAACTCCCGGTAGGCCCGCTCCACCTGCCGCGGTGCCAGGTTCATCACCGCCGCCGCCTCCTCGATCGCCACGCCATGTTCCTGGGCATACCAGAGCAGATCCATGGTCTCGAAGGACATCCGGAAGAAGAACTCCTCTTCGGTGGTGGGCGCGCTGTAGGTGTCGGTCGTCGGCAGTCGCCGCTGAATCCCCTCCGGGATCCCGAGATGCTCCGCCATCTGGTAGACCTGCGTCTTATACAGGTGCACGATGGTGTCGATGTCGGCGGCCCCGTCCCCGTACTTGACGAAGAACCCTTGCATGCGTTCGTTCCGGTTGGCCGTCCCGAGCACCGCGTAGTGGCGGAGTTCAGCGTGGTGGTAGAGCAGCGCCATGCGCGTGCGCTGCTTGAAGTTGGTGGCCGCCACGATCTCCCGGCACTCCGCCGGCGGCAGCCGCCGGCTGTGCGCCTCTCCCTCCGGGCTCACGATCGTCAGGGCGAACAGGGTCAGTGCGTCATGGTTGAGGAGATCGCCCGGCAGCGTGATCTTGGCCCGGTAGGTCGAGTCGAACTCAGGGAAGACCCGGCGGATCGCCTCGTCGCGCCGCCGGTAGCAGCCAAACCCCTCCAGCGCGCCGGTGATCTCCTCGACGCGCGGCTCCAGGTCCAGGCGGCGACAGAGCTCGCGCACCAGGACCGCATTGTCCGGGCTCGATTCCTTCTCCTGGAGCAGAAGCGGGACGACCCGCTCCGGTCCAAACGCGAGCGCCGCCAGGGCCAGCGTGACCGACGAGTCGACCCCGCCACTGACGCCCACCACCGCTCCGCGGCGGCCGAGCTTCTGAAGCACCGATCCGCGCAGGTACTCGATGATCCGGGCGGTCTCCGCGGCCGCGTCGATGGTGAGCACGCCACGGTGAAACGGCTCTGGCTGGAGTGGTTGTGGCGTGTCCCCCAGCGCTTCAAGCGTGCGAACGTCCATCTCAGCTCGCCAGGGCCTGACGCACATCGTTCCATTTCACTTCGATGAAGGACGCGATGGCACCGATCGAGTCGAAGTTCTCGGGCACCACGTCGTACTCCGCGATCCGGACGTCAAAGGTCTCCTCGACGAACAGCACGAGCTCGAGGACCCCCATGGAGTCCAGCACCCCCTCGTCGAGCAGCGACACGTCGTCGCCGACGGTGCCGCTCCCAAACAGGTAGTTCGCAACGATGTAGTCGCGCAACTGCTCCCGAATCGCCACGCTGCTCATCGGATCCCTTCCCCCTACTTCGGCACCGATTTGGTCGTCGATCGGTCGAGTAATGTCCTCTCCACCGGAATCGGGGCCGATCGCTTCCTCCGTGGCCACTGCCTGCGCTCCTCCTCGCGGCCGCCCGCCGCGCGTCACGGCGCCACCCCCACCGGGGCATCCGCGCCCACCCGAACGACGTCCCGGCGCTCCGGAAACAGGCCGGCGTCGAACTGCTCGATGAATTGGGAGTGCCAGAGCTGCGCGGAGAGAACGCCGACCAGGGCCATCCCGTCGACCTCGCCGACACGCGCACTCGACTCACACTTGGCGAGCAGGTGGGAGACCGCGTCTGGGTTGAACAGGCCGGCCGACCGCACCGCGTCGGGCGAGAGCAACTGCCCGACATACTCCGGTGCGCCGGGCCCGGTCAGGGCCGCGGCGATCGGCGCGCGGTACGGGCGCTTCGGTCGTCCCCAGATGTCGTCCGGCAGCAGGTCGCGCACGGCCTGCCTGAGCACGTCCTTCTCGTGCAGGCCGCGCAGGCGGCGACGCGGCGGGATCGTGGCGGCGAACTCGACGACGCGGTGGTCGAGGAACGGGAAGCGCCCCTCGACCGCGTGGGCCATGGCAACGCGGTCTCCCTGTGACGAGAGGAGGTAGGGCGTCAGGAAGGTGGCGACCTCGAGGTACTGCGCCCGGGAGAGCAGGTCCCACGATGGGAGGTCCGGTGGGAGCAGTGCATCCAGCTCATGCCGGCTGTCGTAGCCTTCCAGCGCCGCCCGAGTCTCCGCCGAGAACAGGCGTTTGATGCGCGCCGTGTTCCGCCAGCGGAGCAGGTGGCTGTACGCCGGGTCCGCGGTCTCCGTCAACCCCTGCCGGAAGAAGGCCTCCAGGTACGGCTGCGACGTGGCCTGCAACTCCGGGAGCCAGTCGTACAGGCGCCGCAGCAGCAGCGGCCGCAGCCGCGAGTCCGGCTGGCGCGCCCAGAAGCGGCGTACCACCGCCTCCTTGAAGAGGCTGTAGCCGGCGAACATCTCGTCCGACCCCTCGCCGGTCAGCACCACCTTGAGGCCGTGGCGCCGCACGAGCGCCGACAGCAGAAACAATGGCGCCGGTGCCGTGCGCAGGATCGGTGTCTCGGTGTGCCAGATCACGTCCGGGAGGGCCTCGCCGATGTCCTGTGGCCGGCACTCGATGATGTGGTGGTCGACCTCCAGCCGCTGCGCCATGCGCCGCTGGAACAGCCGCTCGTCGAAGACGCGGTCCGCGAAGGCGACGGAGAAGGTCTGCAGACGGTTGGGGGCGTAGCGCCGGGCGATGGCGGCGATCGCCGACGAGTCGAGCCCGCCGCTCAGATAGGCTCCCACCGGAACATCGGCCCGCAGTCGTAAGCGGGTCGCGTCCACCAGCAGCTCGCGCAGCCGGCCAGCGTATCCTTCGTCGTCACGGCCCGCCTGTCCGTCCGGCGTAAACCGCAGGGTCCAGTAGCGGGTGAGCCGCGGCGTATCCCAGCCGGGCTCGGCGACGAGGTGGTGACCGGCGGGGACCTCCTGGATCCCGCCGAAGAGCGAGCGGCCCGGCAGCGCGGACCAGTAGGTGAAGATCTGATCGAGGGCACACAGGTCGACCCGCCGTGGCACGCGCGGGTCGACCAGCAGCGCCTTGACCTCGGAGGCGAAGAGGAGCGTCCCGTCGACGACGGTGTAGAACAGCGGCCGGACACCGAGCCGATCGCGCGCCAACAGCAGGCGCCGGCGGGGCTCGTCCCACAGCGCGAAGGCGTACTGACCGTTGAGTCGCTCCAGCAGCTCGGGCCCGAGCTCTTCGTAGAGATGCAGGACGACCTCGCTGTCGGACTCGGTCCGGAAGCGGTGGCCCCGGGCGCGCAGCTCTCGGCCGAGCTCGACGTAGTTGAAGATCTCGCCATTGACGACGGCCCAGAGTGTGCCGTCTTCGTTGCATACCGGCTGCAGGCCGCCCGCCAGGTCGATGATCGACAGCCGGGCGTGTCCCAGCGCGGCCGGGCCCGCGTAATACTCGCCGGCGGCCTCCGGGCCGCGATGCTGGAGCGCGGTCAGCATCCGCCGCAGCACCCGCGGCCCCAGCGGCTCGGCGCCGCGGAGGCTCAGTGCTCCGGCTATGCCACACACGTTCGCAGCTCCGCCCTGAGCGTCTTGCCGTTTTCGTTTCTCGGCACGGCGGCCCGAAACTCGACATGCTTGGGGACCATGAAATCTTCGAGGTGCCGCGCACAATGCGCGCGGATGTCCCGCTCGGTCAGCGTCGCCCCCTCGTCCCGGACGACGAAGACCTTGACGGCTTCGCCGAGGAGCGGATCGGGGACGCCGACCGCCGCGACGTCGCGCACGCCCGCCAGGCCGAAGAGCGCGTGCTCGATCTCGGTCGGGCTGACCTTCTCGCCGCGGCTCTTGATGATGTCGTCCTCACGGCTGACGAAGTAGAGAAAGCCGTCTGCGTCCATGCGGAAGAGATCGCCGGTGTGCAGCACCTGCTCGCCCGGGTTCGGCCCCGGCCGCAGGCGTCGCGCCGTCTCTTCCGGCTGCCCCCAGTATCCGCGCATCAGATGCGGACCGCGCACGACCAGCTCACCCACCACCTCCGGCGGCACCGGTCTGCCGCGCTCGTCGGCGACGTAGGCCTCGGTTCCCGGAATCGCCAGGCCCACCGAGCCCGCGCGGCGATCGAGCTCCTCGGGCGGCAGGTAGGAGGTGCGCTTGGTCTCGGTCTGCCCGTACATGGCGAAGATCCGCGCCTGGGGGAACGCTGCGCGTAGCCCGGCGACGTACCGGACCGGCAGCGGCGCCGCGGCGTTGGTGAGGTAGCGTAGCGAGCCGAGGTCGTACTCCGGCAGGCTCGCCAGGCCCAGCACGAGCGCGAACATGGTGGGGACCCCTGGGAACGCGGTCGCGCGCTCCCGACACATGACCTCCAGCGCCCGGGACGGGAAGACGAAATTCTTCTCCAGCACGAGCGTCGCGCCGACGAGCACGCCGGTGATCAGCTGGTATAGCCCGTAGGTGAACGCGAGCGACAGGGCGCAGAAGATCACGTCGTCCGCCGTGTTCTTCAGGTAGGTGGCGATCGCCGTGGCGGCAAAGACCATGTCCCGGTGCGCCGCCATGACCCCCTTCGGGCTCCCGGTGGTCCCCGAGGTATAGAGGATCGTGCCCAGATCGTCCTCGGAGCTCTCAACGGTGGGTTGGGCTTCGCTCGCGGCGGCGAGCCAGTCGTCCCAGTCGCGCTGGACCGCTCCGCCGGGCAGACGGTCTTCCGGTATCCCGCCGACCCAGATGATCCGCGTCACCGTTCCGGGCGGTAGGCTGCCGACGATCCTCCTCCGCTGCGCGTCGTTGGCCGTGATCAGCGCCGCCGCGCGCTCGTCGCGCAGCAGATACGCGAGCTTGTCCACTTTGGTCGATGGATTGATGGCCGAGAAGGCCGCGCCCGCTTTCAGGATGCCGAAGATGGCGACGACGGTCTGGACCGAGTTCTCCAGGAAGATCGCCACCCGGCCCCCGCGGCCGACTCCGTCCACGATCAGCGCATTGGCCAGCCGGTTGGCGGTCGCGTCGAGCCAGGCGTAGGTCACGCGCTCGCTGCCGCACACCAGCGCGACCTTGTTCGGTGTCTGCCGGGCTCCAGCCTCGAGGAAGCGGTGCACGAGCTCCATGCGTGACCTCGCAGCTCTAGCGCGCCGGGCGTTCGCCGTCCCCGACCCCGCGGTGGTCGGGAATCCAGGCACGTTACACGGCCCGGGCAACCCCGACCGGCTTGCGGCGCCGTCAGCGCGGGTGGACCACAGTCGGGGCTCGGCGCCATGCGAAGCCGTGCCCGTTCCCGCCAGCGCGCTCGTTCTGGCCGGAGGTCGTGTGAAACGCCGCTCAAACATGAGGATAGGCGTGAATCATGTACGCACTGTCGCGCGCTGGCAGAACGGTGATGAGCAGACCGTCATCGAGTGGATGCACGCCAAGTGCGGACGAACACGCCGGCACCGGTTGACGTCCGTCGTCCGGACGTCGGGGCGGCGCACCAGCCGGTGAGGTACATCTCGCGGAATTGGGCGAGCGGCGATCTCCCTCGCCCCGGCGGCCGGGTAGGCGCGCTACCGATCGGCCCAGGGCAGCCGATGCACGACCTCGGCGGGGTTCCCCTCGACATAGCTGTTGGGTGGGACGTCTTTCATCACCACCGCCCCGGCCGCGACGATGCTCCCGCGGCCGACGGTGACGCCGGGCAGGATGATGGCGCCGAGGCGGACCCAGGCACCGTCCTCGATCGTCACCGGCAGGCCGATTGGTGCGCCGAGTCGGGCCGAGCCCGGCCCCGTCTTGTGGCTTCCGGTGAAGATCAGCACGTGCGGGGCGATCGCCACGTTCCGGCCGATGGTCACGCGGGCGTCGAGGTTGATTCGGACGTGGTCGGCGATGGTCACGCCCGGACCGATCACGAGGTTGTCGTAGAACCCGGGCACCGCGCTCGACAGATCGAGATTGCCCATGAGGAAGGCCCCGTGGCCAACCGCGAATCCCGCCCGGCGATAGAGCCGCGTGCGGATGCTTCCGCTGAAGAAATCAGGGAGCAGCCCGGCGAGCGTGTTGGCCAGAACATACTTGAGGTGCAGGCTTCGGCGGAACAGGCGGCCGTAGTGCAGGAGTCGTGCGATGTAGTACTCCGCAGCACCGTCCCGATTGCAGAGCAAGAGCCACCAACGCAACCCCATAGATCACATCCTACCACACGCGCGACACTGCTGCCTGGCGGTGTTGTCACATCGTTGAATGATGCGCACCAGCCGAAGGAAGACGGCGGCGAAGCCGATACGACCGCGGCTGCGTGGCTCATTCCCTGGAGAGCACCGTTCTTCCAGGCTGGTCAACCCCGCAGGTCGGCCCACCTGCGGGTTCAGGGCCGGGTCCTCGGGCCGTCAGCGCCTGTGCTGCCGGGAAATGCGTAGTGTTTTGCCCCGGGACTTGGTATCTTATTAACTAATCGAGGCGGCGCTAATGTAGCCTTCCTGCCCGGAATCCGGTTGCGGCGGCCGAGCGCGAACCGCGAGCTGAACCATGTGAGGAAAGACTGAGTGCGCCGCTGGACGCCAATGCCTCCCTCGCTCCGTCTGGTGGGCACCTCGCGAGCCCGGACAGCGCCTGGCCGGCAGCAGGCCGGGACCGGACTTGCTGCTGAGAGCCACATCCCGGGCCCGCCGATCGCACCGCGTAGCGCCGGGTCCCCTGCGGGCCTGCCGGACGACGGCCCGGTCACCGCCGCCGCGGCGCAAGACACCTGGGAATCCGGCAGGGCCCCGTCTCGGACGCTGGTGCTGGTGCTGACGATCCTGCCCGCCGTGGCCATCCTCGTCTGGACGATCGCCATCTTCGTGCTCCAGCACTTGCAGTTCGCCGTCATGGCACCGGAGTGGGCCGTCCGTGTAGGCGGCGCGTCGGCGGCCGCACGTCTCTTCGCTGCGCTCGTGCTCCTGCTTTTCCCGGCTGAGCCCGCCAGCGCTCGCCTGCGCTGGGTGGGTAGCGCGCTCTTGGTCCTGGGCATCGGTGTCCTGGTTTTCGGCTACCTCGGACCCGTGTTGCTGGGTACGCCGGATCCGAACACTGCCATGTATCAATCGCTGGCGGTCTGGCTGGCCTCCGACGCGCTGTTCGCCTTCGGGCTCCTGCCCGCGAGACCGCCCGCGTTCACCTGGCGGCGCCTGGCACTGGTCGTCAGCGCGTTCTCCCTGCTGGCCACCGTGGTGACGCTGGATGCCGATGATTTTCCGCTACTCCGGCTCGGCGTGCTACCGAACTCTCCCGCGGCTCTTGCCCAGGAGCCACTGCACGGTTTGTCGACGTGGCACTGGGTGCTGTCGGCCATCCTGGTCGTTCTGGCCGCGGCCGCGGCGCTGGGCGCCGTGCGCAATGCCCTGCAAGGCACCGTGCCGCTCTGGCTTGCGCCGAGCATGATCATCTGGGTGGGTGCGGAGCTGCACAACAGCCTCTGGACGTCGGCCTCCGGCCCGATCGTCACGACCGGCGACCTCCTCCGGCTCGCCTTCGCCGTCGCGATGGTGTTCGGCGGGGTCGTTGAGCTCCGGCGCATCGCCACCGAGCGCACGCTGCTGCTCGCCACGCAGCGCGAGCAGGCGGATCTCCTGACTGAGCTGGCCATCATGAAGTCGGATTTCACGGCGATGGTCGCCCACGAGCTGGTGACGCCGCTGGCAGCCATCCGCGCCCTTGCCGGTATCCTCGACGATGACTCGCTGCCGCGCGATCTCCGCACGCGCATGGTCGGGGGAATCGAGGCGCAGATCCTGGCCCTGCAGAGCCTGGCGGGCGACGTGCAGGCCATCGCCCGCCTCGAGCGCACGGATTTCGCCGTCCAGCTGCGCCCCGTCTCGCTCACGGCCCTGCTGGCGGAAGCGGAGGCCTTCGGCAGGACGCTGACCGGCGACCATCCGCTGACCGTATACAGACCAGGGGAAGCCTGGGTGCGTGCCGACCCGGAACGGATCTGCCAGGTCCTGCGGAACCTGCTGGACAACGCCGCGAAGTACTCGCTGGTGGGCACGCCCATCGAGCTGAGCGCCGCCCGTGAGGGTGGACGAGTTCGGATCGCGGTGGCCGACCGTGGTCAGGGGATCGACGACGAGGATCTGCCACGCATCTTCGAGAAGTTCGGCCGGGGGCGCGCCTCGATGGCGCATGGCACGCCCGGAATCGGCGTCGGGCTGTATCTGTCCCGGCGCATCCTCCGCGCGCACGGCTCAGACATCGCCGTGCAAACCGCGCCTGGTGTGGGGTCGGTGTTCTCCTTCCAGTTGCGCGAGGTGCCATGATCCGCATCCTGCTCGTCGACGACCACACGGTCTTCCGCCAGGCCCTGGCATTCCTGCTCCAGCGGGAGCCGGATATCACCGTCGTCGGTCAGGCCGGGTCGCTGGCCGAGGCGCTGCCGCTGCTCACCGAGCTCGATCTCGCGCTGGTCGACCTGCGCCTACCGGACGGTGATGGTGTCGAGTTGATTCGCGCGCTGCGAGTGCGGCATCCGCGGGCCAGCGCCCTGGCGCTTACCGGGGTCGAGGACCGCTTCGAACACGCGCGAGCCGTGGAAGCGGGGGCGGTGGGCGTGCTCCACAAGGGGTCGCCCATCGAGAAGATCGTGCCCGCGCTCCGACGCGCCGCCGCCGGTGAGTATGTGCTGCCGCCCAGGGAAGTGCTGGAGTTGATCCGACTTGCCGGGGAGCGGCGAAACGCCGACCGGGAAGCCTTGCAGATGCTGGCCCGACTCACGCCGCGCGAGCGGGAGGTGCTCGAGGCGCTCGCCTCGGGCCTCAGCGACCGGGAGATCTCGACGCGCTTGAGCATCAGTTCGGAGACGGTGCGCACGCACATGGTCAACATTCTGGCCAAGCTCGGCGTCGAGTCGCGCCTGGCCGCGCTCGTGTTTGCCGTGCGCCTCGGCGCGGTCCGGATCGCCTGATCCGCTGGCGCCCTCCACGGCCGCGCACCTCTGGCCCGAGAGCGGGTAGCGGACGTTTCGACGGGTCCGGTGCATGCGAAGCCTGCGTGCGCGGCTGATCTCCCGCGCTCTCAGCCCGACTCCCGCCGAAGCCGGCTGAGTTCCGGGCTCTCGTCTCGAGAAACGCTGTCGCCCAAATCGGGCGTATTGGTCCCTCATGCCGGTGATCGGCCCCCGCCCGGTCATCAGCGCGCGTCCTATCTCCGCCGCGTGCCGGAGACATGGCCCGGACCTGCCTGGAGCCGGACGCGGTTCGGTGGCGACCGACCGCGGCGACGCGTAGCCGACCCCACCAGCGAGCTTCGAAACCTTTCTTGCCCCGGCCGACGCCTGCGCGCATCCCACTCAAATGAGCCAGGAGAACTTGGCTCATTTGGGGGAGGACTCCCATCCCGGGTTGCCCTAGGATGAGAGTCCGGTACCCGCGCGGTCCGGACTCCACACGACGGTTGCGGAAGTACCGCACCGACCGCGTGAGGTCGACAGCGTGGCACCGGAGCGCGGACGACCTATCGGTGAAGGCGGTCGTCGATCCGCGGACCACATCGATTCCGACACATAACGATCGATCTTGATCGCGCGGACGGCGTTGTCGTCACGGTCGAATTCACCAGGCGCGTCATGGCTCGACTGTCCTCGTTTGGGAGCGGCCGCTGCCACCGTGTGGCCCCCGCGCGGTGGGCACCTGGCCCGCAGCGCGCTTGGGGTATCACCGGCCGGGGAGCGGTGCGCAGCTGGTCGGGTGTGTGGCAGACACGCCCGCGTGGAAGGGAGTTGGGCATGACGGAGCTGAGCGGCAGGCGGATCGTGATCGTGGACCCGAAGCCGTTCTCCGACAGGCGGCTGGCGTTCATCCTGGAGGAAGGCGGCTACCAGGTGGTGCGGGCCGGCACCGCGGCGGCGGGCCTGGCGGCGGTGGCCGAGCAGGACACGGCAGCGGTGCTCCTGGAGGCAGCGATGCCGGACCTGGAGGGAGTGCAACTGTGCCAGGACTTGCGGGCCCGACGCTTCACGGGACCGGTCATCTTCGTCAGCCAACCACACGTGGCGTACGTCCACGCATCGAAGATATAGACGCGCGGTCGGTACCGCGTTCTTCGGGCTGCTGCCCGGGTCACCTGGACCCCGATCTGCCCCGGCTTGGTGACCAACCGCGCTCCCGGTAGTCGCAGGCGACGGCATGTCTAGGCGATCGCCTGGGGAACAGGGGATCGGTGGGCAGGCGCAGGCGCCGCGGCGGTCGACCAACCCCACCACCCCACGCCTCATCCCGTTGGGAAGGAGCGCTCAGCGTGATGCCCGCATGGCCATGAGTCGACCAAACCGGGGCTACTCTCGTCATACGAAGGAGTGAAGCATGGCACGCGAGGTATCGGCCCCTCCGCGACTCGCCGAGTCCTCGGTTCTGAGGTTCGCGCAATCCCTGCGCGGATCGCTCATCCGCCCAGAGGACGACACCTATGAGGACGCTCGACGGGTCTACAACGCCATGATCGACCGGCGTCCGGCACTGATCGCGCGGTGTGCCGGGGTGGTCGACGTCATCACTGCGGTGAACTTCGCGCGGGAGCACCGCCTGCTGGTGGCCATCCGCGGCGGAGGGCACAGCGGACCGGGCCTGGGGGTCTGCGACGGCGGTCTGGTGATCGACCTGTCGCCGATGAAGGGCATCCGGGTCGATCCGGTGGCCCGCACGGTCCGGGTTGAGGGCGGCGCGACCCTGAGGGACGTCGATCACGCGACCCACGACTTCGGCCTGGCGATCCCGAGCGGGATCGTCTCGACCACCGGTGTCGGCGGGATCACACTTGGTGGTGGCATCGGCCACCTGACGCGCAAGTGCGGTCTGACCATCGACAACTTGCTGGCCGCCGACGTGGTGCTGGCCAACGGACGCGTGGTGACCGCGAGTGCCGAGGACCACTCGGACCTGTTCTGGGCGCTGCGGGGCGGCGGCGGCAACTTCGGCGTGGTCACCTCCTTCCTCTTCCAACTTCATCCGATCGATACCGTCTACGCCGGGCCGATGCTCTGGCACCTGGAGCGAGCCGGCGAGGTGCTCGCCTGGTACCGCGACTTCCTGCCGCAGGCGCCGGACGACCTGAGCGGCTTCTTCGCGTTCCTGGTCGTGCCGCCGGGCCCACCCTTCCCGGAGTCGCTGCACAACGAGACCATGTGCGGCGTGGTCTGGAACTACACCGGGCCGCTCGAGCAGGCAGTCGAGGCCTTCGCGCCGATCCGGGCGACGTTCGGACCGCCCGCGCTCGACTGGGTCGGCCCGCTGCCGCACCCGGCCCTGCAGAGCATGTTCGACGCCATCTACCCGCCGGGGCTGCAGTGGTACTGGAAGGCGGACTTCTTCAACGAGCTGTCGGACGAGGCCATCCGCCTGCATGTCGAGCACGCGGTCAAGATGCCGCAGGGCCCGTCGACCATGCATCTCTACCCGGTCGACGGCGCGGCCGGACGCGTGCCGGCAGACGCGACCGCCTGGAGCTACCGCGACGCGAAGTGGGCCGAGGTGATCGTCGGGGTGAGCCCGGACCCAGCCGACAGGGAGCGGATCACCAACTGGGCACGCAGCTACTGGGACGCGCTGCACCCCCACTCGGCGGGCGGCGCCTACGTGAACTTCATGATGGATGAGGGCCTCGACCGCATCCGCGCCACTTATCGCGACAACTACGACCGACTGGCCGCGATCAAGGGGAAGTACGACCCGGCCAATCTCTTCCGGATCAACCAGAACATCGCACCGAAGTAGGCGAGCAGTCGGGAAGGAGGCACGTAGCGTGTACGGGACAGTCGCACATCTCCGCGTGAAGCCAGGCCAGCATCAGGGCATCATAGATTACGTCGCCTACTGGAGGACGGAGCGCCGGCCACAGACGCCGGGCGCCGTCGGCGGCTACGCCTACCGGCTCGACAGCGACCCGAACGCCTGGGTCTTCGCCATCGCCTTCGAGGACCGAGCGAGCTACGAGGCCAACGCCCGCAGCCCGCAGATGGACGCCGACTATCGGCGGCTGCGCGCGCTGCTGGAGGAGGATCCCATCTGGCAGGACGGCGAGATCCTCGCCGGCTTCTGAGCGCCGCGGGCTGCGTCGTCCAGGGGTGTTCCGATCCCCGGGGCCGCGCTGCTTCCTCCGGTAACGAACGGGCCGGCTGCGCGGCGACCGGCGCGGAGCCGGGGCAGCGAGTCCTCCCCGAGGTTGGGCGTCTCGCGTCACGACGTGGTCAGCGACTGGGACCACGATGCAGGCGGCGCGAGTATCGAGGTACGCCGACGACGGATCCGGGTCGCACCACTCGGAGCCGCTGGCCATCGCTCACTACCGCGGCCACGCGCATTTCTGGGAGCGGGCATTTTGACGCCGGCAGTTCCTGCGGACCGCTGCCGGGACGACGGCCCTCGCGGCGGGCGCCGGCCTCTGGTCCCCGGCCGTGGCCTGGTCGGCCCGGCCGGCTGCCGCCGACCCGCGGCCGATCCCGAGCGGCCTCACGCTTGGCGACTTGTTGCTCCACGTCGAGTTCCCCTACTTCGGCAACGAGGTGTCCACGATCACGGACTTCAACGGCTTCGTCGCCGCCGAGATGCAGGGGGCGGGCACCGCGACGGATGCCTCCGGGAGCCACCCCTGACGTTCGACGCCGCAATGCGCGTCATGCAGGGCGGATACGTCGGCCTGGACGGGCGGCACTACCGCAGCACCTTTGGCTTCGTCTGACTCGACCTCTTCCAGGGTCCGGTGAACTCTGGCAATCAGGTCCACGACTTCGAGCCGGGGATCGCCCCGAGCGGCCTGTTCTGGACGGTGCCGGTCTCGCCCGATGCGGTGGCGATCGACCTGGACGCCGGCACGGCCGGGTTCCACGCCCAGGACATGCCGATACCCGGCTTCTTCAACTTCCCAAACGCCGTCGGTTTGATCCCGAACCCACAGCCACCGAGCACGGCCGCGGTGACGTACGACGTCCAGCGGGATGCCGCCAGCGCGCCGGCGCAGCTGCGTGACGCCGCGGCGGGGTTCGCGGGCCTGTTCATCCCGAGTCGAGCCCGCCGCTCCCGGTCGGCCGACGAACCGTTCGGGCCGCCGCGGTTGGCCATACCGTGTACGTTATCGGCGGGACGACTGAATCGAACCAGACGGTCGCGCGGGTCTATACCTTCGATAGCGAGACACAGACCTGGTCCACGACCACGCCGCTCCCGGAGGCCGTCTCCTCGCCGGCGGTGATCGTCGTCGGGGGTGCCGTCTTCGTCGCCGGAGGCCTGGCGAATAGCGGTCAGCTGGTCAACAGCCTGTACGAGCTCGATACGACCACGCAGCGGTGGCGGACGCTGCCCCCGATGCAGACGCCGCGCAGCAACGCCGCGATCGCGGTCCTGGACGGGGCCCTCTACGTCATCGGCGGAGCGGGTGCATCGGGTGTGCTCAATAGCGTCGAGCGCTACGATATCGCGTCCAATCACTGGACATCGGCCACACCGCTGCCCGTACCACTGCTCAATCTCGGTGCCGCGACAGTCGGGAACGTCATCCACGTGTTCCGCGAAGATGCGCACTACGCGTATAGCCCGCTGAATGACCAGTGGATTGCGCTGTCGTCGATGCACTTCCCGCGGCACGCGTTCGGGACCGCGGTTGTCGCTGATCGCATCTTCCTGATCGGTGGCTGTGATACCGGGTTGAGTGACAGCGCCGTGACCGAAGTGCTCGAGCTGAACCGGGCGTCGTCATGAACCGACGCGGAAATCACCGTGAGGGCATCGTGGGGTACCGGAGCCAGCGGCGAGTGCACACGCTCCACGTCGTTGGGTCCTGGCGGCCCGGCGGGCGAGCGGCGGGGCGCGGGTTAGGCGACCGGCACGCCGACCTGCTCCTCTACCAACCGGCCGTACAGTTCCTGCAGCCGCCGGGTCATCGTACCGGGGATGGGAGCGAGCTGCCGACCGTCCACGGACTGAACCGGAGTCACGCCCCCGAACGTGCCGGTGACGAACGCTTCGTCCGCGCCGTAGACGGCTTCGAGCGTGAAGTCCCCGAGTTCGACCGGAATGGCGTGACGCCGGCAAAGCTCGATGAGGTGGGCGCGGGTGATGCCGGGAAAGGAAGCGCGGCCTGTCGATGTCTGGACTCGGCCTCCGGCGACGAAGAAGAAGTTGGTCGAGTTGCAGCTGCTCACGTAACCGTCGGCGTCGAGCATCAGCGCTTCGTCCGCTCCGGCGCGGATCGCCTGTTGCAGGGCAAGGATGAGCGGTAGCCGACTATGGGAGTTGAGGTGCATCGCGAGCATGTCGGGCCTGGCGCACCGAAACGACGAGGTGAAGAGTGCCAGCCCGGTGCTGCTGACGACCGTCGATGGTTGCTTGTACTCGGCGACGATGACCACGGTTGGTCCTCCGACCGCCTGCCGAGGATCCTGATTTGGCGTTCGCCGGAGGCCTCGCGTGATCATCAACCGGACGTGGACGCCATCGACCATCCCATTGACGCGAAGCGTCTCGATCACCGCGGCCAGGAGTTCGTCCTTCGAGAGTCCGGGGTCGATATCGACCGCACGGAGGCCCCGGAAGAGGCGATCGAGGTGCAGGTCGGCGAAGACGAGCCTGCCTTTATAGAGACGGAAGCTGTCCCAGATCCCGTCGCCGAAGCCAAAGCCGCTATCGAAGACGGAGACGCTGGCCAGATCCCGAGGCACGAAGTCGCCATTGACATAAACCATCACCTGCTGGTTCCGTGGGTCGTCGACGAAGTCCTGGCTTCCTGGCATGGCGCATCCCCTTCAGGGCGTTCACGTTGGCAGGCGTTTGACGTCGCGTGGCCGAGTGCATTCGTGATCCCGTTGTCGCGCGCGTAACTGCGGGAACTGGAGCGCTTCGCCGGCGATACTGCGCGCGCTTGGACACCGGCTGGTCACCCCACTCATGCTCGGATCTACCGGGACATTATCGCCGAATACATTCTCGATCGGGTGGAGCGCGTCGGTAGCGGAGGGTCACACGGATCGTGACGCGACGGTTCCCACGGTCGTGGGAGCGAGTCGCTACGGGTCGCGTAGCGGGGCCCGAGGAGTCACGGCGGATGGTCCCACCGGCCACCGCTGGATTACGAAAGGGGAGCGACGATGGCTGACCAACGCAAGGTCGCGCAGCCGGTGATGCGGGGCGGTCCCGTGGTCGTCATTGGCGGCGGCGTGGTGGGGGTGTCGATCGCCTACCACCTCGCCGAGCGCGGCTACCGTGACGTCATCCTGGTCGAGCGGCGTACGCTCGGCTCGGGCACCACGGCGAAAGGCAACGGCGGGGTGCGCCAGCAGTTCGGGACGGCCATCAACATCGCCCTGTCGCGCCGAGCGGTGGCGTACTTCGAGCACTTCGCGGAGCGCGTCGGCGAGCCGATCGTCTACCGCCAGCACGGCTACCTGTTCCTGCTCGGGGATGAGGCGCAGCTTGCGGCCGCCCGCACGCGGGTGGACCTGCAGCGCGCGGCTGGGGTCCGCGTCGAGCTGCTCGCCCGCGAGGCCATCACGGACGTGATGCCGCTGGTGAACCCGGCGGGGCTCGTCGGGGCCACCTACTGCCCCACCGACGGCTCCGCGGTCG
>DATKRJ010000159.1:0-2306 GCA_035532355.1 Thermomicrobiaceae bacterium | reverse complement strand
GCACCGCTACACCTACGCCGACATGACTCGCCGCGCGAAGCAGCTCGCGGTCGCCCTTCAGCAGCTCGGCGTCCAGCCGGGAGACCGGGTGGCCACCTTCGCCTGGAACCACAGCCAGCACCTCGAGGCCTACCTCGGCGTACCGGCCTGCGGCGGCGTGCTTCACACGCTCAACCTCCGGCTGCACCCGGACGACCTGACCTACATCATGGAGCATGCCGGTGACCGGGTGGTGCTGGTCGACGACGTGCTGCTGCCGCTCTTCGAGCGGGTCATTCCGCGGGTCAAGCTGGATCACGTCATCGTGATGTCTGAGGACGGCGCGGCACCCGCCGGTATGCTGAGCTACGAGGATCTGCTGGCCTCGGCGAACCCCGACGACTACCGCGAGCCCGGCATCGACGAGCGGCAGGCCGCCGCCATGTGCTACTCGTCCGGCACCACCGGCCGGCCCAAGGGCGTGGTCTACTCGCACCGGGCCATCGTGCTGCACTCGCTGGCCTGCGCGCTGCCCGACGTGGTGGACCTGCAGGAGACCGACGTGGTGACACCGGTGGTGCCGATGTTCCACGTCAACGCCTGGGGGTTGCCGTTCACGGCCACCATGCTCGGCACCAGGCAGGTCTACCCCGGCCCACACCTCGACCCGGCCAGCCTGGCCGAGCTCTTCCAGACCGAGCGCGTCACCATCACGGCTGGCGTCCCAACCATCTGGCTCGGTCTGCTCCAGCTGCTCGACAGGAACCCCGGAGCCTATGACCTCTCGAGCATGCGCTTCATGCTCGTCGGCGGGCAGGCGGCGCCGGAGGCGATGATCCGCGGCTTCAAAGAGCGCCACGGGCTCGACATCCGGCAGGGCTGGGGCATGACCGAGACGACCCCGGTCGGCACGGTGTCGTACGTCCCGGCCGAGCAACGCGACGGCGGGCCCGACGTCCACTTCCACTACCTGGCGACGGCGGGCCGTCCGCTCCCGTTCGTCGAGGTCCGGGCAATGGGAGAGAGCGGCATCGTGCCCTGGGACGGGCAGACGATGGGAGAGCTCGAGGTCCGCGGCCCCTGGGTCGCCTCGTCCTACTACGACAACCCCGCCGCGGCCGGCCAGTTCACCGAGGACGGCTGGTTCCGCACCGGCGACATCGCCAGCATCGACCCGCTCGGCTACGTCGAGATCAAGGACCGGATCAAGGACGTCGTCAAGTCGGGCGGCGAGTGGATCAGCTCGGTCGCGCTCGAGAACGCGCTGATGGGCCACCCGGCGGTCGCCGAGGCGGCCGTGGTGGCCGTGCCGCATCCGAAGTGGCTGGAGCGTCCGGTCGCGGTCGTGGTGCTCAAAGAGGGCCAGACGGCGACGGAGGAGGAGTTGCGGTCACTGCTGGAGGCCGGGTTCGCGAAATGGTGGGTGCCGGACGCCATCGTCTTCGCGGAGGCGATCCCGCGCACCTCGACCGGCAAGTTCCTCAAGTCGGCGCTGCGCGACGACCTTCGCGAGCGCTTCGCCAACCGCTTCGCGGCGGAGACGGCGTAGCAGACGCTATACCGGCTCGCGGATACCGACACCGTTCGGCGGGGTGACCGTGGCCACCCCGATTCGCGTGCCGGACGCCGGGCAACCGAGTCGCCGGCCGCGGACGGGTTGCACCCACGTCGTGCGCGCGAGCGACATAGATCTGACATACCGCGGCCCGTCCCGTTGTGCGCTTGTGACGGCGGTCCCAGTACGATGGATCCAGATCGGAGCAGACGATTGATCTGCTCCGTGGCGAGACCACCCGAAGGGAGGTCAGCCAATGGGCGCCTGGGGGTACGTAATTCTCGTCGCTGGCGCGATCGTCCTAGGGATGCTGGGACAGGCGTTGCGCGGGCGGGTCGGCTATGAGGGCATCCTCACAGCCATCGGCGCGGGCCTCGGCGGCTTCGTCGCCAGTGAGTACCACCTGTTCGGCCTCGGCCAGTGGGGGTACACCTACGACGGGCTTGCCGTCTTCCCAGCTCTGATCGGCGCCATCATTGTGGCGGTCGTCGTCGAAGCAGTCATCTACTTCGCCGAGCGGCCCACCGCGACGGCGTGACCCAGCAATGGCGACCGGGGAGTCGACCGACTCCCCGGTCGCCGCAGCGTCCGCTTCCGCTCACTCCCGCTCAGCCCATGACGAACAGGCGGTCGGCGTCGAACCCGGTGGACAGCAACTCCGGGCCGTCGTCGCCTAGCAGCACCTCGTCCTGCACGTGCCAGAACCCCGCCAGGATCGGCTCCAGCGCCACCACCATTCCGGCCCGCAGCGGCCGCGCCTCTGACGGGACCA
>DATKRJ010000158.1:0-3100 GCA_035532355.1 Thermomicrobiaceae bacterium | reverse complement strand
GCGCTTCCTCCCGCGCTTTGGCGGCCGCGACGATCGTGTCGGTCAGATGCGCCGGCACGGGCTGGTAGTGGCTGAACTCGAGCGTGAACGACCCACGCCCCTGCGTGATCGAGCGCAGGTCGGTGGCGTAGCGCTGAACCTCGGCGGACGGGACCGACGCCTCGATGGTGGTCATGCCGTCGTCTCGCGGGATCATTCCCTGAACCTGGGCGCGCTTGCCGTTCAGATCGCTCATCACGTCGCCCATGTAGGCCTCGGGCACCGTCACCTTGAGTGCCATCACCGGCTCCAGGATGATCGGCCGCGCCTGCAGGGCACCCTTCTTGAACGCCTGCGCCGCCGCGATCTTGAACGCCATCTCGGACGAGTCGACTGTGTGGTACGAGCCGTCGGTGAGGGTGACCCGGACCCCGACGATTGGGTACCCGGCGAGCAGTCCCTCGTCGAGCGCCTCGCGGACTCCCTTCTCCACCGCCGGGATGAAGCCTTTCGGCACCACCCCGCCCACCACCGACTCGCGGAACTCGAACGTGCCCTCGGCCATCGGCTCGATGTTGAGGAACACGTGTCCATACTGGCCGTGGCCGCCGGTCTGCTTCTTGTGCTTGTACTCGACCCCGTGCACCGGCGCCGAGATCGTCTCGCGGTACGCCACCAGCGGCAGGCCGACCTCGACGTTGACGCCGAATTTGCGGGCCATGCGCTCGAGGCCGATCTGAACGTGGGACTCGCCAAGACCGGAGACCAGCGTCTCGCCGGTCTGCGCGTCGCGCGACACCTGCAGGGTTGGGTCCTCCTCCAGCAGGCGCTGGATGGCGGTCCCCATCTTGTCGAGGTCGCTCTTGGTGCGCGGATGCACGGCGGCGGCGAAGGCAGGGGAGGGGAAGGCGATGCTCGCCAGACTGAGGCGTTGCTGTGGGTCGCTGAGCGTGTCGCCGGTCGCGGCCACCTGCAGCTTGGCGACAGCGCCGATGTCACCGGCCGGGATCTCGGGGACGGCGATCTGCTCCTTGCCGCGCATGACGTAGAGCTGGCCGGTGCGCTCGTCGTGCGCCTTCTGGGTGTCCCAGACGTGCGAGTCCGACTTCAAGGTGCCGGAGTAGACGCGGTAGAAGGAGAGCTTGCCGACGTACGGGTCAGCGATCGTCTTGAACACGAGCGCGGCGAGCGGGCCGGCAGGATCCGACGGCAGTTCCACCGGGCTCCCGGCCCCATTGGTCGCGGTCGTGGCGTTCGGAGCGGGGAAGACGTCGACGATGCCGTCGAGGAGCGGCGTGACGCCCTTACAGGCGGTCGCCGCGGTGACGAAGACCGGCGCCGCCTGGCCGGCGCCCACCGCGGCTCGCAGTCCCGCGTTCAACTCGTCGACGCTGATCTCGTCGTCCTCGAGGTAGCGGAGCGTCAGGTCCTCGTCGTTCTCGCAGATCCGCTCGACCAACTGCGTCCGGTAGGTCTCGACGGCGTCGACCAGGTCGGCGGGGAGCTCAGTGGGGGAGAGCACGCCGTCACGGCCATCCGAGAAGCGGTAGGCCCGCCGGCTCAGCAGGTCGACGAGGCCGCGGAAGTCCTTCTCCGCACCGATGGGCAGCTGGACCGGGACCACCGCGCCGCCGAAGGCGGCCTGCGCGGCGCCCAGCGCCGCCTCGAAATTCGCGTTCTCACGATCCATCTTGTTGATGAGCAGCGCGCGCGGCACGCCGATGCTCTGGGCGGCTTTCCACATCTGCTCGGTGCCGACCTCGACGCCGGCCGAGGCGTCCATCAGCACGAGCGCCAGGTCGCAGACCCGCATCGCACCCTTGATCTCACCCAGGAAATCCGCGTAGCCGGGCGCGTCGATGAGATTGATCTTGCAGTCGCGATACTCGAGCGGGATCAGGCTGGCGCTGATCGAGATGCCGCGCTTGATCTCATCCGGGTCCCAGTCCGAAACCGTGTTTCCTTCCTCGATACGGCCGAGGCGGGTCGTGGCATGGGTCACGAGAAGCGCCGCTTCGGTCAGGGACGTCTTCCCCGCACCACCATGGGAGAAGAGCCCGATGTTTCGAATCTGCCCGACCGCGTAGGTTCTCACGGATTCCCTCCACCCAGCCGCCCCGCACGGATGGTAAAGGCAGTCCCCCGGCCCGGCGCCGGTCGAGACGACCACCTAGCTGCAGGGCGGATACAGTCAGCGGTTCGTCACCGGGGTGACGCCTGCGACTCTTCGGCAGTGCCGTATTATAGTCCCTTGCCAAACGCGGGCAACAGCGTACGGCGGCTATGTGGGTGATGACGGGCAGGGAGGGACGGGAATGCCGCGCGGACGGGACGAGGTCAAGGGGTCGTTGAAGACGCTCCTGCGGGAGCTGGCGGCGTTGGACGGTGTGTCCGGCCACGAACAGCCGGTCGTGGCGCGTCTGGTGGAGCTCATCCAGCCGCTGGTGGATGAGGTCACCGTCGACAGCTACGGGAACCTCTACGCCAGCCGACAGGGTCCGCCGGGAGCTCCCAGCCTGATGGTTTCGGCGCACTCGGACGAGATCGGCGCGCTTGTCAAGAGCATCGAGCCGGGCGGCATGGTGCGTTTCGAGCGAGTGGGCGGCCTGGTGGAGACGCTAGCCGTAGGCCGGCACGTGCGCATCCGGGGCCACCGCGGCGTGGTCGGCGTCAAAGCCGGCCACATCCAGTCGCCCGAGGAGCGCGGACGGGTCCCAGCATTCCGCGACCAGTACATTGATCTGGGATTCGACACGCTGGACGAGGTGCGCGCGCTCGGGATCCGTCCCGGCGATGCCATCGCCTACGACGAGCCGATGGAGGAACTGGCCAACCCGGATCGGCTGTCGGGCAAGGCGCTCGACAACCGCATCGGCTGCGCGATCCTGGTCGAGCTCCTGCGGCGCCTGCAGGGACAGGCGTTGGGCTGCCGGCTGGAGGCGGTGGTGACGGTTCAGGAGGAGGTCGGGCTGCGCGGAGCGCAGATGGCCGCCCACCGGCTCCAGCCCATGGCGGCCATCGTCATCGATACCGTCCCCTGCGGCGGCACGCCAGACGTGGACTACTTCCGCGACCTGACGATGAAGATTGGGGCCGGCCCGGCACTGGCCCTGGCCAGCGG
>DATKRJ010000157.1:0-3028 GCA_035532355.1 Thermomicrobiaceae bacterium | reverse complement strand
CCGCCCGATACCGGCATCTGTCACCAGGTGAACCTGGAGTACCTGGCGCAGGTCGTCTTCACCCAGCGGGAAGGCAGCGAGCTGGTCGCCTACCCGGACACCCTCGTCGGCACCGACTCCCACACGACCATGGTCAACGGGCTCGGCGTGCTCGGCTGGGGCGTCGGCGGAATCGAGGCCGAGGCGGTCCTGCTCGGCCAGCCGGTCTACCTGCTGACCCCGGCGATCGTGGGCTTCCGCCTGGTTGGCGAGCCTCCCGAGGGTGTGACCGCCACCGACCTCGTGCTGACGGTTGCCCAGGTACTGCGCGGCGTCGGCGTGGTCGGCCGCTTCGTCGAGTTCTTCGGACCCAGCCTGCGCCATCTGGCGCTGCCGGACCGCGCCACCATCTCGAACATGTCGCCCGAATACGGGGCGACGGCCACCATCTTCCCGATCGACGACGAGACCCTCACCTATCTCCGCCTGACCGGGCGGACCGAGGACCAGATCGAGCTGGTCGAGCGCTACGCGAAGAGCCAGGGGCTGTTCCAGGGCGACACGCCTATCGAGCCGCTGTTCGATCAGGTCGTCGAGCTCGACCTGTCGCTGCTCGAGCCGAGCCTGGCCGGCCCGCGCCGGCCGCAGGACCGCGTGCCGCTGGCCCAGGTCGGCGACAGCCTGCGCGAGGCGTTCAAGGACCGCATCACCGTCGCCCAGGCGAGCCAGGGCGGCACGGCCGCCAGCATGCCCAAGGAGCAGGTGGCGCGGCAGATCGGCTCGGTTGCCGTCGCCGAGGCGCCGGCCCAGGGCGTTACCGTCCAGCTTGACGGCTCTCGGGTGCGGCTCAACCACGGCTCGGTGGTCATCGCCGCCATCACCAGTTGCACGAACACCTCGAACCCCGACGTCATGATCGCCGCCGGGCTGCTCGCCAAGAAGGCGGTGGAGCGCGGCCTGGACGTGAGTCCGGCGGTCAAGACCAGCCTGGCGCCGGGATCGCGCGTGGTCACCGGCTACCTGGAGGCGGCGGGCCTCGTCCCGTACCTGGAGGCGCTGCGCTTCCATCTGGTCGGCTACGGCTGCACGACCTGCATCGGCAACAGCGGCGCGCTGCTGGAGCCCGTTGCCCAGGCGGTGCAGGAGAACGACCTGGTCGTGGCGGCCGTGCTCAGCGGCAACCGCAACTTCGAGGGGCGCATCCACCCGCAGGTGCGCGCGTCCTACCTGGCCTCGCCGCCGCTGGTGGTGGCCTTCGCCATCGCCGGGCGGCTCGACATCGACCTGACCCGCGACCCGATCGGATACGACCCCAACGGCGACGCGGTCTATCTGCGCGACATCTGGCCGACCACGGCCGAGATCCGCGAGACGGTCAAGCAGGCGGTCAGCGCCGACCTGTTCCGCAGTCGCTACAGCGACGTCTTCACCGGTGACGAGCACTGGGAGAGCCTGCCGCTGCCTGAGGGGGAGGGCCTCTACGGCTGGGATCCGGACTCGACGTACGTGCGCGAGCCGAGCTTCCTGCAGAACCTGACCCTCGAGCCGGCTCCGCTGCGGGACGTGCACGCGGCGCGGGTGCTGGCGCTGCTGGGTGACTCTGTGACGACCGACCACATCTCGCCGGCCGGCTCGATCTCGGTCAACAGCCCGGCGGGACGGTATCTGCAGGAGCACGGCGTCGAGCCGCGCAGCTTCAACAGCTACGGAGCCCGGCGCGGCAACCACGAGGTGATGGTGCGCGGCACCTTCGCCAACATCCGGCTGCGCAACGCCATCGCCGAGGGCCAGGAGGGGAACTGGACCACCCACTTCCCGTCGGGCGAGGTCGTCTCGATCTACGATGCCGCCGAGCGCTACCAGCAGGCGGGCACGCCGCTGGTGGTGATCGCCGGCAAGGAGTACGGCTCCGGCAGCTCGCGCGACTGGGCGGCTAAGGGCGCGCTGCTGCTGGGTATCCGCGCGGTGTTCGTCGAGAGCTACGAGCGCATCCACCGCAGCAACCTGATCGGCATGGGCGTGCTGCCCCTGCAGTTCAAGCCGGGCGAGAGCGCCGCGTCGCTCGGGTTGACCGGGCGGGAGACCTTCGACATCGTGGGCATCGCCGCCGGCCTCACGCCGCGGCAGGAGATTCCGGTCAAGGTGACCCGCGAGGACGGCTCCAGCTTCACGTTCGACGCCATCGTGCGGCTCGACAGCCACATGGAGCTGGAGTACTACCGGCACGGCGGCATCCTGCCGATGGTGCTGCGTCGCCTGGTGGAGCAGGCCTGATCCGACGGATTCGACGCTGAACACGCGACGGCCGCGCCACTTCGGTGCGGCCGTTCCGCTGTTCCGAACCCGCCGGGGCGCCGCGCGGCATGGCCGATCCGGGCGTCATATCCCCAGATCTACACTCACGGAAACTACGGCCCGGCCTCGTCCCGCACGACTCAGCCGTCGCCCGTCGTGCCCTGACCCGACGCCAGGAGGAGCGCCCCGTTGGCGGTGTCGACATAGGAGTACAGCATCGTCGTGACCGCCAGCAAGACGGCGACCCCACCACCCCACCTCACACCACCCTGAGCTCGACCTGAACCCGGAGGTGGTGATTTATAGTGCGTCTATCGGTTTGGTAAGGCTAATGGGATATGTCATTAGGAGCTTCGCAGGTATCGTGCTCGTGGTCCAGCAGCGCTCGCTTGGTCGCCAGCCCCCCACCGTAGCCCGTCAGCGTGCCGTCGCTACCCACTACGCGGTGGCACGGGACCACGATCGCCGCCGGGTTCGCGCCGTTGACCGCTCCGACCGCCCGGTACGCCTTTGGCGCGCCGATCCGCTCCGCGATCGCCGCGTAGGTCGAGGTCTCGCCGTAGGGGATGGCCGCCACCGCCGCCCAGACGCGCCGCTGGAACTCCGTGCCGCGGAGGTCGAGCGGTACGCGGAAGGTGCGCAGTTCTCCCGCGAAGTACGCCGCGAGCTCCGCGATGGCCTCCTCCACCAGTCCCTTACCCTCGATGACTTCGCATGCGGCCGGATCGCGCACGCCGGTGCGGAGGCACCCGTC
>DATKRJ010000156.1:0-5800 GCA_035532355.1 Thermomicrobiaceae bacterium | reverse complement strand
GCACCTACCTCTCCGACGCGCTGGGCTCGACGATCGCGCTGACCGACGGCACGGGCACGGTGCAGACGAGCTACACCTACGACCCGTTCGGCAACCCGAGCGTGAGCGGGTCTCCGAGCAACAACCGATTGCAGTACACCGGGCTGCCCAACGATGGCACGGGCCTGCAGTACAACCGGGCGCGCTACTACGACCCCACGCTGCAGCGCTTCATCAGCGCCGACCCGGCGGGCTTCGGAGGGGGCAGCCTCAACCTGTACAGCTACGTCGGCAACAGCCCGACCAACGGAACCGACCCGAGCGGGCAGATGGCTCAGCTCGTATTCGGCTGCGCGGTTGGTGCTGCCTGGGGCGTCGGCCTCGTCTTGGACCTGGCTGGGCGTAAGGCGGACCTCAATGGCTATCTCCGAGCCGCCGCCGCTGGGTGTGCAGTTGGAACGTTGATCGCCGGTGGCGTCACCGCGGGGCTTGGGCTGGCGGCAGGGGCGGGATTGGCCGCCAGCGTCGGGGCGTCAGCGGCGGCAGGTGATGCCGAGTCCACAGCCGAAGGTGCCGGGGCTGACGCGAGTTCACAGGTTCAGTTTGACTGGAACCGTGCAGCACACATCTTCCGAAACGCCACCGGACACGTGAATCCGGCGACGAACGCCGAAAAGGAAGCGTATGCGAAACTGTTTGAGCGTGTAGCCTCCAATCTGGAAAATGCTCGGCCAGATTTCCCATTAGATCCTAATGCGGTACGCGCGGGAGTGAAGGCCTTTACGGAGGCGTTAGATACTGGCGAGCAAGTCTGGGTCTACGTTCGAAATGGCTTGATCGAAGACGCTGGAGTCAATCCTCCAGGAGAATGGCGATGAGCTCGTTAGAGTTGGCGCTCATACTTGATTCGCAGGACAGGCCGGTCGAGGCGGCCGAAGCGTACCGCGCTGCAGTGGAAGATGGAACGGCAGATCTAGAGACGCACATTAATTACGCTGTGTTGATGTTCGTATGTAACGATGGTGGATACGCTGCGCATCATCATCTATCCCGAACGTTTATGGCGAAAACATGGTCCGGAATGTTTGAAACACTTGAAGCCGCACAGCGTCGATGGGGATGGCGCGCAGAGGTTGAGTTCTGGAAGAGATACTTTCGCTTCATCATCCTCGGAGAAACACTAACCTACGCATACTGCAAGACACTCACGCAAGAGACATCATCGTTCGAGCCTTACTTATATCTGTACGCGTTTACGCCGGAAGGCCATCGAGAATACGAGTCCGAGGCGAGAGTACTCCTATCTAGAGTCAGTTCTGGTTCGACGGCCCGCGAGAGATATGTGCGCTCAGTGCTGGAATCGGCACTGCGGATCGATGAAGTAGCTCCACCACCCGATCCAGTAGGTGACGGCTAACCTGAGCTACGACGCCAACGGCAACCTGACGGGGGATGGGACCAACACCTACAGCTGGAACGCGCGCAACCAGCTGAGCGGGGTCTCCGGGGGCGCGACGGCCAGCTTCGGCTACGACGCCGTCGGGCGGCGCACCAGCACGACCATCAACGGGACGAGCACGAGCGAGCTGTACGACGGAGCGAACCTGGTCCAGGAGCTGACCGGCGGCACGCCGTCGGCGAACTATCTCACCGGCCTGGCGGTCGATGAGACCTTCAGCCGGACGGACGCGAGCGGGACCAGCTCCTACCTGACCGACGCGCTCGGTTCGACGCTGGCGCTGACCGACGGCACGGGTACGGTGCAGACGAGCTACACCTACGACCCCTTCGGCAACCCGAGCGTGAGCGGGGCGCGGCGTTGGCATCGTCCCGATTTCACTGCCCGGGCACGCGGCAGGGCTGCCGCCCCGGTAGATCGCAACTGCTGGGCTGCGGCGTGTTCTTCTGGATTGCCGCTGCGAGATCAGGCCGCGAGAAGACGTAGTCCCACCCCGCCGCCTGCTCGTGACACGCGCTGCAGACCGGATTGTCGAGGCTATCGCGCTGCCGGCTGAGTGGATCGAAGGTGGCGTAGACCCAGTCCCCATTGCGCAGTCCGGCGGGGAGCTGATCGCCGGCCACGGTCTGACCGGGCGCGAGCTTCACCCGCACCGCGATCGTCTGGGGTTGGTCCGGGATCAGGCGCCCCTGGGAATCGTGGAGGAGCTGGCCGTTCGTATCCCGCTTCGCCGCGAACTGGTCCATCACGATCACCGTCCCGGCCGGGAATGTGCCGTCCTTGCGGAAGGTCGCGAGTGCTTCGGCGTCGATGTAGGCGTGGCGCACCGTCCCGCCACCATCATCGGGGCGGTCGATCGAGGCGTAGCGCACGAGCGACTGCTGGTAGCCGGTCGGGGAGCCGTGTGAGGGAGTCACCGCGGGGGTCGGTCGCATCGGACGCGGCGACTTCGCCGGGTCGACATGGCGGTCCGGACGTATGCGCGGTTGAACCTCACCCGTTCGCGTGCATACTTGCGGCCGGAATCCGGTTGCCGATTCGGCTGCAATGACCTCAGCTTATCGCGGAAAGACGTGCACCTCGTGTCCACGGTGAGGGTCCTGCTCCGCCCGGCCGTATACCGGATCCTGTTCGCGATGGGCGGCGTGGAGGTCGTCGAGTTGCGGTCGGCGGAGGACGGGCTGGTCCTGGCCACCCTCGTGCTGACCGACTCGATGCTGGCGTTCGTGCGGCGGCTGGACGGCGTGCGCGCGACCGAGGTCGCCGAGCCGGATGCGCCGGCCGGCGTCGGGGCGCGATCTTGACGGTCCAACCGCGGCAGGGGAAGATGGGGGCCGCGAACGCGGCAGGGAGATCCAAGGAGGGATTATGACGGCAACCTCGCTGATCGGGACGTCCATCCCCAGAACCGACTCGCCCCAGAAGGTCCGGGGCCAGACGCGCTACACGGCGGACCTCAACTTCCCCGGCATGCTCTACGCGCGCCTGACGACCTCAACCTACGCGCACGCGAACATCGTCTCGATCGACACCGAGGCGGCTCGACAGGTTCCGGGCGTGATCGACGTGGTCATCGGCAAGGACCTGATCCCCGACGGGCCGGAGCCGTCCGACCGGGCGCGCGCGATGCTGGCGCGCGACAAGGTGATCTACTACGGCCAGCCGGTGGCGGCGGTGGTGGCGACCAGCGAGGCGGCGGCCGAGGAGGGCGCGGCGAAGGTCCAGGTCGAGTACGAGCTGCTCGGCGTCGTGATCGACCCCGAGGAGGCGATGAAGCCCGACGCGCCGGTGATCCGGCCCAAGGCGGGCGGCGAGTGGGCCGAGGCAGGGATGCACGGGGTCGGCGGCGGCGGGGAGCTCGATGTCAACCGCATGCCGGCCAACGTGACCAGTGCGGTGCGCTTCCGTCGCGGCGACGTCGCCAAGGGCTTCGCCGAGGCCGACGTGGTCGTCGAGCGCACCTACCGCACGCCGTTCGTCCACCAGGGCTACATCGAGCCGCACGCCACCGTGGTGGTGCCCGATCCGCTGGGCAGCTTGACCGTCTACACCTCGACGCAGGGTCAGTTCTACGTGCGCACGGTGACGGCGGACACGCTGGGGCTGACGCAGAACCAGGTGACGGTCGTGCCGATGGAGGTCGGCGGCGGGTTCGGCGGCAAGACCGTGCTGCTCGAGCCGCTGACCGGGGCGCTGGCGCTGCGGACCAACCTGCCGGTCAAGCTGGTGCTGACGCGCATGGAGGAGTTCGTGCTGGCGACGCCGGCACCGGGCTCGATCCTCAAGATGAAGACGGGGGCGCGCAAGGACGGCTCGATCACCGCCATCCAGGCGCGCGTGATCTTCGACTCCGGCTGCTACCAGGGCGCGGCGGTGAACGGGCCGCTGCTGGCGATCGGCGGCTACTATCGGTGTCCGAATCTGGAGCTGGAGGGGTACGAGGTCCTGACCAACAAGCCGGGCGTCGGCGCCTACCGCGCTCCCGGCGCGCCGCAGGCGACGTACGCCATCGAGCAGCAGATCGACGAGGTCGCGCGCAAGCTCGGCTGGGACCCGCTCGAGTTCCGCCTGCGCAACTGCTCGGTGGAGGGCGACCCACAGCCGAACGACGTGCCGTGGCCGCCCATGGGCCTCAAGGCAGTGCTCCAAACGCTGGCTGACCACCCGGTGTGGAAGAACCGCAAGCCGGGCGGGAACGAGGGCTGGGGTATCGCCATTGGCGGCTGGCCGGGCGGCCTCGAGCCCTGCGCGGCGAATCTGCGTCTCAATACCGACGGCAGCCTGTCGCTCTCCCTTGGCTCGATCGACATCACCGGCACCAACACGACCATGGGCATGATCGCGGCCGAGGTCTTCGGCGTCTCGATGGACCGGGTCAAGGTCGTGACCAACAACACCGACACCGCCCCCTACTCGGGCATGAGCGGCGGCAGCAAGGTGACCTACACCATGGGCCTGGCGGTGCAGGCGGCGGCCGCGAGTGCGCGCCAGCAGGTGCTGGCGATCGCGGCGGCCGAGCTGGAGGCGGCGCCCGAGGACCTCGAGATGGTCGACGGCCGGGTGCAGGTCAAGGGTTCGCCCGACCGCTCGATCGCGGTCACCGACGTTGCCAAGAAGAGCATGACCTTCGGCGGCAAGTACGAGCCGGTCTACGGCAACGGCAAGTCGGCGGTGACGGCGCGGGCGCCGGGCTTTTCGGGCCAGCTGGCGCACGTGCGCGTCGATCCGGGCACCGGCGACGTCGAGCTGATCGAGCTGGTGGCAGTGCAGGACGTGGGCCGGGCACTGAACCCGGCGCTGGTCATCGGCCAGATCCAGGGCGGCGCGGCCCAGGGGATCGGCTGGGCGCTGTACGAGGGCATGGTTTACGACGACAACGGCCAGCCGCTCAACCCGTCGCTGATGGACTACAGCCTGCCGAGCGCCGGTCAGGTGCCGCCGCTGGACGTGCGGCTGGTCGAGCTGCCCTCCGCGGCGGGTGCCTTCGGCGTCAAGGGAGTCGGCGAGCCCCCGGTGATCCCGACCGCGGCAGCGGTGGCCAACGCGATCGCCGACGCCACCGGCGCCCGGGTCACCGAACTGCCGATGACGGCGGAGCGCGTCGCGGCGGCCATCGCAAGCGAGGCCAGGGCGTAGCGCGGCGCGGGGACGCAATTCGGCGAAGTCCACGACGGGCGAGAGCCACGCTCTCGCCCGTTTCCCTGGCGGCCGCCGCGACCCAGGACACGCCCGGACGGCGTGACGGCCGCGGAAACGACGGCGAGGATGCGTCGCATGGACCCCCGAGGCACCATCCCGGTGTTCCACAAGGTCGACTCCCTGCAGATCCCGGTGCCAGATCTCGACGCGGGGCTCGCGTTCTATCGCGACCGCCTCGGTCACGAGGTGATCTGGCGGACCGCGACGTCTGCCGGTCTGCGGCTGCCCGGATCGGAAGCGGAGATCGTCATCCAGACGGAACGGCCGGAGCTGGAGGCTAACCTGACGGTCGCCACCGTCGACGGCGCGGTCGTGACGATCCGCCGGGCCGGCGGGCAGGTGATCGTACCGCCCTTTGACATACCGATCGGCCGATGCGCCGTGGTGGAGGACCCGTGGGGGAACCGGCTGGTGCTGCTCGACAACAGCAAAGGCCGGCTACAGACGGACACCGAGGGGCGGGTCCTGGTCGATGTCGAGGGCAGGCCGAGGGTGACGCGCGCCTGAGCCAGCTCGGCACGTGACGTCGAGCTGGCTCAGGCTACTCACTGGTCGATGGGCGGTCATCGGTGGCGCTCAGCGATTGAGCACCTTGCGCACCAGGAAGTCGTCGACCCGGTTGGCGTCGTCAACGATCGTGGCGACGCGCTTCCAGCCGTGCCC
>DATKRJ010000155.1:0-4152 GCA_035532355.1 Thermomicrobiaceae bacterium | reverse complement strand
CGGTCGTGCAAGGAGAGATGCCAATGGCTCACGAGTCGCACGAGGTCGTCGAGCACGCCGCCCCGCCGCCGCTGGTCTTCGCGGGCGCGCTTGGCCTGGGGATACTCCTCGACCGGATCCACCACGTGCCGGCCCTGCCGGCCGTGTTCACGCCGCTGCGGCGCGTCGTCGGCGTGCTGGCCGTCGCCGCCGGGATGGGGATCGCGCTCTGGTCGGTCCTGTCGATGCGACGGGTCGGGGTCAACCCGGCGCCTCACGCGGCGCCGCCGGCCCTGGCCGTCGAGGGCCCGTACCGCTTCTCGCGCAACCCGATCTACCTTGGCATGGTCCTGACCTACCTGGGCGGCGGACTGCTGCGCAACGCCGGCTGGGCGCCCCTGCTCCTGCCGGGCGTGCTCACGTTCATGCGGCGCGGCGTGATCGAGCGCGAGGAGCTCTACCTGACGCGGCGCTTCGGCGATGACTACCTGCGCTACGCCGCGCGGGTCCGCCGCTGGCTCTGAGCGCCTGAGCGCGCCCTCAGGCTTTGCCGCGCGGGCCGGCCAGCCGTCGCAGCCCCGCTGGTCTCCGCGCCCGTGTCACTGCCACAGCACGCGCATCTGCGTGGTCACGTCGAACACGTCTTCGCCACGCTGCGCCTCGACGATGGCCTCGGCGCGCGGGTCCTTCCAGTAGATCGGGTCGCCGGGACTGACGTGGTGGTTCCAGGCCCGCCCGAAGGCCTCGGCGCGCTCCTTGTTGGCGGCCAGGTAGGCCGGCACCGCGTGGTAGACCACGCGCCCGCCCGCCCCGCTCGCCCGTAGCCGCAGCGCCAGCGTGGCTGCCGCCAGCGTGGAGGTCGGCGGGTCCACGACGTGGCGCGGGACGATGTAGCGCGGCGCCGCCAGCGGCGACAGCAGTTCGTCGAGCGAGTCGGCGAAGAGGCGGCTCTCTGGCTCGGACGCACCGGTCAGGTAGCAGCGGTAGTAGCCGTCGACCTGCGTCGTGACCCGCACCGCCTCGGCGTTGACTCCGGATGCGAGTCCACCGGCATCGCGCAGTCCCTCCACCACGGCCGCCGCGAAGTCCTCCAGGGCGTCCGACGGGCCGAAGCGGCGCACACTCGCATGGAGCGAGCGAGCCAGCAGCACCCCCGCGATGACGACGGCGATAAGCGCGAGCGCCGTCAGCGCGAACGCGCCGCTCAGCACCCCAAACGCGGCGAGCGTAATCCCCGCCAGCAATGTCAGACCCAGACGCTGTCGGAAGGCGGTGACCGGGCCGGTCCGCCCCGCGGCCGGCAGCAGGCGAGCGATCGGCAGGTCGGCCCGGCGCTCGAAGCGCGCACGCAGCGTGTGGGTCTCGCGGTTGTCGTAGGCGGTGCCGATCTGCCAGCGCCCGTACGCTTCTTCGCGACCGTCCGGCCGGACCAGCATGTTCCCGTTGACCGCCGCGAACTCCTGGAGCGCCGGCGGACCAAAGGGCGACAGGCTGGGGTGCACGTGGGACACGCCGGACTCGATCTCGCCCTGGAGCGTGGGCGCGTAGTAGCGCCGGTGCTTGCGCACGAAGCGGGCGTAGTCGGCGGTGCCTTTGGGGTGGTCCGGGGCGACGCAGACGACGTCCCAGTTGTCGGCCACCTTGCGCGGCAGCGCCGGGTCGAGCCGCAGCGAGCGTCCGCGCATCTGGTGTACCGACGTGGCGGTGCTCGCCGCGGTCAGGTCGATCAGGACGTTCACCCGCTTCGCGTCCCAGCCCTCGCCGAGGAGCCCGCGCGTCCCGACCAGGCACCGCGAGCGGCCCTCCTCGAAGTAGCGCGTCATCAGCGGCACGTATTGGCGCGGCTGCCACCAGGCGCTCCCCGGACGCAGCGCCACCACGTCCTCCCACGTCGACCGGCCGCCGTCCGCCGAGGGCTGGAACAACCCCTCGGTGGCGAGCGTGCCTCGCAGCGACGGCTCCTGCTCCTCCAGCCACGGTGCCAGGTCGGCCGCGGTGGAGCGCGAGCAGGCCACGGTGCTGCCGGTCACGAGGACGGGGTTCAACCGGGCAGCGTCGACGTCGGAGGCGAGCAGGTGCAGCAGCATGGCGGCGCTGCCGGCCTGCGGGTCGAGCACACCCCGCAGCCGCGCCAGCACGTCGCCTCCCGCGCGCTCGTAATCGCAGAGCACCAGCGCGCGCAGGCGGTCGCCGAGCGCGCGCGACTCCACGCCCAGAATGTCAACGGCCGCCGTGCCCTTGCTCGCCGATAGCGCCAGCACCCGGTCCACCGGTGAGACGTAGGAGCGGATCCCCTGGCGGGTCAGCACGTAGCCCAGCGACGGCAGGGCCCGGCGGATCTCCTCCCAGGCGGCCGCGTCTCGCGGGTCGGCGCTCGACCTCAGGCAGCCGGTGCAGAAGTCATCGATCAGCGCCACCCAGTCGTCGGCGGTCGGCGGCAGGCGATCTCGCTCGCTATAGCGCGCTCCTTCGGGCGGCGGCTGCCGCTGAGCGTGGAAGAGGCGGAGCGCGGCCGGTGCCAGTGTTGGTTCGTCGCGCTCGAAGCGCTCCCAGCTGACCTGCGCGCCCTGCCGCGTGGTGCGCTCGTCGACCCGGCTGCGCAGCCAGTCGAGAAAGGGGCGGCTGGCGAAGTCGGCGTCGAGCAGGCGCGTCAGCAGCTCCTGGAAGCGGACGTGCTGCTCCGCGATATAGTCCGCCTCGTGCGGCAGCGGCGTCGTCAGGTAGACCAGCTCCTGGTACGGCGCCAGGTCTCCGTCCAGCACCAGCGCCGGAGTGGGAACCTGCACGTCGGCGCTGCCGAAGATGGCCTGGTACAGCTCGTCCTCGCGCGGGCCCATGTCGTCCGGCGGAGTCGCCGTCAGGCCGACCACGAAGACGTCCTCGCCCAGCTCGTCGATGACGGCGTGGATCAGGTAGCCCCACATCTCGAGCAGGTGGTGGCACTCGTCGAGCACGAGCGTCCACGGTCCCGAGGCTTTCATGTGCGCGATCAGCGCCTGACCGTTGGGGTGCAGCAGCGCCAGGAGTTCCTGCCGATCACCGCGCCGCGCGGTCAACGTGCGGGCGCGCTGCCGGAAGCGGCCGAGGTCTTCGTCGTGGTGCGGGTTTCCGTCCCCAGACAGACGCCGGATCTCGGCCTCGGCCTGCTCCGCCGACAGGCCCCGCTCGACCCGCAGCGTCTCGCGCCACAGGCCACGCGCCTGCTCGGTGAGCGCGGCATCGTCGCCGTCGAGCACGCAGAGCGCCTGGTAGGTGAGGACGGTGATCGGCGTCGCCAGGTCCGCGTCCGCGCCGATCGCGACCCGCGCGGGCTGGAAGTCGTCCCACTGGCGCACCCACTGAGCCTGCACGGCCGTGTTGGGCGTCAGCACCAGCGTGCGCCGGCCGGCGCGCCGCGCGACCTCGAGGCCGAGGGCCGTCTTGCCGGCACCCGGCGGCATGACGGCGTAGAAGCGGCGTCGATTCTCCGTGTGTCCGCGCTCGTAGGCGTCGATCGCGAGCTGCTGGTAGCGGCGCAACGGCCAGCGGAGCACCATGCCCGCGAACGACTGCCCGAGCTGGTCGGCGTGCTCCACCGCCATCGTCGTCCCCCGTCCCGTTCGCGCCCGGCAGTCCTCCGTCCCGCGGAACGCCGTCGCGGCACCGGATCGGACGGCGTCGACGCGGTCCGATCGTGGTTCCGGAGGCGCTGCGGCTGACGTGAGACTGATACCGCGATCCTACGGCAAACGGACGCGAACGGGAAGCAGGGCTGCGCGCCTGACGGCCCGGCTACCGGGCGGGGAGGCGGCGGTAGGCCACGCTCGCCCACAGGTAGCCGGCCAGGGTGATGCCGAGGCACCAGGCGACCGCGATCAGCGCCTCGTGCCCGACCGGCGTCCCCGCGAGCAGGCCGCGGACCGTCTCGACGACCGGCGTGATCGGTTGGTGCTCGGCGAACCAGCGCACCGAAGCCGGCATAGCCACCGGACTGACGAACGCCGTGCTGAGGAGGGGCAACAGCTGGAAGGCGAGCGTGGACGTGTTGGCCCCGGTCGGGGTACCGGTCACCAGGCCGAAGGGGATCGCGAGCCAGGAGATCGCCAACGCGAACAGCGCCAGCAGCCCGAACGCCTCGACCCACTGCAGGGGGCCGGCGCCGGAGCGGAAGCCCATCAGCAGGGTGATGCCGAT
>DATKRJ010000154.1:0-11287 GCA_035532355.1 Thermomicrobiaceae bacterium | reverse complement strand
GACCTACTCGCTGCCGGTCTACCGCACAGTCGGCTCCGGCCATCGCATCCTGGGGAGTGTGATGGGCTCCACCCGGCTGCAGGTGGACGTGCCCCGACTGGTGTCCCTCTACCAGACCGGGCGGCTCAAGCTCGACGAGCTAATCAGCAATCGCTACCCGCTCGCGCACATCAACGACGCTATCGCTTCGATGGAGGCCGGCGACGCCCTGCGCAACGTGGTCGTCTTCGACTGAGCCGTCCACGGTCAGACGGGCCGGACCTCCGGCGGCTGCCGCAGCGTCTGGAGGATGACGCAGTACTGCTCGATCTTCTGCCGCAGCGCGTCGAGTTGCTCGGGCGTTGCCTCGGGCGCGTCGACGTCGAGGTGCAGCCGGATGGCGTCGAAGCCGACCGCCACCTCGCGGGAGATCCCGAGCGTGCCCCGCAGGTCGTCGGTCATCGTGGCCACTCCTCTCGGCGGCGGCGAGCCGGCTCGCCGCGCTGATCATCAACCTCTCCTGCACCCCGGGCGAGACGTCGCGTACACGGGACCACCCGCGACACTCGATCGGTGGTGGGACCGTAGGCGCCCACGATACCGCGAGGTGCCGGACGAGCGCCAATTGCTGAAGAGGTAACACAGCTCGACCAGCCCTGGTTCCCGCGGGATGCCGCGCCGGCCGTAGTAGACTAGGAGGCGGCGTGACGGGCCGCGGGCGATGGCCGGCGGCTCGCGCGAGCGCGCATCTCGGAGGGAACGCGTTGAAGTACTTCCTCAAGACCGACCGGGGCACCCCCGCCCGGGAGACCGACGCTGAAACCGGGAAGACAATCCTCGATCGCGGGCGTTACGAGGGACGACGGGTCGTGGAGGTGTTCGTGCGCCAGCCGGGCGGCGAGATCGACCGCTATCTCGAGCGCACGCGCCGCAAGCTGGGCAGCAACGCGATCAGCAGCCGCACCTGGCTGTGCGAGACGTACGAGGCGGACCGGGCCGAGCCCTGGGGTAACGATCGGTACGTGCCCAACCCCGAGGAGGCCATCCAGGAGGCCGAACCGTCTCCCGAGGCCGTGATGCTCGTGCTGACCGGCGCCGAGGGCGACTCGGACGCCAACGTCGCGCAACTCAGCGGGCTCGGTGCCCCGCGCTCGTAGCGAAAACTCCGGTGCAATCCGGGGCGTCTGTGACGCCCGGCGACGGACGCCGAACGCGGCGCAGCGCGGCAGAAGGGAGCACGTCGATGGTCAGTGATCCGCCTCGTCGCACCTCCCACCGACCCCCGATCCAGGCGCGCCACTACGTCGCCGCATCGGGACACTACCTGGCGACCGCCGCAGCGCAGCGCACCCTGGCGCGGGGCGGGAACGCCATCGACGCCGGGGTGGCCGCCGGCATCTGCATCAATGTGCTGCTGCCGGACCTGACCAGCTTCGGCGGCGTCGCCCCGACCATTGTCTACCATCGCGCCTCCGGCGAGCTGAAGTCGATCAGCGGGCTGGGCTGCTGGGGCCGCGCCGCCACCGTCGATCACTACCTCGAGCACGAGGGCGGCCAGATTCCAGTCGGCGTCGGGCGCTCGGTTGTGCCGGGAGCACCCGATGCCTGGCTGACCGCGCTCGCCCGCTATGGGCGACTGACGTTCGCCGAGGTCGTACAGCCGGCCATCGAGCTGTGCGAGGGGGGCTTCGCCGTCTACCCATCGCTGCACCGCAACATCGCCAGGGAGGCGGCCGCCATGCGGCGCTGGCCGTCGACGACGGCGATCTTCCTGCCAGGTGACCGTGTCCCCGAGGTCGGCGAGGTACTTTACCAGCGCGATCTGGCGCGGACCTTCCGGCGCATGATCGCCGCCGAGCAGGCGGCTGGCGGCGGCCGCGCGGCCGGGGTCGAGGCGGCGCGCGACCTCTTCTACCGGGGAGAGATTGGCAAGGAGATCGCGGGATTCGTCGGCGGCGAGGGCGGGTTCATGACCGAGGCCGACCTGGCGGAGTTCCACGTCGACGTCGAGGACCCGCCCATGACCACCTACCGGGGCATCGACGTCTTCGTCTGCGGCCCCTGGTGCCAGGGACCGGTCATCCCCCAGACGCTCAACGTGCTCGAGGGCTACGACCTGGTGTCCATGGGACACAACTCGGCCGACTACGTGCATACGCTCGTGGAGGCACTCGACCTGGCCTTCGCCGACCGCGAGGCGTACTACGGCGACCCGAAGTTCGTCGACGTGCCGCTCGACACGCTGCTGAGCAAGGGGTACGCGAGCCGGCAGCGAGAGCGCATTCGCCCGGGTCACGCCTGGGGCGAGCTGCCGCCCCCGGGTCTCGGCTCGGGTGCGGTGCTCGAGGGCACCCGGGAGCGTGTGCCCCTTCAGCCGGACACGAGCTACGTCTGCGTCGTCGACGAGGAGGGGAACGCTTTCTCGGCCACCCCAAGCGACGGGGCCGGCAGCACGCCAATCGTCCCGGGGCTGGGCCTGATCTGCTCCGGGCGCGGCTCGCAGACCTGGCTCATCCCCGGTCACGCCTCGGCACTCCAGGGCGGCAAGCGCCCACGGCTGACGCCGAACCCGGCCATGGCGCTCAAGAATGGCCGGCTCTTCATGCCGTTCGGCACGCCGGGCGGCGACATGCAGCCGCAGTCGATGATCCAGGTCTTCCTCAACATCGTCGACTTCGGCATGAATCCGCAGGAGGCGATCGAGCAGCCCCGCTTCGGCTCATACAATTTCCCCGACTCGTTCTGGCCCCACACCTACCAGCCGGGAGTGATGAAGCTCGAGGCGCGCATCCCCGAGGCGGTGGCCGACGACCTGCGCGGCCGCGGGCATCGGGTCGAGCTGTGGCCCGACTGGACGCGGATTGCCGGCAACGTCTGCGCCATCGCCGTGGACCACGAGCGCGGCACGCTCACCGGCGGCGCCGACGCGCGGGCCGAGGCCTACGCGGCCGGCTGGTAACGCCGATTCGGTCGTCCGTGCGAGACTCCGAAATCCGCCGGCTCGCCGTTGACCTGGCCGAGCCGGCGACGGCGTCCAAGGAGGCAAGGTGGCGGAGATCCGGCCATTCCGAGCCGTCCGATACAACCTCGCGCGGGTCGGTGGGCTGGACCAGGTGATCGGGCCGCCCGAGGACATCCCCTCGGTTGAGCACGCACGGGCCATCACCGAGGGGCACCCGTACCACTCGGTGCGTTTGGAGATGCACGACGCGCAGACGGGGGCCGCGTTCGCCAGCGCCGGACGGCGGCTGCGGCAGTGGTTGCGGGACGGCGTGCTCGTGCGGGATCAGCGGCCCGCCTTCTACGTCTATGAGCAGGAGTACAGCCACGGCGACGAGCGACGCAGCCGCCGCGGCTTCTTCGCCGCACTCCGACTCAGCGAGCCCGACGCCGGAGTCGTCCTGCCGCACGAGGGCGTGCTGCGGCAGAACCTCGACCTGCGCGTCGACCTGCTGCGCGGCATCCGCGTCAACCTGAGCGCCGTCTACCTCATGATCAAGGACGACGGCTGGATCGGCCGTACGCTGGCCGAGGTGGTGGCGAACTCGCCGGACGTGTGCGGGTCGGACGATGAGGGCGGCGTTCACCGGCTCTGGCTGGTGGACGACCCGCAGCGAGTCCGGGAGCTGCGCGAGGCGGCCGCGGGGCAGCCGCTCTACATCGCCGACGGCCACCACCGCTACGCGGCCGCGCTGGCCTATCGTGATGAGCTGCGCCTACGTCAGGGAAATGCCGGGCACGCTGAGTCCGTCCTGGCCTTCATCGCGGACGTCTCGGACCCCGGCATCATGATCCGGCCGATCCACCGGCTGGTGCGCTCGCTGGGAGACCTGTCCTGGGACGTGGTGATGACGCGGCTCACGCCGTACTTCCACCTCCAGAAGTGTTCGGTGCCCGAACTCGACAGCCCGCATACAATAGAGCGCGTGATAGAGCGTCTGGAGCGGAGCGAGGGACCGCCGGCCTACCTGCTGCTGGTGCCGGGGGGCACGACGTTGATCGGCGCGCGGCTGCGCGACTGGCGGCTGATCGAGCCGCTGCTGGCGGCCGACGTCTCGCCGCTGACGCGAAGGCTGGACGTCAGCGTGCTCGACGCGGTGCTGCTGCAGCACGTAATGGGGATCGCGCCCGACGAGATCGAGGAGCGGATCGAGTTCAGCCCTGACGTCGAGCAGGCCGTGCAGGCCGTTCGCAGCGGGGAGGCGAGCATGGCGGCGTTCGTGCGGCCGACGCCGCTGTCGGCGCTGCTGGCGGTCGCCAGGTCCGGCGAGCGGATGCCGCAGAAGTCGACCTACTTCTACCCCAAGGTGCCAATCGGGTTGGTCATACACGATCTCGAAGAGTGGGACGCGAGCGTCAGCCCGTGAAGACGCCGCTTACACAGCTCAAGCCCGCACTCGAGGGTTACGACCTGGACGTCTCGTCGGCGCGCGAGATCTCGTCCGGATTCAACCAGCACTTCGAGATCCGAACCTCGGCGGGCCTGAAGCACCTGATCATCTTTCGCCCGCAGCACGGCAAGCCGCCGCCCGCCCTGCAGTTCCAGATGCAGCGCCACGTCAGCGACGCGGGCTTCGACCTCATGCCCAAGTCGGTGCCGACGGCGGCCGGCCGGGCGTTTGCCAAGACCTCGCTCGGGACGGTGGCCATCGTCGACTGGGTCCAGGGCCAGCCCGCCTCGACCGAGGGCGCCGGCGCGCGCCCGGACGTGGGCCAGGCGGCCCGGGTGCTGGCCGAGCTCCACCGCGACATGCGTGACTTCCGCCCACCACGGGTGCGGCCCGACCTGCTGGCGCCGCTCTACCAGCCGGCCGATAGCTGGGCGCGGCACGCGCCGGGTCTCGTGGCGGAGCTCGGGGCGCTCGGCGGCGAGGCTCCGGCGACGATCGAGCGCGTGGAGACACGGCTCGACGAGACGCTGGCGCGCTGGGATCCCGACGTCTATGCCCGGGCACTGGAGGACGGGACGACCGTCGTCCACGGCGATTTCCGTCCCGGCAACCTGATCGTCGATGCCCACCGCATCGTGGCGGTGGTCGACTTCGACGCGGCCTTCTGGGAGTCGCGCGTCTACGATCTGGCGTATGCCGCCTACCAGTTCAGTGGACCCGAGTGCGTCTACCCCCAGGCGCGCCCGGAGCCGTCGCTCGACTTCGTGCGCGACTACGTGGCCGGCTGGCCGCTCTCGCCGTCCGAGCGGCAGCTGCTCCCGTTCTTCCTGCGGCAGGTCATCCTCAAGCGCCTGCTCGTCGGGCGCGACGTCCCGCAGCGGCTGGCGCTGCTGGATCAGCTCGACGCCGGGCTGGACGCGGCGCTGCTGCGCGTCGCCGCCTGAGCAACGAGCCGGCGGACGCGGCTGCACGTCGTCTCGGGTAGGATAGGTCCGGGCGTGGCTGGACGCGCCCGGCGGGGTGAGGAGGCGCCGGCGCCGACCCGGGGTAGTCCCCGGCGTGGCCGGCCGCTCCGTGCGCGGGGGGCAGGCAGATGTCGACGCCGATCCGGCGACAGTACCTCTCGGTCAAGCGGCAGTACCCCGACGTGATCGTCTTCTTCCGGCTCGGCGACTTCTACGAGACGTTCGACGACGACGCCAAGCTGGCGTCGTCGGTGCTCGACATCACGCTCACCGGCCGGGAGATGGGGCGCGGCAACCGCATCCCGATGGCCGGCATCCCCTACCACGCAGCCCAGGGGTACATTGCGCGGCTGGTCGCCGCCGGGCACAAGGTCGCGATCTGCGAGCAGATGACCGAGCCAAACGGCCGCGACCTGGTCGAGCGGCAGGTGACTCGCGTGGTCACGCCCGGCACGGTTACCGAGCCCGGCATGCTGGAGGACACGGCGAACCGGTTTATCGCCGCGGTACTGGTCGAAGGCTCCCGTGCCGGGGTAGCCGTGGCGGACCTGTCGACCGGGGAGTTCGCCACCACCGAGATCAACGGGGAGGACGCGGAGCGCACCCGGTCGGCGGTGCATCGCGAGCTGCTGCGGCTGGGTCCAGCCGAGCTGGTGGCGCCGGCACCAACCGGCGACGAGGATGCGCTGCCGCCCGATACCATTCCCGAGAGCGCCTACTTGAGTCGTCTGCCGCGGCCGGCCTGGCGGCTGGAGACGGCGAGCGAGGAGTTGCAGCGCCACTTCCAGGTGGAGACGCTCGACGCCTTCGGCTGCGGCGGCAAGCCCTTCGCGATCCGCGCGGCCGGCGCGCTGCTGCAGTACCTGGCCGAGACGCAGCTCGGCAGTCTCAAGCAGATCGTCGACCTCATCACCTACAGCACCGAGCACTTCATGGCGCTCGACGCCCAGACCCGGCGCAACCTGGAGCTGACCGAGAGCAGCCGCGGCGACCGCCAGCACTCGTTGATCGCGGTGCTGGACCAGACGCGCACGCCGATGGGGGCGCGGCTGCTCCGGCGCTGGATCGGCCAGCCGCTGCTGGAGCTGGCCGACCTGCGCGAGCGCCAGGACGCCGTGGGCTTCTGCGTCGAACGGGCGCTGGTGCGCGCCCGGCTGCGCGAGACGCTCGGGCACGTCGCCGACGTGGAGCGGCTGATCAACCGCGTGGTCACCGGCGCCGCCGGGCCACGCGAGCTGCTGGCGCTCGGCCGATCGCTCGACCGGCTGCCGGAGGTCGCGGCCGCGCTCGGCGAGGGCGTGCCGCCGGCCGGCCTCGGCCAGGTTCCCGACTGCGTGGATACCGGCCGGCTCATCCGGCGCGCGCTGGTGGACGAGCCGCCCGCGCTGCTCGGAGCCGCGCCCGCGATCCGCCCCGGCTTCAGCGCGGAGCTGGACGGTCTGCGCGGCTCCTCGCGCGAGGCGCGCGAGTGGATCGCCGGCCTGGAGCAGGTCGAGCGGGAGCGCACCGGCATCCGCTCGCTGAAAGTCGGCTACAACAAGGTCTTTGGCTACTACCTGGAGATCAGCAACGCCAACGCCGGGGCGGTGCCCGACGACTACCAGCGCAAGCAGACGCTGGTGGGCGCCGAACGCTACGTGACGCCCGAGCTCAAGGAGTACGAGAGTCGTGTCCTGAACGCGGAGGAGCGCATCGCGCAGCTCGAAGACACGGTGTATCGCGGGCTGCTGGCGCAGGTCTCCGGGGCGGCCCAGACGATCCGAGCCGCGGCGCAGGCGCTGGCGCGGCTGGACGTCTATGCCTCGCTGGCGGAGGTCGCGGTGCGCCGCGACTACGTGCGGCCCGAGGTAGACGACGGCACGGCACTCGAGGTCGTGGGCGGTCGTCACCCGGTGGTCGAGGTGACGCTGGAGTCGGGCGCCTTCGTGCCCAACGACACGCGGCTCGATACTGTTGAGCAGCAGGTCGCGATCCTGACCGGGCCGAACATGGCGGGCAAGTCGACCTATCTGCGGCAGGTGGCCCTGATCGTGCTGCTGGCCCAGATCGGCTCGTTCGTGCCGGCCGAGCGCGCCCGGGTGGGTCTGGTCGACCGGATCTTCACGCGGCTGGGCGCGCAGGACGACATTGCCTCGGGGCAGTCGACCTTCATGGTCGAGATGGTCGAGACGGCGACCATCCTGCACCACGCCACGCCGCGCTCACTGGTCGTGCTCGACGAGATCGGCCGGGGCACGAGCACCTACGACGGGCTGGCCATCGCCCGGGCAGTGGTGGAGCACCTGCACAACAGCAGCCGGCTGGGCTGCAAGACGCTTTTCGCGACCCACTACCACGAGCTCACGGAGCTGGAGAAAGTGCTGCCGCGGGTCAAGAACTTCCGAGTCGACGTGCTGGAGGAGGGGGAGGCGGTCGTCTTCCTGCACCGGGTGGTGCCGGGCGGGGCCGACCGCAGCTACGGCATCTACGTAGCGCAGCTGGCGGGGATGCCGCGGCCGGTGGTGCGGCGGGCCGGCGAGATCCTGACCGAGCTCGAGGCCGGGCCGAAGGGCGAGGCGGAGCGCGGCCGGCGCCGGGGCGCGATGGGCACGCGCATCGAGGAGCCGATGCAGCTCACCTTCTTTGGGGCGCCGGACCCGATCGTCGAGGAGCTCAAGGGCCTCGACGTCGAGTCGCTCTCCCCGCTCGAGGCCCTCACCCGGCTCTACGAGCTGCAACGGCGCGCCCGCGACGGCGCGGCCTGAGCGGCGGCATCGTCGTGTGTGGGCGGACGACGGGCCGGACGACCGTTTTCCGCGACAGGACAACGAAAACGGGCAGGTCGTCCGGTGCGTTCCGAGCCCCGGGTGCGCGGCGGTCTGGACGACGCGGACGGCGGGCTACGACACCTTCGGCGCCGGCCGGGGCGCGATGCGCCGCTGGACTCCGATCAGGATCCGGCGGACGACCAGCGCGGCGACGTCCAGCAGCAGCCAGATGCCGAGCGTCGTCCAGGGCATGCTCCCCGTGACCTTGAGAACGATGGCAACGACCGTCATGACGAGGAAGAGCAGCAGCAGACCGCTGACGAGGTTGCGCAGCGACCGGACGAGCAACACCGGGGCCTCCATTCGCACGATCGACGACCCGCCCCGCGTCTGACGGGCCTGTTCGACGAGCTCACGCGGAGAAATGTGCCGGTATTCTTCCACATCGCCGCGCGGGAGACGAGGCCGGCTCGCCGGTCAGCGCGCGCCGGGGCCGCGGACGACGCGGCCGGGCAGCGCGCCCGTGTGCTCGCCGCTCGCTACCACTCGCGCCCCGTTCACCCACACCTCGCGCACCCCCACCGCCAGCTGGTGCGGCGCCTCGAACGTCGCCCGGTCCCCGATCGTGCCGGGGTCGAACGCCACCACGTCGGCGTGGCTCCCTGCCGCCAGCCGGCCCCGCTCCCGCAGCCCCAGCCGGTCCGCCACCGCCGACGTCATCTTGCGCACCGCGTCCTCCAGCGTCAGCACTCCCTCCTCGCGCACGTACGTGCCGAGCACGCGCGGGTAGGTGCCGTAGGCGCGGGGATGGACGGGGCCGACCGGCGCCGCCCAGGCGGGATCGAGCCCACCCGCGTCGGTCGAGATCTTGATCCACGGCTGGCGGAGTTGCAGGCGCAGGTTGTCGTCGTCCATCGAGAAGTAGATCGTGCTGATCTTATGGTGCTCCTCTAACAGGAGGTCGAAGACGCACTCGATCCAGTCCTGGCCGCGCTCGGCGGCGATGTCGGTCAGGCGCCGGCCGTTGAAGCGCCGCAGCTCGGGGCGCTCGAAGCCGACCGGCATGATCCCCTCCGGGCCGGCCCAGTCGGCCATCGCCTCCCAGTCGCCGCTCGGGTGCAGGACTTCCTCGCACAGGCGCGCCCGGACGGCGGGATCCGCCAGGTTCTCGAAGAGCTTGCCGTCGGCCTCGATCCAGGGCGGCAGCACCGAGGTGAGGCCGGTGCCGTTGGCCGTGTAGGGGTACATGTCCGCGGTGACGTCGACCCCCTCCGCGCGAGCCCGGCCGATCCGCTCGATCACCTCGGGCATCTTGTGCCAGTTGCTCCGCCCCGCCGCCTTCAGGTGGTAGACCTCGACCGGCACCCCTGCCCGGGCCCCGATCTCGATCGCCTCCGCGATGCCCGCGAGCAGCCCGCTGGCCTCGCTGCGGAGGTGGGTGATGTAGACCCCGCCGTACCGAGGCAGGACCGAGCAGACCTCGACCAGTTCGTCGGTGTCGACGTAGGCGTCGGGTGGGTAGATCAGGGCGTAGGAGACGCCGAAGGCGCCGTCCTCCATGGACTCGGCGAGGATACGCCGCATGGTGGCGAGCTCGTCGGGGCTGGCGGGCCCCATGGCCATGCCGCGGGCGAACTGGCGCAAGGTGCCGCCGCCGAGGAAGGAGCCGATGTTGGGCGAGACACCGGCCGCCGCCTGCGCCTCCAGCCAGTCTCCGAAGCGCGTCCAGGTGAGCACCCGGTCCTCCCAGCCCGACGCACCGGAGCTGAAGAGGGCATGGGGAATCGGCTCGTCGATCTTGCCGCCGAAGGGTGCCGGGGTCCAGGCCTCGCCCATGATCTCGGTGGTGACGCCCTGCAGGATCTTGGAGAGGCAGCGGCCGTCGCGCATCAGCGGGATGATGGAGTGGCTCTGGATGTCGATGAAGCCGGGGGCGACGACCAGGCCGGTCGCGTCGACGACCTCGCGGGCGTTGTCGCCGGAGATGCGGCCGGGCGGGGCGATGGCGGCGACGCGGTCGCCGGCGAAGGCCACGTCGGCGTAGGTCCACGGGTTGCCGGTGCCGTCGACCACCTTCCCGCCCCGGATCAGCACATCAAAGTCGCTCACTGGCCGTCCCTTCGCTGGTGACTGCTCGCCTCGTTGCGTGCGGGTATGGTAGCGCGTCGGAGGGGGATGGTCAGCCCGCCGAAACGGCTCTCTCGGCCCGGCGACGAGCGGCGAGCACCGATCACGCGGAAACCGAGTGGGAGGAGGATGCGAACAGCCAGCGCGTTTCAACCGACCTCGATCGTGCGGCGCTGAAGTCGCCGCGCTGAAAGCCGACGCCCGCCGAGGCGGGCTGGCCGAAGCGATTCGCCTGTTAAGTGTGCGGGCACCGCTCGTACGCGTGCCATTTTTGGCGGATATTCCCGAGAGTGGTAACTGCCTTCGTGAGCCGCCACTGCGGCGTCATGACAGAGGCGTCTGATCACCTGATGCGAGCGGAGCATCCCGCACTCAGTCCCGCAACAACTCCCAGCCGAAGACGCGTCCGTTGCGGTGCGCTGGGTGGATTAGTCCGGCGAAGCTCGCCATAACTTGGGGGCCTAATTGTAACCTGGCTCGCGCGAGTATCTCAAAGGCATCAATGGCTGGATCCATAGAGCGATCCGGATGGTCAAATCCATAGATCAGGATTGCCTCACGCTCAGCCAATCCAGAGCGGGCGAGCTTCTCGCAATCGGTGAGCGTTGAGTGATCCTCCGGATACGGCGAGAGAAGGTGCGAAAGCTGCTCATCGGACGGCTTCCCGTTATCCCCCTTGAAGCGAAGCATCTTCACTTCTACCGCCCACTGCCAGTTCGGCGGCTGACCGAGGCAGAGATCGCATTTCAGTCGAGAATTGCCCGGGTACGACACCCCCGTCGTATAGCGGTAATACGTGTCGGTATCCAGAGCGGCGAGCTCAGCCATCACGAGTTCGATCGTGCTTGGCTCGGAGTGAGGGCCGATCCCGGGTTGAAACGGTAGGCCGGATCTCATGTTGTGTGCCTGAGGACGGCGAGCGTCCGCGAGGACAATACCCTTAGCGAAGTCGTGAACGAAGTGACCTAAGCAGCTGGCCTAAGTTGGTGTAACGAACGATGTCTGGCACGCAAGCGGGTCTCGGCGGCCGTGAAGCCGGCATCGACTGCGTCCAGCAGCGCCGGGACCGTGGCGTAAC
>DATKRJ010000153.1:0-20335 GCA_035532355.1 Thermomicrobiaceae bacterium | reverse complement strand
CTCAGGTCTGCCTGTGCACCAACGCCTACTCGCGCACGCTCCACCCCTACTTCGCCGAGCGCGTCTTCCCCACGCGCGGCCAGATGCTGGCCACCGCGCCGACGACGCGCGTCACCGAGCTGATGATGGGCTGCGAGTGGGGTTACGAGTACTTCCGGCAGTTGCCGGACGGGCGCTTCCTGATCGGCGGCTGGCGCAACCGCTTCGCCGACGAGGAGGTCGGCTACGACGACCACGTCACCACGCCGCACTTGCAGGCCGGGCTGGAGTCCTTCCTCCACGACCACTTCCCGGAGCTGGACGGGGTGCCGGTCGAGCACCGCTGGAGTGGCATCATGGGCTTCACCGTCGACGGTATGCCGCTCGTCGGCCGGTTGCCGGACCTGCCCAACGTCTACTTCGCCGTCGGCTTCACCGGCGGCGGCATGGGGATCGGCCCGGCGACCGCCGAGCGCGTCGCCGAGCTGATGCTCCACGGCACGCACCCCGGTGTCTTCAGCGCCGACCGCCCGGGCGCCGTGGCGCGGTAAGTGGGGACCGCGGACCATCTGGCAACGGGGGAGGCCCCGCGCGGGGCCTCCCCCTGCCGGTCGTCGCGGGTCAGGCCTGGGACGGCAGTCCGGGAATCGGGAGCACCTCGCCCGTCTCGAGCAGCGTCTTGAGCCCGCTGAGCACCCAGCTCCAGCCGCCACCTCCCGCGCCCTGGTCCTCAAACGCGCCGGAGACCACCATCGCGAGCGTCCGCGCGTCCGCCAGCTCGTGGGTCACGGTGAGCTTGGTCACCCCGGCACCCTTGTCGTCGATCTCGTAGGTCAGCCGGGTGAACCCTTCCGCCGCCATCGCCGGGTCCATCGCCATGCGCCAGGTCTGCACCAGCCGGCGTGGCGGATCCGCCTCGATCACCTCGCCGTCGACCGCCACCTCGGGGGCGCCCATAGCCCGCATCCCCTCGTTGCTGAGCCCCCGGTAGGCGCCGCCCGGGCGCAGGTCGAACTCGGAGCGCACGAAGTAGCCGTATCGCTCGGTCCACTCAGGCTGGGTGATCGCGTCCCAGACCTGCTTGGGCGTGGCCCTGATGTACACGCTGTAGACCTGAGTCGCCCCGCTCGTGGCCGGAGTCGTCATCGGGTGTCCTCCAGCTGCCGTTTGAGCTCGGCGAGCGCCGCCACCCGGCGCTCGGTGAACTTGTCGATCCAGCGATCGTGGATCAGCCGAATCGGCACCGGGTTCAGGAAGTGCAGCTTCTCCCGTCCCGACCGCCGAGTGGTGATCAGCCCCGCGTCCTCGAGGATGCGCAGGTGCTTCATCACGCCGAAGCGCGTCATCTCCAGCCCCGCCTCCAGCTCCGTCAGCGTGCGGCCGTCACGCTCGAAGAGCCGGTCGAGGAGGCGACGACGGGTCGGATCGGCCAGCGCCTTGAACACGCGGTCGTCCTCGTCCACAAGCGCAGTATACGTGACCATTTAGTCACGTGTCAAGCAGCGCGGGCAGTCAGCCGGTCTGGGTCGGCCGCCGGCAGTCGTCGTCTCGCGCGTCGCGACACGCGGCGGATCGCGCATCTGTGCGATCGGGGATTGACTTCGGTGGTTCTGACCGATACCATGCCACCCAATCACTCCGGTGCAACCGTTCCGTCGCGCCGGCTGCGGCGCGCATGCAGGGAGCCGCGGCGCACGCGGCCCGCACAGCGATCCCTCGTCGACAGGCTCGTCGTGCTCGGCCGGCCCCGGCGCCGTCGAGCGATGGGAGGGTCCTCATGGCATCCGCTACCGACACCTGGCAGTTCGAGGGCGACTACTTCGAGAACTGCAACTGCGACGTCGTCTGCCCCTGCCTCTTCTCGCCCCTGCCGCCGTTCGCCAGCGAGCCGACGGCCGGGGCCTGCGAGGTCGGCTTCGGCTTCCACATCGACCGCGGCCAGTTCGGGTCAACGCGGCTCGACGGCCTGAACGCGGCGCTGGCGGTGCGCACGCCGGGGCGGATGGGCGACGGGAACTGGAGCGTGGCCGTCTACGTCGACGAGCGGGCCGACGCCGACCAGAACGCGGCACTGCAGCAGATCTTCACCGGTCAGGTGGGTGGGCCGATCGGGGCGCTCGGACCCCTGATCTCGACGGTGCTGGGTATCAAGACCGTCCCGATCACCTTCGGCAAAGAGGGCAAGCGTCGCTCGATCGAGATCCCGGGCAGCATGCATTTCGCGGTCCACGCCGCGCCGAGTCTGAACCCAGAGCGGGAGATCTGGGCGGCCAACGCCCACCCGTTCGCCGAGCAGGTGGCGATGGCCGTCGGGGACGATGGCAGCGGCTGGGAGGACTACGGCATGCGCTGGGACAACGCGGGCAAGAACGGCCACTACGCGCCCATCCGTTGGTCCGGCTCCCGGTGAGCGGGGCGCCTGCCGCCACGACGTTGCCGCGCCGCGAGCGATACCTGACTCTCGGCCTGCTGCTCGGCCTGGCGCTCGCCGGCTGGGGCGTGCTCGTCTGGTACGCCTCGGCGGGGTCGATGATGCCCGGGCTGACGATGGGGCTGCCGGCGGTGGCCTTCGTCGCCGTCTGGACGCTGATGATGGTCGCCATGATGTTCCCGGCGGCGGCGCCCATGGTGACGACGTTTGCCGCGGTGCAGGCGTCCCGGCGGCAGGAGCGGCGCTCGTTCGTGCCGACCTGGGTGTTCACCGGCTCCTACCTGCTCGTCTGGGCCCTGGTTGGGGTGGTGGCCTACGCCGTCGCGCGAGGGCTGGATGCCCTGGCCATGGGCTCGCCGGCGCTCGCCGCCGGAGCCGCGCGCGCCGGAGGCGGGCTGCTGATCCTGGCGGGCCTCTACCAGCTCTCGCCGCTCAAGCACGCCTGCCTGTCCCGCTGCCGTACCCCGTGGCAGTTCCTGCTCACGTCGTGGCGCGACGGCTACCGGGGCGCGGTCCGGATGGGAATGGAGCACGGGGCCTACTGCCTGGGCTGCTGCTGGCTCCTCTTCGCGATCCTCTTCCCACTGGGGCTGATGAACCTCCTCGCCATGGTGGCGATCACGGCGCTGGTCTACGCCGAGAAGACGCTCCCGTTCGGTGTACGAGCCGCTCGGGTCGCCGCCGTGCTGCTGGTGGCTTACGGTGTCCTCGTCCTGATCGTACCGACGGCCCTGCCCGGCGCAGCCGGCGCCATGTGACCCGGACGCGGCAGGGCCCCGGGCGTCGCCCGGGGCCCTGCTTCCACATCAGGATTCCTGTCCACGGTCTGGGGTCGAGCCGATCCGAGTTCTTTCCTGGCGTCGTCCGGCCGCTCGTCCGGTTCGGCCTTAGAGCGCGTAGTCGCCGGTGTGAGCCTCTTCCAGGTAGCGCGCCAGCAGCGTGATGGCCGCCTCCACGTCGGCCGCGCTCGCCATCTCGTTGACCGTGTGCGCGTAGCGGCAGGGGATCGACAACGTGATCGCCGCGACCCCGCCGTGCAGCCGCTGCACCGCTCCGGCATCGGTCCCGCCGAAGGGCAGGATCTCCATCTGGTGAGCAATCCCCTCGCGCTCGGCGATCGCGCGCATGTGCCGTACCAGCAGCGGGTGGCAGATCAGCGAGCCGTCCATGATCTTGATCGCCACCCCGTCGCCCAGCCGCGTGATGGCCCGCTCCGGCTCGTTGCCGGGGAAGTCCCAGGCCGGGCAGTCGTCCACCGCGATCATGATCGTCGGGTTGAGCGCCGCGCCGGCCGCCGCCGCGCCGCGCAGACCGACCTCCTCCTGCGTCGTCGCCACCGCGAAGATCGTCGCCTCGTGGCCGCGCAGCGCGCGCAGTGCCTCGAACATCACCAGCATCCCCGCCCGGTCGTCGATCGCCTTGGTCAGGTAGCAGTCGCCGACCCGCTCGAAGGTACGGTCCATCGTGACGTAGTCGCCGACGCGAACCGCCGCCTTGACCGCTTCGGCCGACATTCCCAGGTCGACGAAGAACTCTTCCGGCGACGGCAGGCTGGGGGTCTCGCCCGGCCGCGGCGGGCCCTGCCGGCGCCCGACCTGCAGCGCGCCCCGCAGCGCTGTCCCGCTCTCGGTGGTGACCAGCACCCGCTGGGCATTCATGTTCAACGCCATCATCCCGCCGCCCAGCGGCTGCAGTCGCAGGAACCCCCGCTCGTCGACGTGGCGCACCAGGAAGCCGATCTCGTCCATGTGGGCCGCGATCATGACGCGCACGTCGTCCCGACCACGCTTACGGCCGATCACGTTGCCGAGCGGGTCGGTCCAGACCTCGTCGGTCAGCGCCCCCAGTTCCTCGCGCGCGATCCGGCGCAGCTGCTCCTCGTGGCCCGGCACGCCCGGCGTCTCGGTCAGCCGCTTGAACAACGCCTCGTTCACCGCCATCTGGCCCTCCTTGATTGCCGACGTCGCCTCCCGGTGTCCGACAGCCTAGCAGCGCCGCGCCGCGCTGGACAGCGGCGCTGCCGCGAAAAGGCCGCCCCACGGCCCTCCCGTGTTGACCGTCTGCCAGATCAACCCGAGAATGTCCCCACAACGACGTCCAACCTGCCTCGCCGCACGCTGGTGGCCGCCGGTCTCCACCACGTCGCGGCGACGGCGCCGGTACACGGGAGCTGGCGGGAGGGACCATGCCGGACAAGACCTTCTGGTGCGACTACGAGATGGAACGCTTCCCCATCGCGGAGCTGGGCAAGGACGAGCTCGGGGCCCCGATCCACGTCTCCGACGGCCCGTGCCATCACCCCAACGGCAACCTCTGCCGGGAAGAGCCGCCCGTGCGCGTCCTCACGGTCACCCGCGAGGAGCAGGAACAGCTCTGGAAGCAGCTGGAGGAGCCGCGCTAGCGGTGCACGGTCCACCAGGGTGAGACCGGGCGGGCAGGGAGGACCAGCGCATGGCCGATCTCGCGCAGCAGGTTGCCCATCAGGTGGCCGGCCTGGACTGGCCGCCGCTCATCTCGATTGCGCCGAACGACGTCGAGGCCGACGCCAAAAAGACGCTCTACGAGGCGCAGGTCAAGGCCTTCGCCGACTGGCTCCAGGCACAGATCCAGGCCGAGATCGCGGCGCAGCAGGCGGCGCGCACCGCTGCCACCGACGAGCAGAAGGCCGTCGCGGCCGGCGAGCGCGCCCGCGAGGATGCCCAGACCGCTGCCGACGTCGCCCGCCGGACCGCCGAGTACGCCAACTACTACACCGTCTTTCAGGCCGTGCAGACCGCCTACCTGGGCGCGGCGCGGGACTCGGTCACGAACGCGCAGTCGCGGGCGCAGTACGTGGTCACCGCGGCCGGCTCGATCGCCACGCTCTACACCGGGCTGCTCGGCCTGGTCTTCGGCCTGAGCAGTGCCGGGCACGAGCTGCCGGAGCGCGGCGTCTGGGCCGGCTTCTTCCTCGGCCTGGCCATCGTCCTGGCGACCTTCTACCTGGCGTACCTGATCAAGCGCCCGAGCGGCGCCATGACCCAGCCGAGCGCCGCGCTGCGGGTCGACGCGGTGCAGCGCGTGTACGACTTCGTCGCCTGGTCGCGCGACGCCGTCCTGACCCGTCGCTACTTCCTGCAGTGCTCGGTGATCAGCCTGGGCGTCGGCGTCGCCTTTCTCCCGGCGGCGCTCACCACGCTCGGCAACGCGAGCGCGCGCTGGCTGGCGCTGCTCGGCCTGCTCGTCGTCTTCGGGATACCGGGTCTCACCGGTGCGCTGCTGCACGAGTGAGCGGCGGGTGCGCCGACGCCAAGCCGCGCCGCTCCGCCCAATCCGTCAACGGATCGCGCCCGTGCTCCCGGGAACTGCCGACAGCGCCTCGCGCACGGCGGGCCCCGGCTCGATAAGGTGGCCGATCTGGCGCAGCGCGACTCCGGCCGGCGTCAGGCGCAGGGCCGCGTTGCGGATCCGGCACGCCATGGGGTGCTCCAGCTGCCCGAGCCGGCCGAAGCGCAGCGACTGCCGCGTGATCTCGGCGGTGCGTGCCTGCCGCAGCCGCTCGTAGGTCCACAGCGCCGCCTCGACGCCGGGTCCGCGGCCGAGGCAGTTGGCCAGCACCAGCGCGTCCTCGATCGCCTGGCAGGCGCCCTGTCCCAGGTTGGGCGTCATCGGGTGCGCCGCGTCGCCCAGCAGGGTGACGCAGCCCCGGCCCCATGGGTCGATCGGCGGCCGGTCCACGATGTCGGTCTGGATCAGCCGCTCCGGGTCGGTCGCCTCGATCAGCGCCGCGATCGGCGGGTGCCAGCCGCCGAAACGCGACAGCAGCGCCTCACGGTCGCGCCACGACGTGCCCCGCGGAGCGTTGGCGGTCGCGAACCAGTAGGCGCGACCCTCGCCGATTGGCACCATGCCGAAGCGCCGTCCCGGGCCCCAGGTCTCGACGCTCGCCCCGGACTCGATCAGGGACGCGCCGCCCTCGACCACGCCGCGCCACGAGGTGTAGCCCGCGTAGCGGACCGGCGTCTCGCCGTGCAGCTGGCGCCGGACGACCGAGTGGAGCCCGTCGGCGCCGATCAACAGGTCGGCCTCGACCTCGTCGCCGTTGGCGAAGCGCACGACCACGCCGTCCTGGTGCAGGGTGAAACCGACGCACTCCCGCCCCAGCCGCACCCGGTCGCGACCAAGGGCGTCGAGCAGCACCTCCTGGAGAGCGGCTCGGTGGAGGCCGATCATCGGCACGCCCAGCTCGCGGCCGATCTCGCCGATCGGCGTGCGCTGCAGCCGCTCTCCGCGGGGACCGCGCCCCTCGCCCACGTCGATCTCCGCCCCACGGGCGCGGATGGCGTCCAGCACGCCCAGGGCGCGGAGCGCCAGCCCGGCGTTGGCCGCCAGCGTGAGCCCGGCGCCCGCCGGGCGTAGCTCGGCCACCCGCTCGTAGACCACCGGCTCGATGCCGGCCCGGCGCAGCGCGATGGCGGCCGTCAACCCGCCGATGCCGGCACCGACGATCACCGCGCGCGGGCGAGACGTCCCCGGCGCTCCCTCGGCGGATCGAGCGGCCGCCGTGGCCGCGCGTGACGCGGGCTCGACAGCGTGCCCGGAACTCGCGAGCGGGTCGGACATCGGCAGAGCCTCCTCGCGGTGGGCGGGTAGACGTGGCACCGGAGGTCGCCGCGATGGGCCGGTGACGTGCGGGGCCATCGCTCGCGGCAGTGCCTGAGGTATGGTCGCATGACGCGGCGGCGCGTGCGCCGCGGCCAGACGCTACATCCGCCGCGTCGCGCGGAGACGGATCGGACTGGAAGCGGTCGCGCGGCTACAGGTCGGGTACGGGCTGCGCGGGGGCCAGGGCCGTCGACGAGGGTGCCGGCGGCAGCGGCGAGCCGTGCCGCGCGTTGAAGGTGTCGACGAGGTTGCCCAGTTCGTCCAGATTCGCCGCGGTCTGGTCGATCTCGACGTAGGCCTGGCTTACCAGGTGGCCGTCGTCACGGTCGAGCCCCTGCGCCAGATCGCTGGCGGCCGTGTTCATGTGGCCCGCCGCCTCGATCCACTTGCCGTTGACGCTCTCCAGGCCCGGCGGGACGGTGACGCTCTTCGAGGAGTTGTAGGTCGTGCGCCAGAAGTCGAGCTCGGCGTTGACCTTGCCGCGCCAGGTCGCGTCCCGCATCAGGGTCGGGGCGCGATCGAGCTCGCTCATGAGCAGGGAGAAGCGTCTCACGCTCTCGTAGATGTCGACGGACTGCTGCTCGAGGCTGACCAGGTAGATCCGCTGGTCGTCGGTCATCGGGGTTTGCGTCGGCTGCGGGGTCGGCGTGACGGCGGGCGTCTTCACCGGCGCGGCGGTCGGGACGGCCGTGGGTGTCAGCGCCTGCTCCGTCGCCAGCGCGGCTGCCGCCTGCGCCGGCGACAGGACGGGGATGGTCGGGGTCAGATCCACCGTGGGCGTCGGCGGGGGTGTCGCCGGCTCAGCCGTCCCGCAGGCGGCGAGTGTCAGTCCGACCAGCAGGAGCAGCACCCGACCCCAGCGCACGCGCGCGACCTTCCCCACATCGACCATGCACACCGCCCCCTAGCGGCTCCCGTTCAGTTTACGAATGCTCTGGAGAGCATGGTGAGGGCGAATCGTCCTGCCTGTGTCGATCCGAATGTCCATGCCGTGCAACGATGACCGATCGTGGCGAGTGTCGGGACGGCTGTCCAGTGTGAGGGGTTGACACCGTAGTCGGGCAGCCCGATAATGAGCACACGCTCATGAACGTGCGTTCACCCATTCGCTGGGGCAGGGAGATGTCGATGTCGCGCATCGTGCTGCGGGGGCTGACCAGGGACTTTGGCCGCGTCCGGGCCGTTGACGACCTGACCGTCGATGTCCGGGCCGGGCAGGTGACCGCGTTCCTCGGGCCCAATGGCGCCGGCAAGACGACGACCTTCCGCATGCTGCTGGGCCTCATCCGGCCGACCGCGGGCGAGGCGCTGATCGACGGCCTGCGCTACGAGCGGCTGCCGGAGCCGCGCCGCGTCGTCGGGGCGGTCCTGGAGGCCACCGGGTTCCATCCCGGGCGCACCGGCCGGGATCACCTGCGCATCGCCGGCCGGGCCGCCGACTTACCGTGGCGGCGCGTCGAGGAGATGCTCGACCTGGTGGAGCTGACGGCCAGCGCCGACCGGCGCGTCGCTGACTACTCGCTGGGTATGCGCCAGCGGCTGGGCCTCGCGGCCGCGCTGCTGGCGGACCCGGCGATCCTGATCCTGGACGAGCCGGCCAACGGCCTGGACCCGGCCGGCATCGCCTGGCTGCGGGCGCTCGTGCGCGGCCTGGCCGCCGAGGGCCGCACGGTCCTCATCTCCAGCCATCTGCTGAGCGAGGTCGCGCAGACCGTCGACCGGGTGATCATCGTGAACGCGGGGCGGCTGCGCTTCGCCGGCAGCCTGACGGAGCTGGGCGAGCGCACGGTGTCGATCCGCGCCGTCGACCTCGAGCGGCTGCGCTCGGCGATCGCGGCGCGGGGCTACGTGGTCGACCCGACGGCGGTCTCGGCGCTGACCGTGCGCGGCGCGACGGCCGAGGAGATCGGGCGTGTCGCGGCGGAGGCGGGCGTGGCCCTCACCGAGCTTAGCGAGTCCGGCGCCTCGCTGGAGGAGGCCTTCCTGCGCCTCACCTCTCCCGGCGACGGCTCCATCGCGCCGGCCGCGCGCCCGGCCGCGGCCACAATTCGGTAGAGGAGCGTCGTCGTGAAGTCCCTGCTGGCGGCCGAGATCCTGAAGCTGCGCACCATCCGCGCCCCCTGGCTGCTCTTCATCGCGGCCCAGCTCATCGTCGTGGCCGGCGTCAGCGGGCTGATGTTTAGCGGCACCGCGTCGCATCTGGCCACCACCGAGTTGCCCGCCGTGCGACACGCCGGGCTGGTCGCGCTGCTCTCCCTCATCCTCGGCATCATGGCGGTGGCCGGTGAGTATCAGCACCGGACCATCACCGACACCTACCTGGCGAGCCCGCGCCGCGGACGGGTCATCCTGGCCAAGCTCTCCGTCTACACCGCGACGGGTTTCATCTTCGGCATCGCCAGCGCCGCGACCGCCCTGGTCGCCACCGCGATCTGGCTGGCTGCCCGCGGGTCGTCCCTCGACCTGGCCAGCGGCGAGCTCTGGCGCACCCTGATCGGCGCCGTCGTCTGGAACGTGACCTTTGCCGCCATTGGCGTCGGGCTCGGCGCGCTCATCCGCAACTTCGCCGGCGCCATCGCCGCCGCGCTGGCCTGGGCGGCGCTGGTCGAGGGCATCGTCGGGCAGTTCCTGGGTCGATTCAGCGCCTGGCTGCCCGTCGCCAGCGGCAGCACGCTGGTCGGCATCCGCACGGGCAACCAGGCGCTGCCGCAGTGGGCAGCCGGCCTGATCCTCGTCGGCTATGCCGTCCTGTTCGGCCTGCTTGCCGTGCAGCTCTCGGTGCGCCGCGATGTCACCTAGGCGCGCCCGAGCCGTGGAGGATCTCGCGGATTCGGACGCGGACCCGGGTGCCGCCCTGCGCGAGCTGCTGATCGCGACGGCCGAGGAGTTGCTCGGCGAGCACCAGGTCACCGCCGTCACCACGCGCGACATCGCTCGCGCGGCCGGCGTCTCCGACGGCGTGCTCTACAACTACTTCGCGAGCAAGGACGACCTGCTGGTCACGGCGCTGGTGCGGCGCTTCCGGCGCGGTGTGGCCGAGTTCGAGGCGCGCCTGCCCGAACCCGGCACGGCGACCGTCGAGGAGAACCTGAACCGGTTCACCCGCGCGCTCTTCGACCTGAACACGGCGGCCCTGCCCAGCGCGGCAGGACTGATGACCGACCTGCCGCTGCTCCACCGCTTCCTGGAGGAGATCCACCGGCCTCCTTTTGGTGCGCAGAGGCATCGCGAGCGTCTGATCGAGTACCTCGAGGCGGAGAGACGACTTGGCCGCCTCTCCGTGGTCGACGTGGACGCGGCCACCACGCTCCTCAGCGGCGCGACGGCTCTGCTCGCGGTGACGGGCGTCATCCACGGCGACCCGGCGCTGGAGGCCGGGCAGCTCCCGAGCCTGGTGGCGACGCTGCTCCGCGGCCTCGACCCGGCCGCCCCGCCACCGGCCGGCTGAGCGCCCCTGTGAGCTGGTTCCGCCAGGCATCGCTCGAGCGTTGCCCAGGCGCTGTTACATTGGTGTGGCACCATCATGCGCCGCCGCTGCCGCCCGAACACTGGAGCCCGACATGACCGACTGGACCGATCGCGTCGTCGCCGACCCCGCTGTCTGTCATGGACAGGCGGTGATACGCGGGACACGCATCCCGGTGTCGGTGATCCTGGACAACCTGGCTGCGGACCTGCCGCTCGAGGAGTTACTCGGCAGCTACCCAGCGCTGGCGCGTGAGGATGTCATGGCGGCGATCGCCTACGCCGCCGACCTCGCCGCCGAGCGTAGTCCCCTTATCTCACAACCGCTCGCCGAGCTGCATGCGGGCCTTCCCACATAGCTCGGTGCCCCGCGCCACCCTCTCCACACGTCCTCGTCGCCGGCCGCTATACTCCTCCGCGGTGAAGTGCGCGCCGCGCGGGCGGCGACAGAGTCACGAGATCGGTGCGTGACGTGACGGCCCTCAACTGGCGAACTCTGCGTCCCTACGGCGGATCGCTGCTGCTCGTCGCCGCGGTCACCCCTGCCCTGCTGCCGTTCCGTCTCCACCTCAACATCCTCAACGTCGCGCTGATCTATCTCATCGTCATCACGGTCGTGTCGCTGCGCACCACCACCGGTCCCGGCATCGCCGCCTCTGTCCTGGCCTTCGTGTGCTTCGACTTCTTCTTTGTCCCGCCCTACTACACCTTCTCCGTGGCACGCCCCGACCACGTCCTGGCGCTGTTCGTCTTCCTCGGCATCGCCGTCGTCGTCACCCAGCTCGTCATCCGCCTTCGCGCCCGCACCGAGGAGGCGCTCCGGCGCGGCCGGCGCACCGCCGTGCTCTACGACCTGAGCACCGCCCTGATCGGTGAGGCCGGACTCGACCAGATGCTCCAGGCCATCGTCGACCGCGTGCGCGAGGTCTTCGCTCTCGAGACCTGCGCCGTGCTGCTCCAGGAGGGCGGCGTCTTTCGGCAGCGGGCCACCGCCGGCCAGCCGATCGATGTCGTCTCGCCGAACCTGGCCGGCGTCGCCGCCTGGGCCCTGGACAAGCGCCAGCCTGCCGGACTGAGCCGCACCCGCGTCCGGATCCGGCCCCCCGGCCGCCCCGGCGCCCCGGCGGCCTGGAACTTCACCCAGGGCCGGCGCGACCGCGACCTCTTCCTGCTGCCCGTGGCCACCACCCAGCGCCCGCTGGGCGTGCTGGTCGTGGCGCGGCGTCCGGGGGAGCCCGCGCTCGACGACGAGCAGGTGCAGCTGCTGGCGACCTTCGCCAACCAGGCGGCGCTGGCCATCGAGCGCAGCCTGCTGACCGAGGAGCAGAACCGCGCCGAGATCCTCGCCCGCTCCGACGAGCTCAAGTCCGCCCTGCTCTCGGCCGTCTCTCACGACCTGCGCACGCCGCTCGCCTCGATCAAGGCCTCCGCCACCAGCCTCCTTCAGGACGGCATCGCCTGGACCGACGAGGATCGGCGCGAGCTCCTGACCGCCATCGACGAGGAGTCCGACCGCCTCAACCGGCTCGTCGCCAACCTGCTCGACCTCTCGCGCATCGAGGGCGGCGCGCTGCGGCCCGAGCTCGGCTGGTACGACATCGGCGAGGCGATCGACGCCGCCGTCGAGCGCACGCGCGCCGTCCTCGACGGCTACGTGCTCGAGGTCCGCGTCGCCGACGACCTGCCGGCCATGCGGTTCGACTTCGTCAAGGTCGTCCAGGTGCTGGTGAATCTGCTGGAGAACGCGGCCCGCTACTCGCCGCCAGGCAGCCACGTCTCGCTGTCCGCGCGCCGCCGGGATGGCGAGCTCGAGGTCGTGGTGCGGGACGAGGGCATCGGCGTCCCGGCCGGTGAGGAGCAGCGGATCTTCGATAAGTTCTACCGGGTCGAGGCGCGCAATCGGCCGCCGGGCTCCGGCATCGGCCTGGCCGTGTGTCGCGGCTTCGTCGAGGCGCACGAGGGTCGGATCTGGGCCGAGCGCGGCGACCGCGGTGGCCTGACCGTTCGCTTCACTCTACCCTTACCGGCCGTGGCCGAGACCCCGGCGCCGGCACCGCGGGAGGCCGCCCGGTAATGGGCGCGCGCGTGCTGATCGTCGACGACGAGCCGCAGATCCGGCGCGCCCTGCGCGTTGGCCTGCAGGCCAACGGCTTCGACGTCGAGGTGGCCGCCAATGGCGAGACGGCCCTCGATTACGCCGCCGGCCACCCGCCCGACGTCCTGATCCTGGACCTCGGGCTGCCGGACGTCGATGGCGTCGAGGTCGTGCGCCAGATCCGCGAGTGGTCCGCCCTCCCCATCATCATCCTGTCGGTCCGCGGCGCCGAGCGGGACAAGGTCGTGGCCCTCGACGCCGGCGCCGACGACTACCTGACCAAGCCGTTCGGCATGGACGAGCTCCTGGCCCGCATCCGCGTGGCGCTACGCCGCACCGCCGGTCAGGCACGGGGCGAGCCGGTGCTGGAGTTCGGTGACCTGCGCATCGACCTCGCCGCGCGGCTGGTCACCCGAGCTGGGCATGAGGTCCATCTGACTCCCACCGAGTACGACCTCCTCCGCGAGCTGGCCACCAACGCCGGCAAGGTGCTGACCCACGGTATGCTCCTGACCCGTGTCTGGGGTCCGGCCTCGGCCGACGCCACCAACTACCTGCGCGTGTACGTCAACCAGCTGCGGCACAAGATCGAGCCCAACCCCGCCCATCCGCGCCTCATCCTGACCGAGCCGGGCGTCGGCTACCGCTTCCGCGCCGACGTCGCCGGGTGACGGACTGTCGGCGCGTGCGCCGTTGGGAGCGGGCACGAGTGGGACGCCGCGCGGAGTCCTCGGCCGGTCCGCGCCGGAGCCGCCTGGCGCCTGCTGTCGCATGACTTCCCCGCTGGGAGATCGTTTACCAGCGGGCCGACCGCTGGCTCGAGGCGGGGGGCTTCCAGGCCATCATCGATGACCTGCGTCGGCTGCTCCGCTTGGCCGCCGGCCGGGTCGCCCAGCCCTCGACCACCTCTTGGCCCTGCACGTCACCCCCGCCAACGAGCAGGATCGGTCCCAGGTGGGTGTGCTGGCCGCAGCGGTCCAGGAGGCGACCGGGGAGCACGTCGAGCTGGCCTACGTCGATCAAGGCTCCATCGGGGACGTGCCCGCTGAGGCCCCGGCCGAGCAGGGGTCGAACTCCACGTGGTCAAGCTGCCCGACGCCAAGCGGGGCTTCGTCCTCTTGCCCCGCCTATGGGTGGCTGAGCGCTCCTTCGCGTGGAAGACCCGCCTCCGCCGCTTGGTCCGCGACTACGAACGGCTGCAGGCGACCGGCGAGGGCTTGCATTTGGTGGCCTCAGTTGTCTGATGCTCCAACAAGCCGCCGCGTTCCTGGCTGTACGATAAGTGCCTGACAGCCTCTAACACGCTCTCGAAAGCAAGGACGCGAGATGACATCGATCACCAGCTCGAAACACAGCGACTATCCGCGGGTGCCCGGGGCGAACCTCTACTCCGAGGTGCGGGGCACAGGACTGGTGCTCCTGATGATCCACGGGGCAGCGGCGACGCCAGCGGCTTCGACGCCGTGGCCGAGCTCTTGGCCAAACGATTACACGATCGTGGCCTACGACCGCCGGGGCCCGTCCCGGAGCAAGCTCGACGATCCCAAAGCGTGGAGTGTCCGGTCGTGAGCGAGCGAGCGTTGGTGCTCGGTGGTGGCGGATCGGCAGGCAATGCGTGGTTGATCGGCGTCATCGCCGGCCTGTTGGATGCCGGGTTGGTTGTGACCGAGGCCGATCTGATCATCGGGACGTCGGCCGGATCGACGGCCGCGGCCCAGATCATGAGCGCGACCCCGACCGCATTGCTGGCCGCCATCCTTTCCGCCGCACCCCCGCCACGGACTGGTCCGGTCGGATCCAGCGCTGGACGCGTTCCCATTGGGCCGGCGGCGAACCATATGGAAATAACAGGCGGAATCATCGGTGCCGCCGAGGATGCGGCCGACATGCGTCGCAGACTGGGTGCGGCGGCGCTCGAGCTGGATGCGGCGTCGGACGGCTCCGGGCAGACGCAGTGGCGCGCGACCGTCGCTGCCCGGCTGCCCAGTCAGCGCTGGCCGGAACGAACCTTGCTCATCCCGGCGGTCGATGCCCGTACCGGTGAGCCGGTCGTGTTCGACCGCCACAGCGGAGTCGACCTCGTGGACGCTGTCGCCGCCAGCACTGCCAACGGCTTCGGCGTCCCTCCCTACCGCATCGGCGGCAACCGATACATCGACGGCGGCTACCGAGCCAACGAGAACGCCGATCTGGCAGCCGGATACGCGCGGGTGCTGGTGCTGTCACCACTTGGCGGCAGAACACGGCACCCGTTGGACTGGGGCACCCATCTCGCGGCACAGGTCGACGAACTCCGCGCACGCGGCAGCAGCGTCGAAACCATCTTGCCGGACAGCAACTCCCGCAACGCATTCGGCAGCAATCTGATGGATCTGTCGACGCGTCCGCCCGCCGCTCGCGCCGGTTACAGCCAGGGCAGAGCCCTTGCCGAGCAGCTCACCGCATTCTGGCGCTGACGCCTTCGAAACCCGTCGACTCGGTGGGCGTTTGGTGACCTTCAGCTGTCTGATGCTCCAGCAAGCCGCCGCGCTCCTGGCCGAGTCAGCCAGTGCCTAACACGCTCTACGCAGTCCCGCGGCGGTACGTGACCATGGCGAACACGTAGGAAACGACGAGGATGCCGACACACCAGACGAGGGCGATCCAGATGTCGGTGCCGACCGGCTGCCGGGTGAACAGGTCGCGGATCGCGTTGACGATCGACGTCACCGGCTGGTGCTCGGCGAAGGCGCGCACCGGGCCGGGCATGGTGTCGGTGGGCACGAATGCCGAGCTGATGAACGGCAGGAAGATGAGCGGGTAGGAGAACGCGCCCGCGCCTTCCGCCGACTTCGCGGAGAGACCGGCGATCACCGCGATCCACGTCAACGCCAGGGTGAGCAGGACCAGGATGCCGGCGACCGCGAGCCAGGCCAGCACTCCCGCCTCCGAGCGGAAGCCCATGAGGAGGGCCACGCCCACGACGATCAGCAGCGAGATCAGAATGGCGACCAGCGAGGTCAGCACGTGCGCCCACAGCACGCCCGACCGCGCGATCGGCAGCGACTGAAAGCGCTCGAAGATGCCGCTATGCACGTCGGTGACGAGCCGGAATGCGGTGTAGGAGACGCCCGACGCGATCGTGATCAGCAGGATGCCGGGCAGCATGTAGTTCACGTACGAATCCGACCCGGTGTTGATCGCGCCGCCGAACACGTAGACGAAGAGCAGCATGATCGCGACCGGCATGATCACGGTCGTGATGATGGTGTCCACGCTGCGGGTGACGTGCTTCAGGGATCGTCCCAGCAGGACGGCGGTGTCGCCGAAGACGTGCGTGTTCATCGTCGTTCCTTACCTGTCCGTGCCGACGTGCGGTCATGGCCAGCGTCGCCGTCCTTGCCGTCGTCACCGATGATGGCGAAGAAGACGTCCTCCAGGGTCGACTGCTTCTCGACGTATTCGACCTTGGCGGGCGGGAGCAGCTGCTTGAGTTCGGCGAGGGTGCCGTTCACGATGATCCGACCCTGGTGGAGGATCGCGATCCGGTCGGCGAGCTGTTCGGCCTCGTCCAGGTTCTGCGTCGTCAGCAGCACCGTCGTACCGCGCGCGGCAAGGCCTTTCACGGCGTCCCACACCTCGATGCGCGCCTCGGGGTCGAGCCCGGTCGTCGGCTCGTCCAGGAAGATCACCGGCGGATTCCCGATGAGGCTCATGGCGATGTCCAGGCGGCGACGCATGCCACCCGAGTAGGTCGACACCTGCCGCGCGGCCGCGTCGGTGAGCGAGAAACGCTCCAGCAGGCCGTCCGCGATCGTGCCCGGTTGCTTCAGGTGCCGCAGCCGAGCGACGAGCACAAGATTCTCCCGCCCGCTGAGGATCTCGTCGACGGCGGCGAACTGTCCGGTGAGGCTGATGGCCTCCCGCACCTGCGCCGGTTGCGTGGCGACGTCGAAGCCATCGACGCTCGCCGTCCCCGCGTCCGCCCTGAGCAGGGTGGAGAGAATTCTCACGATCGTGGTCTTGCCCGCCCCGTTGGAGCCGAGCAGGGCGAAGATGCTGCCCCGCGCCACGGCGAAGTCCACGCCGCGCAGCACATGCAGCTTGTCGAACGACTTCTCCAGGCCTTGCACGTGGATCGCCTGGGCTTGCGGTGCCGTCATCAGACTGTCCCCTCGGCTGTTCCGGTGTCTTCGCCGGCGGCGCGCGCGATGTCCTTGACGAATCGTTCCCGCTCCCGGGTTATCCACCGCCCCTCCGGGTAGTTCTGAACGAATGCCTCGACGAACTCGACCGGGTCCTCCCCGACGATCTCGCGGATCGGGGTGCCGTTCGCCGCGGCCTGTTCGAACAGATCGGCAAGGTCCTCGACCATCGAAGCCCAGCCGGCGCCGTCTCCCCGCCCGAAATACATCAGGTACCGCTCGATCGCATCGACCGTCGCGCGATAGTTCTCGGGAAGCTCTCTGGTGCGCGCCCTGTAAGCCCACCACTGCCGCTTGGGGCCGATCACCTTTCCGACGAGCTTTGAGATGAACATGGTCAACTGCCTCCTTCACGGACCTGTGCGAGCCGTTCTGTGAGGAAGCTCCAGGTCCTCCAGAACTCGTCGAGGTGTTGCCGTCCCTGGGCGTTGAGGGAATACACCTTGCGCGGCGGCCCCTTCTCGGACGGAACCTTCTCCACGTCGACGAGGCCGCGCTGTTCGACCCTGATCAGCAGTGCGTAGACGGTGCCCTCGGCGATGTCGGAGAAGCCCTTGTCGCGCAGCCGCGCCGTGATCTCGTAGCCGTACGCGGGCCCGCCGCACAGGATCGCCAGGACGATGCCCTCCAGCACGCCCTTGAGCATCTCCGTCATCTGCTTCCCCACGGAACACGCCTCCCCAGACTACTCAGTGTTACTTAGTACCGGTACATAGTAACACTGAATAGTCGGCGACGCAAGCCCCACGCGGCGGCGGGAGGTGTCGGCCCTCGTCGTCGGAAGGCTCGAACGGTGGGAACCGCCAGGCCAACAGCGGCCCCAAAACGGCCGATACCTCGTCAGCCATCTCAGACCGCGACACGCTTCAAGACCCTCCGTCCAACCCCCGAAACCACTTGATCGACCCGGCCCAGCCGGGTGGGCTGTGGAACCGCTGAGACCGGTGCTCCCGGCCAACTCTCGGCCGCGCCCGGCGCCGCGACCGGCATCGACGGGCGCTCGTGCGAGCGAGCGCTTTGAGATATTGACGAGACCTTGACGTCGTGCCGGCGGCTCCTGAGGCCTTCCTGATCGCGCCCCTCCTAGACTCACCCGTGGTCCGGCCGCGAGGCCGGTCGTTGCGGGAGCGAGGTGCAGCGATGCGGGAGACCTGGGTGGCCCTCTGGCTCTTCGTCGCGCTCGCGGGCGCGTGGCGCCTCGGCCTCTCCCCTATCGAGGCGGGGTTGCTTGCGTCCGGAGCGAGCGCGCTGGCCCTCGGACTCTGGCGGCTGGTCGGTCTGGCGCGCCGCCGTACGCGACACGGTGGTGTCCAGCCGCCGGCCGTGGACCCGGATCAAGATGCCCGTATCCAGCGCGTCTGATCGGACCATTGAGGGCCGGGATCCGCGATCCCCCGAGACTGGCACGTCCGTGACACGCCGCGCGGCGACTTGCCACGACACCGATACACCCTCGGTGAAACAGTCGACCTCGAGCCGCGCGGGGGCGGCAAGGAAGGGATAACGCCGGGTGAGTGACTCGACCCTGCTCGTGGAAGACGACGCGCAGCTACGCGGCATCCTGCAGCGCAGCCTCGAGCGTCGCGGTCACCCCGTACGCGTCGCGGCCACGGGCGCCGCCGCGCGCGCCTTGCTCACCGCCGAGCCGGCCGACCTCGTGCTGCTGGACATCAACCTGCCGGACGAGACCGGCTGGGAGGTCCTGCGCTGGCTGCGGGAGCGGCCCGGCCGCCAGCCGCGGGTGGTCGTGCTCACGGCCGGTGCGTCGGCGCGCAGCCGCGTGGCCGATCTCAAGCCCGACGCGGTCCTGCTCAAGCCCTTCCCGATCGAGGCGCTGCTGCGCCTGGTGGAGGGCGATGAGGGGCAGGTCGCCGATTGAAGCCGCAGCGCATCGTACCGGCAAAGGAGCAGACGGATGCTGGACGTCCTGTTCATGGTGATCACCGTGGCGTTCTTCGTCGCGACCGTCGGCTACACGGCCGCCTGCGAGCGGCTCTAGGAGCGCGCTGGGATCGCGCCCGGGACGCCTGCGCCGGCATCGCCCGGTCGCCCAGGCAGGGAATCGTACTAAGGAGCGTGCGCGGTGAACGTGGGCTATCTCCTCGGCGGGATCGTGAGCCTCGTCATCCTGGCCTACCTGGTCTACGTGCTCGTCCGGCCGGAGCGCTTCTGAGCGCGTTGCGGGAAGAGGGAGGTGCGGTGATGGTCGATCCGATCGGTCCCCAGATGCCCCCGTCCGTGTCGTGGCGCCGGCCGGGACCTGAAGCTGCCGGCGCCGCCGATCACGCCCGGCGGGACTTCCAGGCGCTTGCGGTCGCGTGCCGCGCGCTCGCCGGGGCCGGGCCGTCCCAGATCACGCGCATCTCGGTCTCGCTGCCCGCCGGTGACGACCTCGACGGCCCCGACCTCCTCGCGGACATGGCGTTGAGCCTGGCCGGTGCCCACGGGTTCGAGGCCCAGGTCGAGATCGGTCGCGGCTGGGTGACGGTGTTCTTTGCTCGCCGGGAGGAGGGGTTGTGACCGTCTACGGCTGGTTACAGGTTGCCGCGCTCTTCCTGATCGTGCTGGCGCTGACCAGGCCGGTCGGGGCCTACATGGCGCGTGTCTTCAGCGGCGAGCGCACGCTGCTCGGGCCGGTGCTCGGCCCGGTCGAGCGCGCCATCTACCGCATCTCGGGCGTGAACCCCGAGAAAGAGCAGGGCTGGCTCGGCTACACGGTGGCCGTGCTGGTCTTCACGCTGTTCGGCATCCTGACGACCTACCTGATCGAGCGGCTGCAGGGCGTGCTGCCCTTCAATCCGCAGCATCTGGCGGGGGTCAACCCGGACCTGGCCTTCAATACGGCGGTGAGCTTCAACACCAACACCAACTGGCAGAACTACGTCCCCGAAGCGACGATGAGCTACCTGACCGAGATGGCGGCGCTGGCGGTCCACAACTTCCTGTCGGCCGCCGCCGGGATCTCGATCGCCATCGCGGTGATCCGCGGCTTCGCCCGCCGCCGCGCCAGCGCGGTCGGCAACTTCTGGGTCGACCTGACCCGCGTGACGCTGTATGTGCTGCTCCCCATCTGCATCGTCTTCGCCCTGGTGCTGGTCTGGCGGGGCGTGCCCCAGAACCTCAGCGCCTACACTCAGGCCACCACGCTGCAGGGCGCCACCCAGACGATCGCTCAGGGCCCGGTCGCTTCGCAGGAGATCATCAAGGAGCTCGGCACCAACGGGGGAGGATTCTTCAACGCCAACTCGGCGCACCCGTTCGAGAACCCCACGCCCTTCACCAACCTGCTGGAGATGGTGGCCATCCTGACCATCGGCGCCGGGCTGACCTACACCTTCGGCAAGATGGTCGGCAACACCCGCCAGGGCTGGGCGCTGTTCGCCGTCATGAGCGTCATCTACCTGGGGGCCGTCTTCGTTGCCTACCGGGCCGAGACGGGCACGCTGCCGGCACTGTCCGGCCTGCACATCGACCAGGCGCTGGGCAACCTGAGCGGCAAGGAGACGCGCTTCGGCTCCGCCGCCTCAGCGCTCTTCG
>DATKRJ010000152.1:0-5710 GCA_035532355.1 Thermomicrobiaceae bacterium | reverse complement strand
CGCCAGCGCGGCCGTCGCGTTCACCAGCGACTGCACGACCAGGTGATTGGCGCCGAAGGCGAGGTCCTCGATCATGCCGCGCTCCGGCTCCGGGATGACCTCGCGCCAGTTGGCGCGCTCCGGTCGCTCGGGGTCGACGGTGAGCACCCGATAGCGCGGCGCGTCGAGATTGGTCAACAGGTAGAGCCGCCCCCGGTGCACCTCGCCCTGGAAGAGGGCGTCTTCTCCCTCGACGACCGCGACGAAGCCGGCCTCCGGCCGCTCGCGATCCAGCAGGTAGAGGTCGGAGCGCGCCCAGCCGTGATTGACGGCTACGACCAGCCAACGGCCGTCCGCGGAGAGCCAGACCGCGGGCGAGTCCTCGGCGGCGAGACCCTCGCCGAAGACCAGCGGGTCGGCGGCCGGGTCGTCCCCCAGGCGGTGGAAGTGGAGCTTGCGGTGGTAGCGTTCCTCGCCGGACGGCACATCTCCCGGCCGCGGGTAGCGGGAGTAGTAGAAGCCAGAGGCGTCGGGGAGCCAGGCGAGGCTGCAGAAGCGCGTCCGGGCGATGCGGTCGCCCAGGAGCGTGCCCCGCTCGACGTCGAGCACGTGCAGCACGCTCTCCTCGTCGCCGTGGTCCGAGTAGCCGAAGGCCACCAGGCGGCCGTCCGGTGAGGGGTACCACCAGTCCAGCGCCACGGTGCCGGCCGCGCTCTCCCGGTTCGGGTCGAGCAGCACGCGGTCCTGATCCGTGGCGGGCTCACGGACGAGCAGCCGGGGCTGGTTGTCGCCCGCCTCGCGGCGCCGGTAGAAGGCGCGCCCGCCGCGCACGACCGGCGCCGCGACGGTACCGATGGCAAGCAGTTCCTCCAGCCGCGCGCGAATGCGCTCACGACCCGGGGCCGGGTCGAGGAGCGAGCGCGTGTAGGCGTTCTGCGCCGCCACCCAGGCGTGGGTCTCGGCGGAGCCGTCGTCCTCCAACCAGCGGTACGGGTCGACGATGGGCTGCCCGTAATAGTCGTCGACCACCGGCTCGACCCGCGTCGCCGGCGGCTGCCTACACCCCTCCTCCATGGCCCGGTCCCTTCAATTCCCGTCCCGTCTGCCTCGCTCAGGGCACGCGGGCGGACCAGATCGAGTCCGGAAAGCGCTCGCGCAGAACGTCCCACACCCGGTACATCTCCGGGTTCGAGTGCGTCTCGAGGAAGACCGCGATGCCCCAGTGGTAAAGAACCTCCGGCGCCAGCAGCCCGCTGGTGTCGCGCTCGTAGGCGCGGCGCAGCAGCGCGATGGCGTGGCCGGTGCGTGACCAGCGCAGGTCCACCGCGGCCTCGCCGATGTCTAGCAGCGTCACGAAAAGGCGCGGCGCGAGGAAGTTTAGGCTGCGGTAGTGCACGTCGCCGCGCCGGTCGGCGAAGAGGATGGTCGGCGTCCAGATCACGTCGAGCGGGCGCACCACCTCGCGCGGGTCCCGGAACAGGTCGAGCACCAGTGGGACGAAGCGTCCCTCGATCTCGGCCACGACGGCGGCGTCTGGATACGTCACGGCATCCAGTTTGTCGCAGCCGCGTCAGTGCTCCTTGCGCACGTCGATCAGGATCGGCTTCCGCTCCCGAAGCGCCCGCTCTTTCGCCCGCGCGATGTCTCGTTCCCACGCGATCGCGTCCGCCACGCCTTCCGTCTCCCTGCCTTGGTATCGCCCGTCTCGCGCTCGGACGGCGGCGGGCCAAGCCGCCTGAGTCGCCACTCCTCGATCCCGGCCGCGTGCTCGTCGACGTGTTTGATCAGGCCCGCGATCAGGTGCTCGACCGTGCCGATCTCGCCCCAGGGGTACGGACCGACGGCTCTCAGTTGCTCCGGCTGTAGGCGATCGAGCAGCGCCGCCGTCCGCTCGATTGACGCCTGCAGGTCGGCCGCCGCCGCCTGCCACGGATCGATCCCCCGCACCGCCACCCGCATCGTGTTGTAGCTCTGCCCGTGCGTGATCGGCTGGTGGCGCGGCCGCGGTCCGCCCAGGATGTGCTCGGCCGCGTCCAGGATCTCCTGGTTCCAGTCGGCGAGATGTCCGGCTACATCGCGCGCCGACCAGGATCCGACGGCGGGGTCGGTCTCCAGCACGACCGGCTCGAAGCCGGCGACCGCCCGGTCGAACCGCTCCAGGGCCTCCAGCAGGCCGAGCTTCAGCGTGCTCAGTTCGTCCATTAGTGCTCTCCGACTCGTCGTGGGACGTCGCCGCGCCATCGTCCATCGTAGCAGACGGGGCCGACACCGTCGTTTCCGGGGGAGCTCCGCGATCGCCGCTCCAGATCCGCCTGTCGGCGGCTTCGGTTACGAAACCCGTGTGCCGTGCATCTCCCGGCCGTTCTGCTCGACCACCAGTCCGGCATTGTCATCATCGTCGAACCGAACTCGCGCCTCGAGCGCCCGGGCGATCCACCGGCCGTCCGGAGCGGCGTCCAATGCGAGCGGCGGCTGCCCCGGCGCCGCCAGGGTGAGTCCCCGACCGTCACGCCCGACGGCGAGCCGATAGCCGGGGCGCAGCTCGAAGGTCCCGGTGTAGCGTTCGAGTGTCCCCGGTTCGACCGCTCCCGCCGTGCGCTCATCCGGCAGATAGCCGGGCCAGCCGTAGGCAGTCGCGACCGCGCGCAATACCGCTTCGCTCACGATCGTGCCGTCATCCGAGTTGGTCATGACCGCGGCGCCACAGCCGCCCTCGCGGTAGACGACCAACTCGCAGCGGAAGCCCTCGTTCCCGCCCGTGTGACCGAAACGGGCGGCCGCGCCCGCTCCGGCCAGGAAGAAGCCGAGCCCCATGTGCGGGTCCGCCGGCGGCTCGAGCATCCGGCGCAGCATCGCGGGCGCCAGGATGGCGCTCACCCGCCCCGCCAGCGTCTGCTGCAGCAGGATCGCCAGACGGCAGAGATCGGACGGCGTGGTCCAGAGGGCCGCGGCGGCCAGCTCGGGATAGACGTGCCACCGGCCGTGGACGACGCCGCCCCCGGTGCGGTGCCCGGATGCGACCCCGCCGTCGACCACGTCGGACAGCGGCTGACCGTAGCTGCTGTGGGCCATGCCGGCCGGCTCGAGCACCAGCGAGCGCAGCAGGTCGGGGAAGGGCGAACCGCTCACGTCCACCAGGAGCTGCTGCAGGACCGTGTAGCCTCCGCCCGAGTAGCGGAACTGCGCGCCCGGCAGCGTGTCCACGCGCACCGGCGGCGTGTTGGCGGGCGGTTCCCCGTCGAGCACCTGAGTGAGAGTGGGCAGGGGTCGGTCGCGGCGGTAGCCGGGGAAGCCGTGCACGGTCAGGCCCGCGCTGTGGCTCAGGATCTGGCGCAGCGTGATCCGGGGCTGCCAGCCTCCGGTCGCCGGGACATGCCACGACGTGAGGTACGTGTTGACGTCCGCGTCCAGGTCGAGCCGGCCGTCCTCGACCAGCCTCAGCGCCGCCAGCGCCGAGATCGGCTTGCTGATGGAGGCGGCCTGGAAACGGGTGTCGAGCTCCACGGGTTCGCCGCTGTCGGCGTCGCGCACGCCGTAGCCGCGCGCCCACTCTATCCGCCCGTCGTTGACCACGGCGACGCCCACGCCGGGCACGTCGAGCCGCGTCATCAGCGCGTCGAGTCCCATGCCGGGCAACTGCCCACCGCCGGGTCTCGGGACCGGTGGCAGCTGCCGCTCGACCCGCCTGATTCGCGCCTCGATCCCGGCTCCGGACTCCTCCATGCCGGCCATCGGCTCTCCTCTCGGTCCTCGACGGTGGATGCCTCGTCGTCCCCGAGCTCCTGGCGGGGGCGTTCACTCTACCCCGGAGCATACCCCGACACCAGTTGGCACCCGTCTCCCCGCCGGACGACGTTGACGCTGGCCCCCGGCGACCCGTACGATGGCCGACCCGTCAGTCAGCGCCGGCAGGAGGTGGCAGGTGAGCGACGTCGACCAGGGTCCGGCTCCCGGCGGTTCGAACCGCACGGTGCGCGAGATCTGGGATCAGAAGGCAGCCTATTGGGACGAGCGCTTCGGCGAGGGCAATGACTTCCATCGCACGGTCGTCGAGCCCGCCGCCGACCGGCTGCTCGGGATCCGCGAGGGCGAGCGGGTCCTCGACGTGGCGTGCGGCAACGGCGCCTACTCTCGCCACCTGGCAGCACTCGGCGCGCGCGTGCTTGCCGTCGACTTCAGCGCCAGCTTCCTCGAGCTCGCACGTCGCCGCACGACCGAGCAGGCGGAGCAGGCGGACCGTATCGAGTACCGGCTGGTCGACGCCGCCGACCTCGACGCGCTGCTCGCGCTTGGCCACCACGCCTTCGACGCGGTGGTCGCCAACATGGCGCTGATGGACATGGCCGACATCGAGCCGCTCGCCAGGGCGATCACCCAGCTATTGACGCCCTCAGGTCGCCTGGTCTTCACCGTGCTGCATCCCTGCTTCAACTCCCTCGGCACGGCGATTACGGCGGCACTCGAGGACCACGACGGCGAGCTCGTGGTCCGCAAGGGCGTCAGCGTCGAGCGCTACCTGCGAGTGCCGCCCGGTCGCGGCTGCGGCATGCCGGGCGAACCGGTACCGCACTACTACTTCCAGCGCCCGCTGTGCCAACTCCTGGGGGTTTTCTTCCGTGCGGGCCTCGTGCTCGACGGCCTGGAGGAGCCGGCCTTCTCCGGCGAGGGGCGACCGCTGAACTGGGACGGACTCAGCCAAATCCCACCGGTTCTGGCCGCCCGGCTTCGGCCGGCGTCGCTCACCGGATGATGGGATCTTCGCGATTCGCTCACGTCCGGCCCGATAAGAAGCTCCGCCACTCGTAGTCGAGGATGGCGTAGATCAGGGTGTCCCACCAGCGATCGCGGAACCACTCGTGCTCGCGGAACCGTGCTTCCTGCCGCATGCCGAGCTTCTCCAGCACGTGCGCCGAACCCGTGTTCTCGGCGACGCACTCCGCCCAGACGCGGTGGAGGCTGAGCTCACGGAAGCCGAAGTCGAGCATCGCTCGTGCGGCCTCGGTGGCGTAGCCGCGGCCCCAGTGCTCGGGGGAGAGCTCGTAGCCAATGTTGCCCTCCGCCAGAACCGGGTCGTTCACCCGAACGCCCGCGTTGCCGACGAGCCGGCCCTGGCGGTCGACGATTGCCAGCTGCCACGTCCGCCGTGGCTCCTCGGCCTGCGCGGCAACGATGCGGCCGACGAGGTCCCGGACGGCCCGCTCCACATTCGCCTCCGGCGGGTAGTAGCGCTGATAGCGCGGGTCGGACCAGTAGGCGAGGATCGCCGGCCAGTCGGCCTCGCGAAACTCCCGCAGCACCAGTCGCTCGGTATCGATGCGCATCGACTTTCCTACGCGCGGTTGGCGCTCGTTTGACCGTCGTCACAAGCGTACCGCGCCGGTGCGGCCGGCGCGCGCACTTCCGGTTCGCGTGCCGGGCGGGATCACGGCTCGACCTGCCGAACCCACGTGGGCGTCCCGAGACGCCGCGTTGGCGGTTTGAGAGGATCTCGCCCGGGCCGTTCGGACATTGTGCGTCACGCACAAGGTGGCCGCGGCCGATTCGGGTTGCAGCCCGTGGTCCGGGCCTCGCGCGCTCGGTAGGCTTGAGACGGATCGGGCCATCCCCGAACGGAGACTGGCGGACCGGCAACGCGGAGGAGGCGAACGAGTGGTTCTGGATGTAGTCCCCACGTTTCGACTGGCACCCACGCCCAGCGCGGAGGACGTGCTCAGTCGCGCCCGCGAGGAAG
>DATKRJ010000151.1:0-2481 GCA_035532355.1 Thermomicrobiaceae bacterium | reverse complement strand
GGTCTGGCCGGTGGTGGGATAGCCCTCACCCCCTGCCCCCTCTCCCAGCATTGGCTCCGTCCGGAGAGGGGGAGAGCGCTGAAGGACGAAGCCCGGGACTAAAGTCGCCGGGCTGAAGGACGAAGCCCACTGAAGGGGCTGAGTGGACGCGCGTTCAGGGCATCTCCCTCCCCTCTCCCCTGGTGGGAGAGGGGCAGTGGGTGAGGGCTCTCCCCGCCCACCCATCGTCCGTCCGGCCGCCATACCCGTGTGGCAGCCGCCCGGACGACCGGCCCGCTTTCGTTGTCCCAACGCGGAAAACCGTCGTCCGGACTATCGTCCGGCCCCCGGACGAGGCGCGCCCTCCCGGCCCGGCCGTGCGATCATGGCGCCGTCGGCCGCGCGGCGGGTGCCGGGGCGCAGGGGTGGAGGATGCACGATGGTCGAGGACTGGCTGCGGAGCGCGGTCGACCCGGAGGAACTGGTGCAGCTGACGGCGCGCCTCGTCTCCATCCGGAGCTACCCCGGCGAGGAGGGCGCCGTCCAGCAGGCCGTCGCCGGCTGGCTCCGCGACCACGGCCTGACGCCCCAGCTGCAGCCCACGGCGGCCCAGCCCAACGTCATCGCCCGCGTCGACAACGGCCCGGGGCCGACGCTCCTCCTCAACGGCCACGTCGACACCGTGCTGCAGGCGGACGGCTGGTCGTCCGACCCCTGGCAGCCACGCCGCGACGGCGACCGGCTCTACGGCCTGGGCGCCTGCGACATGAAGTCGGGCGTGGCGGCGATCATGGTCGCCACGCGCGAGCTGGCACGCCATCGAGACCGCTGGCGCGGCACGCTCGTCTTCAGCTCCGTCGTCGACGAGGAGGCCTACTCCGTCGGCGCCCGCGCCCTGGTCGACTCCGGCCTCCGGGCCGACGCCTGCCTCGTGGCCGAGCCCGCCTTCGCGCGCCCGGTGCTGGGCGGGAGCGGCAAGGTGCTGGTGCGCGCCGACGTGACCGGCAGGGCGGCGCACGGCTTCCGCCCCGAGGCGGGAATCAACGCCGCGGTCGAGGCGGCACGCCTGGTCGCCCGGCTCGACGCGCTGCCGCTGGGCACCCACCCGAGGCTGACCGCCAACCGCTGCGTCCTCTCCTTCCAGAGCGGCAGCGCGCAGTACGTCATCACCGTGCCCGAGCGCGCCCGCGTCATCGTCAGCCGCCTCATCGTGCCGGGCGAGACCGGCGACACCGTGCTGGCCGAGATGCGGGCGCTGGCGGACTCGCTCGACTCGCCGGCGCGCTTCGAGTTCGCCATCGACCCGCCCTACTACCCGCCCTGGGAGCTGGCGCCGGATCACCCGCTCGTGCGGCAGTTCAGCGGCGCCTACGCGGCGGAGCTGAGCCACGCGCCGGAGTACGGCTACATGACCGGCGTGGCCGACAGCAACCTCTTCGCCCACGACCTGGGCATCCCGACGATCCAGTTCGGCCCGCACGGCGGGCAGATGCACCAGGCCAACGAGTGGGTCGACGTGCCCAGCATCGCCGCCGCCACCCGCGTCCTGCTGCGCCTCGCGCTGGCCGTGCTGCGCTAGGGAAGATCCCCGGTTCTCTGCCGGGCTCCCCGATCACGACCCACCGGGCGCGGCCCATCGCGCCGGTAGACAGGGCAGGGCAGACTGGAAACCCGCCCCGGCACGTCACCTGCTCCCCCAGCCCCTTCAGCATGCCCGGGGGCTTCGTCTTTCAGCCCGGCGACTCTCGCCCCGGGCGACGTCTTCCGCCCGCGCTCGTGGACAACGCCGGCGCATCCACCCGTCCCACGCATCCGCCCCCGGCCGCGGCGGCTGTCGCCCCGCGCGCGTGCATCGCGAGCCCCGGGGCCGGCCGCGCTCGTCGCCGCTTCATCCGTGCGGGATCCAGGGACCAGCGCCCTCTGGCTGGCGCTGACAGCGGTGTGTACACTGGCGTCGTGGTACGACGTTGCGAGGTGACACGATGATTGACCGAGAGACGCTCAAGCCCGGAACCCGGGTGAAGATCCACGGGGAGCCTAGCGGCCTCACGCTCCCCAGCCACACCGGGATCATCGTCGGCCCCGACCCGCTCTGGGAAGGGTATTCGCTCGTGCGTCTCGACGTCCCCGCGCGCTACCACCGCCCCGACGGTGGGATCGACTTCCTCCCCGAGATCCGTGAGGACGACGAGAACCTCGACATTCTCCCCAGCCGCTAGTCGATGGCACCGGCGCCGCCGTTCGCGGCCGGTCGGAACTGGCGCAAGCGCGCCAGCAAGGCCAGGCCGCGGGTCGACCGCCGCGTCTGGTACGACCCCGACACCGACCGTGAATACGAACCCGACCCCAATCCTGCTAAGGGCACCTGGCACGAGATCGACTACGGCAAACGCCAGTACCGTGAGATCGATGCCGAAACCGGGAGTCCCGTCAACGGCGGTGAGGGTGAAGGAGCTTGGCGCGATCTCCGATAGCCGCCCATAGCCTCACCAGGTCCCCCTT
>DATKRJ010000150.1:0-2861 GCA_035532355.1 Thermomicrobiaceae bacterium | reverse complement strand
TGGTGAAGTCGGCGATCCAGGTCGTCCTCGGCGGGGCACTGGTCTTCGTCGCCGGAGTGCTCATCGGGAGCGCGTAGTCGGCTCGGCCCGACGCACGCGCCGCCCAGCCGCGCGGATTTCACGCCGCGGCTGGGCGTTCTCGTACCCGCCGGACGCGGGTCCGAGGCCGATGCCGGTCGACGGGGTCGGTGGAGCCGTCAACGTCGGGGCGTGGAGCGGTCGTACCCGGAGAACTGAGCGGCGACCGTCCTGGGCGGTGCTCAGTCGGCGCGGACGGCCGACACGGCTTCCTCGACCACCGGGGCTGCGTCACCGATGTGGCGGTAGCCCGGGTAGAAGGCCGCCAGGCCGCCGACGAAGGCGGCGCAGAAACCACCCGAGAACAGGAGAGTCAGCGGCGTGGTGATCGCGTCGGCGATCGCGCTGATCGGGAGCACCGTGATCGGGCGGATCGACTGAGCCACCATGTAGACGCCCATCACCCGGCCGTAGACCGCCTCGTCGGTGTTCATCATGATCAGTGCGCTGTTCAGCGCCTGATAAGCGTCGCCGGCCATGCCCGTCAGGAACAGGAACGGCAAGGCCAGGATCAGCTCGTCCTGCCGCACGAAGTAGGCAAAGCCGACCAGCGTCAGTCCGAAGAGCACGCCGAGCGCCAGCTGGAGCTGGCGTTTGTTCGGGTAGCGGGCCAGGTAGGCGATCGCCAGCGTGCCGACGAGCGCGCCCACTCCGGCCACCGTCAGCAGCACCCCCAGCCCGGTCGAGCCCAGGTGGAGACTGCCGAGCGCGACCACCGGCATCAGACTCAGGTAGGGCATCCCGATGGCCAGCGGGATGAAGCCCAGGCTCATCAAGACCAGCAGGGCCGGCTTGCGCCAGATGTAGCGAAAGCCATCGGTCAAGCTGCCACGCACACCGCCGCGCTTCATCACCGAGGCGCCGGTGTTCTCCACGCGGTAGATCGAGAGCCACACCCAGATGTAGCACGCCGCGACCAGGAAGTAGACGCCCGCCAGATTGATGAACGAGACGGCGATCAGGACTCCTGCCAGCGCCGGGCCGACCACGCGGGTGAAGTTCATACCGGCCGAGTTGAGCGAGACGGCGTTGGCGAGGTTGTCGCCCCGACCGACGATCTGCGGGATGTAGGCCTGGCGGGCCGGCATGTTGATGGCGAACGCGGCTCCCTGAAACAGACCGGCGACGATCAGCCAATTGATCGTCATGATGTTGGTCGCTACCAGGATCGCCTGGAAGAGCGCGATCAGGCCGAGGGCCAGCTGTGTCCAGAGGAGGACGGAGCGCTTGGCGAAGCGGTCGGCCATGACGCCGCCGGCCGGTGAGAGCACGATGCGGGGCAGCCCCATGGCGAGGGTGACCAGGCCGAGCGAGAGGGCGTTGCCGGTCAGCTTGTAGGCCAGGTAGCCGCGGGCCACCTGCTGCATCTGCATCGCCATCCAGGATCCCATGAAGCCCCACCACAGAATCCGGAAGTCGCGCACGGCCAGCGATTCGAAGGTCTGCACGGCGGCGGCGCGGATGCGCGCGATCGAGCCCAGCGACGGTCCGGCCGACAGCGAGCCCCCGGCACGGAGCGGACGGTTCACCCGCATCGCATCGATCTCCTCGTCCTGACCCCGGGAGTCTCCGGCAGCCGCGGCGCGGAGCGCCATGCCCGCGTCCACGCCGACCGGCGATTCCGGCACTCTACCGTGCCATGGCGGGTTTGACTACCTAATCGTTCGGCATCCGGCGGCGGCATGCCACGCAGTCACCTCCACTGCGTCGCCTCCCGGTCGCCCCAGTATATAACAGCGCCAGCACTTAGCGTATCAATATACCTGGATGCCTGGGGCCGGGCCTGTCGGAGCCCGGCGTCGCCGGTGGCTCCCGGCAGTCGTGTACAATCGCGCCACTCAGACGGTGGGCACGGTCGGATCCGGCCGGACCCGCTGAGGAGGAGGCTCGGTTGCCTGAGTCGGCGTTGCTGACCTGGACGGTACGGGGCCAGCGGGTCGGACGCGGCAATGCGCGGCCGGGGTTTGTCCGCCGCTGGGCTGACGTGCGGCCGGGATCCGCGCGAGAGACCCACGCTCTCGTCCGTCGAGGACGTCGATGAACACCGAGGTGAGACGGTCGACGGTCCAGTCGCCCGCGGTTCGGCCGGGGCGGCTCGAGGCATCGCTGCCGCGTCTCGACGACGTCGACACGCCGCGGCAGGCCGCGGTGGTGCTGCCGCGCTGGCGTCGCTGGCTCCCGCTGCTGGCCATCGGCAGCGGCCTGCTCGCCTGGGAGGCGCTCTGGCGGAGCCATGCCGTGCCGGCCTACATGCTGCCGGGACCGGCGGCGGTGGGGCAGCAGTGGCTGCGTCTCGCGCGCAACGGCGCGCTCTGGCACCACGCGCGGGCGACGCTGAGCGAGGCGCTGATCGGTTTCGGCGTCGGCCTGGCGGTCGGGCTCGGCCTGGGCTACCCGCTGGCGCGCTCGCGCACGCTCGCCGCGATCCTGGCGCCCTACGTGGCGGCCACACAGGCGGTGCCGATCATGGCCTTCGCGCCGCTCCTGGTCGTCTGGTTCGGGCTGGGGCTGCTGCCGAAGGTGATCATCTGCGCGCTGATCGTCTTCTTCCCGATCTTCGTCAACACGATCGTCGGGCTGCAGTCGGTCGATCGCAGCCTGGTCGAATCCGCGGCGACCATGGGGGCGAACACCTGGCAGATGCTCTGGTACGTGGAGATTCCGCTGGCGCTGCGGCCGCTGCTCGGTGGGGTGCGCATGGGGCTGACGCTGGCCATGACCGGCGCGGTCGTGGGTGAGTTCGTGGCCGCCGACGCCGGTCTGGGCTACCTGATGAACCTCGG
>DATKRJ010000149.1:0-2449 GCA_035532355.1 Thermomicrobiaceae bacterium | reverse complement strand
GGGCCGCCGGAGCACCGCGAGGACTTCCTGACGCGCGTCCTCGGCTGGTTCCAGGGCCATCTGGGCGGTCCGGCCTAGCCCACGCGCGCGATCCGGCCGTTCCCGACGGGGGTGGGATGTCGTCCCGCCCCCGTCGCCGTTCCCCTGGACAGACAGCCCCAACCGCGGTCCGCCTTGTCCCGTCCGGAACCCACAGGTATCATCGCCCCAACCAGGGACCCGATTCGCCAACCCACCCTCAGCGTCATCGTCGGCGTACCACGTGCCCGGTCGGCGAGAACCGCTCGCGCGGCCGGCGGGCCGGACGAGGCCAGGCGCCGGACCACCTCCGGCGACACGAAGGAGGGACGTTCCGATGACTGCCCCCGGCGTACCCCTCGACCCTCCGGCACCCGCCACGCTGTCCGGTGACCTCCTGCCGCTGACGCGCCTGGCTCTCCTCGTGCTCCTAGGCCTCTCAATCGCCAACGGGATCTTCCTCTACCTGCAGCCGGCGCGCGCCGCGACCGGCTACGCGTGGTCGATCAAGCCCGCGCTCAACGCCGCCTTCCTCGGGGCCGGCTATCTCACGGGCGCCGTCTCCGCCGCCGTCAGCCTCGTGCTCGTGCGGCGCTGGCGCTCGATCCAGGCGATGGTCTGGCCGCTGGTGGTGTTTGGCATCCTGATGCTGATCGCCACGGTGATCCACCGCGACCGCTTCCGCTGGGGTTACCCTCTCACCTGGATCTGGACCGCCGTCTACGTCGCGGTGCCGATCGGTGCCGCGGGGGTCTGGCTCTGGCAGCGCCGTGCTGAGCCCGAGCGCGCGGGCACGGGCCGGCTGGCGGATCCGCTGTCCACGGTTGAGGCCGTGATCGGTGTCGCGCTGGTCATCGTCGGCGCGCTGATGTATCTCCTCCCGACCGCCGCGATCGACCGCTGGCCCTGGAGCATCACGCCGCTGCTGGCTCGCGCGTTCGGCGCCTGGTACGTCCTGGCCGGCGGGATCCTGTTCGTCGCGGGCGCGTTCACACGCAGTCGCTCCGAGACGGCGGTCCCGTACCTGACCGTGGCCGCCTGGAACCTGCTGCTCGTGATTCTGCCTCTCACCTACCGCGACACCATCCACACGGACACCACCGCTTTCGCGCTCTGGCTGGCGCTGCACCTGCTCACCCTGCTGGTCTGCGCGGCCGGCGCGATGCGCAGCCTGCGGATGATGCGCACCGTTATCACCACGTGAGGAGACGGCCATGCACGTCGGACCGGTGCTGGAGACCTGCCTCTACGTCGACGACCTGGACGCCGCGGCGGCCTTCTACCGCGACGTGCTCGGCCTCGAGCTGCGCTCACGGGTCGAGGGGCGCCACGTCTTCTTCCGCTGCGGCCAGGCCATGCTCCTGATCTTCAACCCCGCGGCCACCCGGGTCGCGACCGGTGACGTGCCCACCCACGGCGCCACCGGCCCGGGACACGTGGGCTTCCGCGCCACCCACGACGAGCTGGACCGCTGGCGCCGTCAGCTCGACGAGCACGGCGTGCCCATCGAGGTAGACCTCGCGTGGCCCGGCGGCGGCCACTCGCTCTACTTCCGCGACCCGGCCGGCAACAGCGTCGAGATCGTCACGCCCGACATCTGGGGACTGAACGACGCGGGCTGAGCCGGGCGCGGGCCCCGACCGGACGCGCAGTACAATGCGGCGTCGGGGATGCCCGGGTACGGCGGTGTGTGAGCGGAAGGGACCGGAGCGATGCGCGGGAATCACGTGCGGCGGCGCCTGGACGCGGGCGAGCCCTCCATCGGCACCTGGCTGTCGGTGCCGTCCCCCGAGGTGGCCGAGTACGTCAGCAAGCTCGACTTCGACTGGCTGGTCGTCGACGCCGAGCACAACCCGGTCGACATCCGCACGCTGGCCCAGATGTTCGCCGCGATGTCCGCCTCGGCCACCGCGCCGATGGTCCGCATCCCCTGGAACGAGCCGATCGAGTTCAAGCGCGTGCTCGACGCGGGCGCCTGGGGCGTCGTCGTGCCGATGGTTAACAGCCGCGAGGAGGCCGAGCGCGCCGTGGAGGCCTCGCGCTACTACCCGCTCGGCGCGCGCAGCGTCGGCGGCGGGCGCCACGCGTTGAGCTGGGACACCGCCGCGGCCGAGTACTACCGTCACGCGAACGACGAGGTCCTGCTGGTGCTGCAGATCGAGCACGCCGACGGCGTGGAGCACGCCGACGACATCCTGAGCGTGCCCGGCGTCGACGCCTGCTTCATCGGCCCGAACGACCTGGCGGCCTCGATGGGCCTGGGTCTCGGCGTGCCGCTGGAGTTCGATCACCCGCGCGTGGTCGAGGCCATCGCCCACGTGCGCGAGTCGGCGCGCAGGCACGGCGTCGCCCCCGGCATCCACTGCAGCAGCGCGGCCGCGGTCAACCAGCGCATCGCCGAGGGCTTCCAGTTCTGCGCCATGGCCAGCGA
>DATKRJ010000148.1:0-3658 GCA_035532355.1 Thermomicrobiaceae bacterium | reverse complement strand
CGTGCGTACGGTACAGCGAGATGCGCGCATCATCTCACCACGTGCGCGCATATTCCATGACTGAAGTGACAACGCACGGTCGCCACTGCTCGGAATCTAGTAGGAGTCATTCCACACCCTCGCTCTGGCGGCCGGTAACGGCAGCCGCACCAAGATCGGCCGCGTGCTCCGCGGCGGGTCGCTGGGGCGCGGCCGGGCATCCACTACCGGGCGGGGCAAATGGGCCGTGCCTGGTCGTCGATCAGCCCCGAGGCGCCCCGACACCGCTGATCGCACGTCTCCAGTGGCCGACCGGAGCGTCGCTCAGACGGCGACCTGCAGGTGGCCGGTCAGCCCGACGAGCGCGAGGCCGGCGCCGAGTCCCAGGAGTCCAATGCCGAGCGGCGTGCTCAGCCGCCGGCCCCACGGCATGTTCTTCTCCGTCGCCATGATCGCGCCGAGCACCAGCATCCAGCCGATGCTGCCGGTACCTACGGCGAACATGAGCAGCATCAGCGCCCAGCAGCAGCCGATGCAGAAGGCGCCGTGATGCATCCCCAGAGTGAAGGCCGCGCGCCCGTCGCGGCGTCCGCTCCAGTGCTGCACCAGGAAGCTGAGGGGTGAGCGGCATTGGTCCAGGCAGCGGTATTTCAACCGCGAGAACTGGAAGACCCCGGCCCCCACGATCGTGGCGGTCATGATGAGCCAGCTGTCGCGCTCCAGCCAGGGGCTGACGTCGACGGCACGATGCACCATCAGGTCCGCCAGATGGACCAGAACGCCGAAGGTCGTCCAGGCCGTCAGGTAGCCCACGATCAGGAGCGCGACGAGACGCCCGCCCTCTCGTCGCTGCCCGAGCATGCGCCGGAAGCCCAGCAGCAGCGGCAGACTGGTGGGGAGCATCATGGCGGTCGTCATCAGAGTCCAGCCGGCGACGAACACCACCAGCAGGCCATAGTTCGATCCCAATGCGAGCTCATCGAGAGCACGGTGGTTCAGGAAGCGGGCGTAGGGGGAGACGTCCCAGAGGATCAGTGAGCTCCAGGCGACGGCGATCAGCGCGAGCAGGAGCCCGGCGAAGATGCGGTTGTCCCGTGCGCCCCACATAGCCCGGCCACCTTTCTGCTTCGCGGCGCATTGGCCGGATCGGACCGGCTGGCGAGGACGGCCCGACCCGACGTGCGCGCCACGAGGAGTCACGCCTCGAAGCGGAACCCGCCCTGGATCGCGTTGTGACCGCTGAGGTCCACGTCTGGCAAGCCGTACGACGCAGTCTGCCGTGTGTATGAGAGGGCCTTGCTCACGTAGGCCGGCGAGCCGGGGATCGTCGAGAAGATCGACTCGTTGAGGGTCGTGGTCTGGCCGCTCGGACCCACGTAAGGTTCGAGCTCGGCTTCGGCCAGGGTACCGAGCTTGAGCAGGCCCCGGCCGCCGGTCACCTCGAAAGTCACACGAGCACGTTCGACCCCGACCACCTCACCCACGAGCTGGGCTAGATCGGCCAGCGGCCCACCCAGCTTGCCGGTGAACGCATTGAGCAACGCCTCCAGCTGCCGGTCGCTGGCCTGGCCATCGACCACCGCCAGGGCTTTCCAGTTGCCGGCCATGGCGTTGCCGGGGACGTGGGTTACAAGGGCGAAGGTCCGACCCGCGACGTCGACGCCCCCGATCGTGCCCTGGTCGATGTGATAGGCGACGATGGCGTCGCAGGTGCCGTCATCGGGGTTCTCCCCGATCCAGCAGGGGCAGAGTACGTTGCAGTCACAGACTTCAAGCAGACGGCCTTCGATCTCGTATGCCATGCTTCACGCTCCCTGGATGCCGTCTTCAGGCCGTGGGGAACCGTTCGCGGACCTCTGACTCGTCTCTCGCCCGATCACCTCCTCCATCCTGGCGTGCTGACACGCTCGTCACGCGGCAGGCAGGGCAGACGTCTCACACGAGTCGGGCGAGGCGCTCGGCCGCGCGCCGCGCCCCACCCGCCTCGACCGGCCGGTAGGCGACTGGCTCGCGGAGGGCGCAGGCGAGCCGGTCGGCGATCGTCTCCGGGCTCGCCTCAGGAAACGGCACCTGCGCCCAGGCCGGCACGCCGTAGCGCTCCAGCCGGTAGGCCACGTGCCGGACCTGCTCGTAGTGGTCCGTCAGCGGGAAGGAGAGGAACGGGCGGCGAGCCGCGACCAGCTCCATCGTCGTCGAGAGGCCGCCCTGGACCAGGGCGACGTCGGCGGCGGCGAGCATCCGGTAGAGGTCGGGGACGTAGCCGCGGTACTCGACGCCGGGAACGGCGGGCAGCGCGGCCGGGTCGATGCGCGGGCCGCAGACGACGACCAGGCGCAGCTCGGGGAGTTGATCCCGGGCCACGGGGTACGCCTCGACGATGCGCCGCAGCAGGTCGCTGCCGACACCCGTGCCGCCGGCGGAGGCGACGGCGATGCACTCACCCGGGCGGAAGCCGAACTCTTGCCGCAGCTGGTCGCGGGAGCCGAGGTCCTCCGGATCGAAGGGGCGGACGTAGCCGCTGAACTCAAAGTTGGCCTTGGTCCAGTCACGGATGAGCGGCAGGCCGTCACCGAAGCGGTCGGGCACGACGTCGTCGGGGTCGCCGATAAAGAGCGCGGCGTCCCGCACCCGCGGGAAGCGCGCCACCTGCTCGAGCATCTCGGCGTTGTAGTCGGCGGTGAGATAGGCGTCGCGGCCGGCCGGGTCGGGGTCCACCGGGAGGTAGCCGACGAAATCGGTCAGCCAGGCGAAGGGGGCGCTCTTGAGCTCGGGGTTCTCGTGGAGGTAGTAGTCGAGGTCCCAGGCCTCGTCGCCGACCCAGAGGTCGTAGGCGCCCTGGCGGGCTGCGTCCAGGAAGACCATGAAGTTGGAGAGCAGGATCTCGTCCATGTTACGGAAGGCCTGGAAGACGTGGAGCCGGTGGGGGCCGCTCAGCTCGGACTCGATGTGCGCGGACTCGCCGGCCAGGCGCTCGCTGAGCGGGTGGATGCACTCGCCGCGGGCCGCCAGCACGGTGGTGACGGGGGGTTGGGCCAGCCAGTCGATCTCGAGCCCGGGGACCAGCGCGCGCAGCTCGTCGGCGATGGCGAGGTCGCGCCGGACGTGGCCGAGGCCGATCGGGCTGCTGACGAAGAGGGCGCGCTTCGTGCGGGTCAGCGCCCGGCGCCAGTTCTGGCGCTCCGGCTGCTCGCGGCCCAGGAAGTCGTGGATGAGGAGGTTGGTGCGGACCGGATCGCGGCCGTTGGGGACGTGGCCGGCGCCCTCGACGACGACCAGGCTCGACCCGGGGATCGCCTCGTGCAGGGCGATGCCGCGCTCGAGCGGAACGGCCCTGTCCTCGCTCCCCTGGATGATCAGGGTGGGACAGCGGACGGCGGCGGCAAACTCCGCGGCGCGCGGGGTCCCGCCCTCGACGATGGTGGCAATCAGGACGTCGGACGTCGTCTCGAGCGCCCAGCCGGTGAAGTCCTCGATCCCCTTGGTCGAGTGCGCCTCCGTCACGATGAGGGAGCTGAACCACCCGACGAAGTCGCGGTAGTTCTCGCGCCAGTGCACGGCGTTGTACTTGTGCCAGCCCTCGCGGTCCGGCGGCTCGCTGAAGAACGCCTCGAGATCGACGCGCGCGGCGCCGTCCAGCCGGGCGGACGGGCCGATCAGGACCAGGTGGGTGAACCGCTCG
>DATKRJ010000147.1:0-3963 GCA_035532355.1 Thermomicrobiaceae bacterium | reverse complement strand
CCCCAAGGACCTGCCGGCGTTCGGCGCGACGATGGTCGAGGAGTTCGGCGAGGGACACCACGAGCGGCAAGCGCGGCCGATCGCGGCCGAGCACTACCTGCACCACGGGCGGGGCGCCAGCGCCGACCCGGTGACCCAGGCGTCGGAGGAGTCGTTCCCGGCGAGCGACCCGCCGGGCTGGACGCCGGCCACGCCGACGCGCGACGAGGAGCACCCGCACCGGGGCTGAGAGCGTACCGGAGCGTTGGACGACGGGGGAGGGCCGGACGGCCCTCCTCCGTTTCCCGTTCGTGGGCGGCCCGGGTCAACGATGCCGTATCGAGGCGCCGATCAGAGCGCGCGCAGCTGGCGGGAGCGCAGGGCGAGCCCGATGGTGAAGAGGGACGAGAGGACGGCGCCGAGGGCCACCGCGCTGGGCACGCCGACGTGGTCGCCGATCCAGCCCATGGGGAGGGCGCCGAGCGGGCTGAGCCCCCAGGTGAGTCCGTAGACGCCCATCACCCGACCGCGCATGTCGTCGTCGACGTTGAGGTGGAGCAGGGAGTTGTTGACTGACATGTAGGCCGAGCCGAGCAGCCCGCAGCCGAAGATGAAGGCGGCGCTGGTGACGACCCAACTCGAGTAGGCGAAGGCGATCACTACCAGGCCGTAGACGATCGTGCCGACGAGCATGAAGAGGCCCTTGCGCGGCATCTTCTCGAAGCCGGCGACCACCAGCGCACCGGTAACGGCGCCGATGCCGCTAAAGGTGAGGAGCAGGCCGAGCCCGCCGGCACCGATGTGGAGGATGTCGCGGGCGAACACCGGGAGGAACTGGATGTAGGGGAAGACGAGCAGGGTGGGGATCGCCGCCAGCCAGACGAGCCCGGCGAGGGCGGGCCGGCGCCGGATGTAGGCGAGCCCGTCGACGAGGTTGCGCCGCATGGCGAGTACCTGAGCGCCGGAGGCGCGGACGGACGGCATCATGAGGGTGCCGGCGAGCGCCGCCAGCAGGAAGACCGTCTGGAGGTAGACGGCGCCCGCGCCGCCGACCCCGGCGATGAGCGGGCCGGCCAGGGCCGGACCGACGATGCGCGTCGCGTTCTGGCCGGCCGACATCAGTCCGACGGCGTTCTGCAGGTGGTCGCGCGCGACGAAGTTCGGGATGAGGACCTGGCGCGCGGCCGTGTTGACGGCCAGCGCGGCGCTGTTGAGGAACGCGGCGGCCAGCAGGTGCCAGGGGGTCGCCAGGTGCAGGGTGAGCATGACCGCCAGGACCAGGCTGACCGCCATCGCCGCCGCCTGGCAGACGACGAGCACGGTGCGCCGGTCGTAGCGGTCGATGAGCACGCCGGCCGGGATCGAGATGGCCAGGAACGGCACGCCGGAGGCGAAGCCGATCAGACCGACCCAGCCGGCCGAGTTGGTCATCTGGAGCATGAGCCAGCCGAGGGAGATCTGCATCATCCACTGACCGGCCTGGGTCAGGACGGTGCTGGTCCAGAGCAGACGGTAATCCGGGTAGATACCGAGCGCGCCGATCAGGCCGAGTCTGACCGGAGATCCTCCGGCCGGTGCCTGGGTCGCCGTGGCTGCCTCGTCGCGCACGCGCGGGCCCTCCGAGCGTGGACCCCGCACCCCGCCACCAGCCGGGGTGGCCATACGCTACCACCGGTATCCGGCGGCGTCCACGTCCCAGGATATCCGACGAGTGGGCATGGTCGGGCGGCGACGGTTCTGATGACTCCAGGGATTCGGCGCCCGGCGCGATGGCCGGCAGCGTCTCCGGTGCCGGGAGGTATACCCTAGGCCGTAGGCCGGTGGCACGTCTTGACCAGGACGTGGTGGTGCCGGTAGGATCGGGGCCTTCCCGCGAGAGAGACCACGCGGTGTCGCGCCTGCCGGCTGAACGGTCCCGTCTTCTCTCAGTCGACCCGCCGACCTCTGGATGGCCGCGTTTCCACCGGTGCGGATGCCGCCCCCACCGAGGAGTTTGCCATGCACCCGCCCGCGCACTCCGGGACCCTGACGACCGACGTGGCCGTGGTCGGTGGCGGGGTGGCAGGCTCCAGCATCGCCGCGGTGCTGGCTGAGGCAGGGCTGGGTGTGGTGCTGGTCGAACGCGAGGGGCGATTCCGCGATCGCGTGCGCGGCGAGGGCATCCACCCGTGGGGAGTTACCGAACTCCAGGCCCTCGGCCTGGCCGCGGTCGTTCGCGCCGCCGGTGCGCAGGTTCTCCCGTACCGCCGCTTCTACGCGGACCGTGTCTCAGGCGACCCCTCACGCTGGGACGCCATCGAGCCGGATCTGCCCGGAGAGTGGGCGATCTCCCACCCGGCGCTCCAGGACGCGCTGCTGGAGCACGCCTGCCGCGGCGGCGCCCAGGTGCTGCGCCCCGCTCACGTGGTGCGGTTCACCCGCGGGAGAGACCTCCGGCTGGAGGTCACGACGGCGGAGGCCCGGTACGACGTGCGTGCCCGGCTCGTCATCGGGGCGGACGGACGGCACTCAGCGACACGGCGCTGGGTGGGCGCCGCGGCCATCCACGATCCGGTGCACCACCTGGTCGGCGGGTGTCTCCTCGACGGGGTGGCGCTGGCCGATGACACCTTTCACCTCGCCGACTTCGAAGGTGGGACGGTGCTCGTCTTTCCCCTGGGGAGCGGCCGTGCCCGTACCTACCTCATCGCCGGAGAGCCGATCGCCGGTCCGCTGCGTGGCACCGGACACCGGGCCGACTTCGTCGCTCGGTGCGGCGCGGTCTTCCCGGAAGGGGCCCTTGACCGGGCCCATCCGAGCGGCCCGCTCGCCTTCCTCCCGAACGCCGACGTGTGGTCAGATCGCCTGTACGACGACCGCGTCGCGTTGATCGGCGACGCCGCCGGCGCGAATGACCCGAGCGGGGGATACGGGCTGTCGCTGTGCTTCCGTGATGTCCGCGAGGTGCGCGACCGGTTGCTCACCGAGCCCGACTGGGACAGGGCGATGATGTGCTATGCCGCCCGGCGCAGCGCGTACTACGCGGTGCTACGTGCGTTCATGCAGTGGATGGCTCCTCTCACGACCGATGTCGGCCCGGAGGCGGATGCCCGCCGTGCTCGCGCGGCCCGCGCCAGGAAGGCCGATCGGACGCTGGGCGGCTTCGGGCAGCTCGCGGCCCATGGCCCGGATGGTCTCGAGGCCACGGAGGCCGCCCGGCTGCACGTGCTGGGGGAAGATCTGGGCTGACGCCGGCTCTGGAGGAGCGAATGCCGGAGCCGCGCCGGTCAGGTCCCCGGCGATCCCGAACCCCGAGGCGGTACGGTGACGCGGGCTACCCGCTTCGACGATGATAGGCGGAGACGCTCGGGCCAGGCGAGGCTCGCGGCGCGGAGCTCGGGAGGGGAAGCCCACGATGCGGGTACTGGTCATCGCCGACATGGAGGGGATCAGCGGGATCGAGACTGTTGACGCCTGCGCGCCCGGTCACCCGGAATACCCGGGCGGGCAGGAGCGGCTGGCGGCCGAGGTGAACGCCGTGGCCGAGGCGGCCTTCGACACCGGGGCGACCGGCGTGTCGGTGATCGACTGGCACGCCGGCGGTGGGAACATCGAGGCGCACGCGCTCGACGCACGCGTCCAGATCGTGGCGGAGGATCTTTCCAGCGGTTACGACGTGGCGTTTCTGATCGGCTTCCACGCCATGGCCGGCACGCGCCCGGCGTTCATCAGCCACACGATGTTCCGAGGACTGGCACTGGAGATGGACGGGCGAGCGACGGGAGAGCTCGGGCTGCTGAGCCGGTGGGCGGGAGAGTGGGGTCTGCCGGTGGCGCTGGTGGCGGGCGACCGCGCGGCGACGCAGGAGGCCGAGGAGTTCCTGCCGGAGACGCCAACGCTGACGATGAAGCTCGCCCAATCCTGGGACCGTGCGGACGCGCTGCCGGTCGAGCGGACGCACGCGGCGCTGCGGGCAGAGGTCGCGCGGACGCTCGGGCGTCCAGA
>DATKRJ010000146.1:0-7544 GCA_035532355.1 Thermomicrobiaceae bacterium | reverse complement strand
GGCCAGCGCGGTCAGCAGTTCGTCCGGGATGCTCAGGCTCAGCTCGAGCCCCTCGCCTGTCTGGCCTTTCATCGCGTCCCGCTCCCGGTTCGCGCCCCGGCAGCGAGCCGGACGTTGAGCTTCGGTGCGCTCTTGGCTGGGGTCTTGGGTCGGAAGATGAGGACGTCTTCGTGGCCGATGATCAGCATGCGGGGGAAGGTGCCGCTTCGTTGGTGGCGGATCTGGAAGAAGCTCGCGCGGGGGACGAGCCGGGTCCCGTCGAGGCCGCAGAGAAGCGCGGCGTGGCGGTCGTGCATGACCAGACCGTTGGCGGCTGCGAGCTGTTCGAGTTGGCCGGGCAGGTCGATCAGGTGGCCGTCGCGGCGGTAGGGGCGGACGGTCATCACGAGCCGTCCGTTGGGGGCGAGCATGCGCCGGCAGCCGGCGAGGATGTCGGCGAGCACGGTGTCGAAGCTCGGTTTGCGCCGGCTGGCGGTCTGTGGGAGGTGGGCGAGGTTGTCGGGGTTTTCGGAGTAGCGGTAGTCGAACTTCTGCACCCCGTGCTCGCCTTTGCGGACCTGGCCGTGCAGCGAGGGTCCGTAGGGCGGCGAGGTGAGGATCAACGCGACCTTGCCCCTGTACTCGTCGAGGAGACCCTGGCCGAGCTGGCAGGCGTCGCCTTTGAGGGCGAGCCCGTGTCCGGGGGCGCCCTGTGCGCGGGCGTGGTTGAGGTTGGCGGCGGCGAGGGTTGCCCAGCGCTGTTCGAGCTCGACTCCGATCGCCTGGCGGCCGAGGTGGGTTGCTTCGACGAGCGTGGTGCCGATCCCGCACATCGGGTCGAGCAGCAGCTCGCCCGGGTTGCTGTAGCTGCTGATCGCCTGCCGGGCGAGCGCGGGCAGCATCTTCCCCGGGTGCGCCGTCGAGGCGGGCAGGTAGCGGCCCTGTCGTTGGACACGCGCGGGCTGATCCGCGACGGCCCAAACGGAGGAACTCGGGCTGGTCATGCGGCCACCGACTTGCGGCCGAGCTCGTCGCGTCGCGCAGCGGCTCTGTTCGGGTGCGGCTTGCGGAACGAGAGCACGTCGGTATGCAGCAGCTCAGCGGCTGCGGTGTGGAGGGCGATCACGTGCTGCCAGTACTGAAGCCCCGCCTGTTCGGCGGCGGCGACGGTTGCGCCGAGCCCGCGGCGAGGCTTGCCGGCAGCCTGGGTGTGAACAAGCAGCAGAAACCCGCCGGGGGCGAGCACGCTCATCCAGCTGGACAGAAGCGCCACTGTCGTCCGTGCTGGGGCGGCGGTCAGGATCAGCTGGGTACTGCCGGCCGGGTGCCGACGTACTCGTCCGTGTTGCGTGCTGCTGGCTGGTGGGTTGAGGATCGCTGCTGCTTTCGGAAGCAGTCGCGGCAGCTGCGCGGGGTCGCCTTCGATGACGGCGGCGCGGCCGGCCGCGCCCTGCTGCCGGGCGTGGCTGATGTTCGCGGTCGCCAGCGCCGCGCGGCTGCGATCCGGGTCGATGCCGATCGCGCGGCGGCCGTTCTGGATCGCCTCGATCAGCACGGTGCCGATGCCGCAGTGGGGGTCGACGACGAGGTCGCCAGGATCGCTGTAGGCGAGGATCGCGCGGGCAGCAAGCTCGGGTGCGATCCGATGCTTGCCGCGGCTGGCGGCGAGATAGGCGTGCCGCCGCTCGCCGCCGGCGTGCGGCGGCCAGACTGCGAGGGCAAGTGTGGTGGTTGGTTCGGGCATTGGATGTGGGGCCGGCGGAGGAGCCGGGCAGCCGGCGGCTGCGTGTCTGGGTCGGGCTGAGGGCCGCTGTGGTCGGCAGCGGGGTTGGTCGGTTGTCGGGTCATCGGGGTGCTTCGAGCAGCGGTCGCGGCTGGCTGCGGCCTGGCTGATGCCAGATCGCGGCGAGCGGCCCGTGCTCCCGCAGGTCGGCGTGGGTGGCGCTGAGCAGGACGAGTTCGGGGAGCGGCTCGAGCTGCTGGTGCAGACTCACGATCCGCTGCGTGCTGGTGGTGAGGAGGAGGAGCTTGGGGAAGACGGGGTAGCGGGTCTGCCAGGCGGCGGAGCGGCTGTAGGCGCGGTAGCGGTCGAGCTTTGTCCGCAGCCGTGGCAGGCTCATCGTGCCGAGGTCGATCTCGACGAGCAGATGGTGGATGTTCTCGCCTGCCTGGTAGCGCGTGTAGCCGTCCGGGCGCAGGAGCAGCGGCTGGCCGCGGTCTGTGAACTGCTGGCTTGCGGTCTGCTCGCCGCGCCACCACTGCGGCGGGCAGACGTGGCCGGGCTGGCTGCGGGCGGCGCGGGTGAGGGCGCAGTGGAGGTCGGCGCCGGCCAGGGCGTGGCGGACGAAGAGCGGGTTCGCGAGCAGATCGGCTGCCCGCTGCCGGGTCTCGCGGGCGGCGAGGCTGTGGCGGAGTGCGACGAGTTGGGCGCCGTCGGGGGAGAGGCAGTAGTAGGGCTCGGGGTCGCGGCGCCCGTCGGGCAGGGCGAGGCTTCGGCGCAGGACAAGCCGGGCCTGGTGGAGGCGGCGGAGGCGGCGTTGCGCCGGGCGTGGCGAGCTGGTCGCGACCGGCAGGCCGCTCTGCAGCTCGGGGTAGTCGGTGAAGTAGAGGGCTTGCAGGTGGCGGCGGGTGAGGAAGCGGTGCTCGTACAGCCCGTCGAGCAGGGCGAGGTCGCGCTCACGAAATGAGGCGGCGTCGTTGATCAGCTGGCGGTTGTTCACGCGGCCTTCTCGATCCCGTCGCTGCTTGCTGGGGCGGGGAGGTTGGTGCCGAGGCGGCGGCGGATCGCGAACTCGACTTCGTCGACCGGGCGGCCGTAGCGCAGCGCGGACAGCCGCTGCAGCCGGCCGAGCCGCTCTTGCTCGACAGCGGAGGCCCAGTCCTGCTCGCTCAGCTCAGCATGCAGCCGCGCTTCCTCGCTCGGGTCGCCGGGGGTACTTTCGTGTTGGCGCTGGGCGCGGGCGAGCGCGACCGCGACGATCCGCCGCTCGATCTGCTCGCGGCTGAGATCAAACAGCCGCTCACGTTCTGTCTGTCGCAGCGTTGTGGTCAGTTGCTGGTAGAGGCGGTACTGCTCGTCGGGCAGCGCCTCGAGGTTCTCGATCCGCTTCGCGAGCTGCTCGCGCGGGCCGATGAGCAGCGGCTGCAGCTGCGACAGCAAGGCCGCTCGCTCGGCGGCTGCGAGTTGCGGCCAGGCGGCCGCCGCCGCGACGTGCGCCTGCGCGAGCGCGGATGTCTCGTCGGTCGGGTCGGCTGTGGCGGGCAGTTGGCGGCAGCGGTTGATCCACGGGGTGGGATCGAAGGCGGGCGGTGGGATGGTTTGGGCGGAGAAGGCGTGCTGCGTGGCGCCGTGGTGGGCGAGCCGGACGGCGATTTGGTAGGGGCCGAGCCGGTGGAGGTCGTCGCGGTCGAAGCTGGGGGCGAGCGCACGGGCGAGGCGGGCGGCGTCTTCATGGCCGGGCTGGAAACAGACCAGATTCCTGACGAGGTTCAAGAGCAGGGCGGTTTCGCGTTCGGAGAGCTGTGCGAGGGTCTGGTGGGCGAGGCAGAGGGAGAGGCGCAGGGCGCGGGCTTCGGCGAGGATCTCGGCGAAGTCTTCGGCGTGGAGGAAGTTCTGGAACTCGTCGAGGTAGCAGTGGAAGTCGGCGCGTTCGCGTTCGGGCAGTTCGGCGCGGGCGAGGGCTGCTTGCCAGAGCTTGGCGAGTGAGAAGGCGCCGACGACTTCTGCTTGTTCGCGGCCGGCGCCTTTGGGGAGGTTCATGACCATGATCAGCCGCTGCGCGAGTGCTTGCTCGAAGCTGATTGTGGAGTGGGGTTGGCCGAGCATCGCCCGCAGGCGGCTGCGGAAGAGGAAGTCGCGGAGCTTGTTCAGGACGGGGCCGATCGCCTGCGCCTGCCCGGCCGGCGACAGGGCTTCGTAGCGTTGCCAGAATGGGCCGAGCGCGACCGGGTCGTGCACCTTCTCCAGGTAGCGGGCGCGGAAGGCGGGGTCGGTGAGCAGCAGCGGCAGTTCGAGCAGCGTCGAGCCGGGCACCAGGAGGAGGGTGCGGAGGCCGCCTTTGAAGAGGTCGTCTGTCTGTGGTCCCCAGAAGCGGTGGAAGCGGCGCTTGAAGATCGAGAGGGTGTCGTCTGCGACGCGCTCTCGATCTTCTTCGCTGCGGTATTCGAGCGGGTTGATGCCGACGACGAGGTCGTCGGCGGCGAGGTCGACCAGACAGAGCCGGTCATAGAGGTTCTCGGGGAGGGCGAGCATGAAGGCGCGGGCGAGGTCGCCCTTGGCCTCCCAGATGCCGGTGCCGTCACCGCCGCTCGCGGATCCGAGCGCGAGGCGAAGCAGCATCGAGGTCTTCCCCGACCCGGGCGGCCCGATCACATGCAGATGCGTCCGGGCGCCGGTCTGGGTGAGGCGCACCTCGCGCTCGCGGCCCGGGTAGGTCGCGAGCGCAAACAGCCGCCCCTCCTGCTGATCACCGCTGTCGAGGGTGAGTGGGGGCGGGACCTGGCGTGCGCCTGCCTGCTCAAGCTCGGCGAGCGGGTCGTCGCCGCTGATGCTGAACAGCGGCACCAGTTCCGCTGCGGTCAGCAGCATCCCCGGTTCGGGTCGTCGGCTCTGGAGCGCCTGGTCGAAGCCGGCGCGCTGCCAGCGCCAGACACGCTTCGGGGCGAGGCCGTTGTGGGGGCCCTCGAGCGGTCGCAGCTGCGCTTGCAGCGCTTGTGCCCAGGCTTTCGAGCGGGCGGGATGCTCGGCGTGGCAGGCGAAGCGGAAGCCGCAGTCGAAGGCGACCCCGCCGGCACGGGCGCGGGCGCGAAGCGCCTGCGCCCGGTCGGAGTCGAGCAGGGTCGCCGGCCCCGCCACCCCGACCTGAGAACGACCAGAGCCGGCCGACCCGCGCTGGGCGACCTCGGCGAGGCCTGTCAGTACTTCTTGGGTGAGGCTGAGCGGTAGCTCGGCGAGCCTGCTCGCGAGCGGGCGGTGGCGTTGCCCGTGTTGGAGTTTGTGGGCGGCGCTGTAGAGCTGACCGACCCAGCGGCTGGTCGCAGGCTGCAGCGTCAGCTGCACGACGGCCTGGCCGCGTTCGCTCTCGAGCGTCGCGAGCAGTGCAGGCAGGACCGGCTCGCCGCTGTCGCGGAGCGGAGCGAGACGACCGGCCCGCTGCTTCAGCCGTCCACGCGCCGATGCGGCTGGGACGATCAGGTCGGGCGGGTCGCAGGGGTGCAGTTCGCAGCCGGGCAGCCCGGCACGGAGCGCAGCGGTCGCGAGCGGCAGCACTGCCCGCTGGGTGAGCAGCCGCAGCTGCAGACCGCTTTCGGGGTCGCGTTGCAGTTCGAGCAGCAGCCATGGTTTCTCACCGAGCAGGCGGCGGTGCCAGGCGGGCAGGAGCCCGTGCAGCGCTGCCAGTGACCGCTCGAGGGCGGCCGGCTGGACGGTCTCCCGTCCGGGACGGATCGCGACCGCGGTCAGCGAACGGGCGAGCCGACGGCGAGCCCGGACGCGGGCCAGCGAGAGCAGCAGCAGCGGGAAGGCGACGCCGGACAGCACCCCTGCGGCGAGAGGCAGGAGCTGGTGTGCCTGCGTGAGCAGGTGCGCCAGCAGCCAGTGCGGAGAGTGGCTGGGCGGCTGCTGCAGCAGCCGCCCCAGCCGGCCGAGCGGCCGGACTGAACGAATTGAACTGTGGGGGTGAAGTCGCCGACCCGACGCGGCCGCGAGCCCCGCTGTCTGTGCGCCATCGAGGGCACGCCGGGTGGTCGTTTGTGGAACGACCGCATGGAACGACCACAAGCAACGACCCCCGCGTGACCGGCAACAGCGCATGCTCATTGACCACCCGCCGGGCGGCTGGCGCCGACGTAGTTCGGCCACTGGTCGCTCTCGATCCTGACTACGGCGCCGCTGTGGGGAGCGTCGACCATCTCGCCGTTGCCGATCGCGATCCCGACGTGCTCGACCGCGGTCAAGCTACTTCCGAAGAAGACGAGGTCGCCGGGCTGGAGCGGCTGCCCAGCGGGCACGAGCGGGCCGGCGTCGTACTGTGCTTGCGCGGTGCGCGGGAGACCGATGCCGGCGGCGGCGTAGGCGGCCTGCGTGAGGCCGGAGCAGTCGAAGCCGCCCGGGCCGTCGCCGCCCCAACGGTACGGAGTGCCGAGCTGGTCGAGCGCGTAGGCGACCGCCGGCTGCGCCGCCGTCGAGCCGGTGGTTGTGTCGGCTGGTGCGGCTTGCTTTTCGTAGAGGGTTGCCCAGCCGAGGACCTCGTTGACGTATGCCTGTGAGTGGTTGTAGGCGTAGACCGCGGCGGGGATGTTGTCGGGAGCGCCGGAGGCGCGCAGGTAGTTGGCGGCCGAGAAGACAGCGTCGACTGGGTCCCAGCGGTCGGCGCTGCCGTTGCCGTCAGCGTCGGTCCCGTATGTCTGCCAGGTGCCGGCGAGGAACTGCATCGGCCCGCCCGCCCCGGCGCTGTTTGTCACGCCTTCTTGGCTGCAGGCGGGGTCGGGGTTTTGTCCGTGGTCGCATTCGACCTTGCCGATCCCGGCCAGCAGCTGCCAGGGGATGCCGAACGCGACACCTGCTTGTTCGTAGAGCGCGAGGTAGGCGACGGGAATCTCCGCGATCGCGGTCTGGGAGGGGTTGGAGACTTGGATGCCGCCGGTCGCGGCGCCGATCACGAGCACCGGCAGAAGCAGCAGCGCGGCCACGGCTGCAACGATCACGCGCGTCAGAGCGGCCCCTCCTCGTCGGTGAGGTCGGCGGGGTCGGTGGTGACGAGGGCGTGTTCGTCGGGGCTTGCGACGACGCGCAGCGGCAGGCGTTCCTCGCCGCTGATCAGCAGCCCTTGCCCGGTCGGGCAGCTCAGCAGGTGGCGCTTCTCGCCGGCGGTGAGGTTGAACGTCTGGCCGATCTGCTCGATCGCCTGCGGTGCTTGCCGAAGCAGCACCTGGCTGGCGGCGTTCGCGACGACTGCGCGGCCGAGCTCGCTGCCGAGCAGGTCGTCGGCGTCCTGGCTGATCGCGGTCAGGCCGCACCAGCGCTTACGCGCCGACTTGGCCAGCCGGGAGAGGAAACGGGCGCCGGCCGGCTCGCGCATCAAAAGCCACGCCTCATCGACGAGAACGCAACGCCGCCGCAGGGGCCCTTCGAGCGAGCGCCAGATGCTGTCGAGCGCGAGCAGCAACGCGGGCGCCTTGAGCCGTTCGGGGAGGCCGCGCAGGGAGAAGCAGACAAGCTGCCCGTCGGGGGCGGCCGCGGTCGCCCGCGAGAAGAGCTGGGCATGCGAGCCCGTGGCGTAGGGCGCAAGCCGCTCCGCCAGCCGCTCACCCGCACCCGGCTCGGCGGCCAGAGAGCGGGCGAGGTCACAAAGGAGCGGTGCGGGGCGGTTGTGGGTGGCCGGGTCGGCGCTGATTCCGGCCGCCGTGTAGCAGGCGAGGATCGCGCGGTCGAGTGCCGGCAGTTCTTCGGCGCTGAGTTTGCCGAGCAGCAACTCGAGCAGCTCGGTGAGGAACAGGGCGCGCTCGTCGAGTGCCTGTGGGCCGCCGCCCGGCGGGAGGTCGAGCGGGTTGAGCGTGACCGCGTC
>DATKRJ010000145.1:0-22287 GCA_035532355.1 Thermomicrobiaceae bacterium | reverse complement strand
CCGGCCGGACGGCGTTCGGACTGGCCGGGTCGACGTCGTAAAAATAGAGGAAGTTGTTCAACATTATCCCGGTGTCGCCCGCCATGAACCCCGAGCCGAAGATCGAACCGATGCTCTGGGTGATCGAGACGGCGTTGCCCTGGGCATCGACCACGTCGAGATGCGTGGTGCATTCGCGCGTGACGTCGGCCGGGTCGCCGGGCATGACCGCGCCGTCCGGTCGGGGGCGGGTGTAGCGATCGCCCTCGATCGGTTGCGCCCGGCCCGGATCGATAAGCGTCCGGCGGTGTGCGGCGTACTCGCGGGAGAGCAGGCCCGCCGGCGGCGGCTCGACGCGCCCCGCGTATTCGATCCGATCGGCCATGGCCAGCTTAAACGCCTCGACCATGGTGTGGATCGTCCCGGCGCCGTTGTGTCCCATCGCGGCCAGGTCGAAGCCCTCCAGGATGTTGAGCGACAGCTGCGTCTCGTACGAGGTCAGCGGCCAGCCGGTGGTACGCAGCTCGAGGCCGCGATAGCGGCTGACCGACGGCTCGCCCCAGGTGACCGTGGTGGCGGCCAGGTCCTCGGCGGTGATCAGCCCTCCGGCGGCCCGGATGGCCGCAACGAAGCGCTCGCCGACGGGGCCGCGGTAGAAGGCGTCGGCCCCACCCTCGGTCAGGGCGCGGTAGGTCGCGGCGAGGCGCGGCTGGCGGATGATCGTGCCGGCGGACGGGGTCGAGCCCGCCGGGAAGAAGATGGCGCGCGCGTCGCCGTGGACACGGTCCGCGCCGGAGGCGAAGAACGCGCTGTTCTTGACGGTCAGCGCGACGCCGGCCTCGGCGTATTCGATGGCGGGAGCGAACAGGTCGCCGGCCGGCATGCTGCCGAAGCGGCCGAGCGCGGCGAACCAGCCGGCCGGAATACCGGGGATGACGCCCGCCTTCGGGCCGACATCGACCGATGCCGGGTCGAGCGTCTCGGCGCGGGCGGCGGCCGGCACCGGCCCGCCGTAGTTCAAGGAGACCGTCTCGCCCGACCCCGTGTGGACCAGCATGGCCCCGCCGCCGCCCAGGCCGGACATGTAGGGCTCGACGACGTTCAGGGCAGCGGAGGTGGCGACGGCCGCGTCGATGGCGTTGCCGCCGGCCATCAGCGCCCGCAGCCCCGCAAGCGAGGCGAGCGGGTGTGCCGAGGCGACCATCCCGCGCCTGCCCATGACGGTCGATCGATGGGTGATCCCCGCGTTCGTCCAGACCATGCCGGCCCCCTTCGCTACCGTGCCGCCCGTGTGCCCGCGCTGCTGCGTGCGCGCACGGTAGCACAGCCGGGAGCGGGGTGCTCTGGTGGCGTCAAGCGGTGCGGGGCGGACGGCTCCGCAGCAGCCAGTAGACGTAATACGCAGCCACCGCGAAGTTCAGGTAGCCGATGGTGAAGATCACGAGGAGAAACCGGCTGGAGGTGGTGAGCTGCGCCACGGCGCCGGCGCCCGTGAGCAGGCCCAGCACGACGGAGTGCCCATAGAACAGGACCTGCACCACCAGGAAGCCGAGCAGCAGGCCGTAGCCGAAGCGCCGGCCGGTCAGGTAGCGGCGGTAGCCGACCACGAACCACAGGAGCGTCAGCCCCAGCAGCAGCGTGCCGAGCGGCGACGGCAGCTGATGGCGGGGCAGGTAGTACTGGTGCAGGTAGTAGGGAATCTGCGCGGCGTAGTTCAGCGCCACCACGGCGACCAGCACGGCGGTGGCGCGGCCTCGGGTTCTCACGAGCCTCGTACCCATCTACGCCCAGTCGGCGGTGGAGCGGTCTCCCACGGATCTCACCTCGATGGTACGACACCTGGGCGGCCCGTTCCCAGGCGGGACGCATGCCCGACCTGCCCGGACCGCCATGACGTGTGTCGTGGAGCGGTGCCGACCGGGCAGAACGGGTCGGTCGCCGCGACCTATCCCGCCTGCGCCAGCGTGGAGACGACCTCCGCGACGGTTGCCTTCGCCGTGCGCCCGACGCCGACCAGGGTGGCGGAGGCGTAGCCGGTCCACTCGCCGTACCCCACCAGCCAGAGCCGGGGCTCGGCTCGCGCGCGGGTGCCGTCGGTCGCCACGCGGCCCTGCGCGTCGACCACACCGAGCGGCGCAAGATGGTCGAGGGCCGCTCGGAACCCCGTCGCCCACACGATCGCGTCGACCTCGGTCTCCGCGCCGTCCCTCCAGACGACCCCGCTCTCGCTGAGCCGGACGAACGGCCGCACGCTGCGCAGCGCACCGCGATCGCGTGCCGCGCGCACCGGCGGCAGCATCACGACGTCGCCGAGCCCACCGGGTGGCGCGGCTCGCGCTGGATCCTCGCCCGCTAGCCGGGCCAGGTAGCGCCGGGTGGCCCACTCGAACAGGACACGTCCGTCGACGTCGTCCGGCAGGAAGGTCGGCTCGTGCCGGGTGACCCAGATGACCGACGCGATCTGGGACAGGTCGGCGACGATCTGCGCCCCCGAGTTGCCGCCGCCCACGACCAGGACACGCTGACCGGCGAACGGCTCGGGGCAGCGATACTCCGCTGAGTGCAGCTGGAGACCGCGGAAACCCTCGCGGCCGGGGTAGTCGGGGATGTAGGGGTGGCTCCAGGTGCCGGTGGCGCTGACCACAGCGCGTGCCGACCACTCCCCGGCGTCGGACGAGACGCGCATGCGGTCCCCGTCCCGCCCTACGGCCGAGACGCGCGCCGGCCTCACGACCGGCAGCCGGTAGCGCTCCTCGTAGGCCGCCAGGTAGCGCAGCACCTCGTCCCGCGCCGGGTAGTAGGCGGGGCCGCCGGCCATCAGCCAGCCGGGCAGCGAGCTCCAGCGGGCGGGGGAGAAGAGGCGCAGCGAGTCCCAGCTGTACCGCCATGCGCCGCCTGGCTCCGGCGCGGCGTCGAGCAGGACGTGGGAGAGGTCGGTACGCCGCAGGTAGTAGCCGACGGCCAGGCTGGCCTGGCCCGCCCCGATGACCGCGACGTCGATCGAGTGCATCACCCGCCCCTCCCGGTGCGACTCGACCGGAGCGCCCGATCCGGCGCATGGCCGACGGGGCGCAATCCTAGCAGCGGACGGTAGCGGCGGGCTTACAGCATCTTCTGCGACTATTGGCCGGAACTCAGCCCCTTCAGTGGGCTTCGTTCGGTCAGAGCGTCCGCTTGAGCCCCGCGCGGTGCCCGAGCCGGGTCGTCGGCAATCCTGGCAGCGCGCGGGAGCGGCGGGCTCAGTCGTCGGCGGCGCGAGTGACCACGGCGGACGAGACACCCAGGTGATTGGCACTGAAGAGTGCGTCGATGGCGTGGCTGTCGAGGGGCCGTGCGAACAGGAAGCCCTGGCCGCGGTCGCACCCGAGTTCACGCACCCGGTCGGCCTGCGTCGGCGTCTCGATTCCCTCCACCGTGATCTGCAAGTGCAGCGCCTTGCCCGCCACGACCATCGCGCTCACCAGGGCATGGTCCTCGGCGTTGATTCCCAGGCCACCCACGAAGGACTGGTCGATCTTCAGCGCGTCGGCGGGGAAGCGCTTGAGGTACGACAGGGACGAGTAGCCGGTTCCAAAGTCGTCGACGGCGATCATGATCCCGCGCGCCTTGATACCCGTCAGGATACTCACCGTCGCGTCCGAATCCTCCATCATGACGCTCTCGGTGATCTCGAACTTGAGCGACGCGGGCGGCAGCCCGGTCTCCCGCAGCACCCGGTCGACATCCGCGATCAGGGTGGGACAGCGAAACTGGTGCGCCGACAGGTTGACGCTGACAGCCAGCGGCGGGTAACGCGGGTACTGTCGCTGCCAGGCGCGCACCTGACGGCAGGCCTCTCTCAGCACCCATTGCCCGAGCGTGACGATCAGCCCCGTTTCCTCGGCCATCGGCACGAACTCGGACGGCCCCAGGAGGCCACGCTTCGGGTGGGCCCAGCGAACAAGCGCCTCAATCTCGACGATCTTCCCGGAGGCGAAGTCGATGACGGGCTGGTAGTACACCCGCAGCTCGTCGCGGAGGAACGCCCGGCGCAGCTCCTGCTCCAGCGCCAGGCGCTGCCGCGCCCGCGCGTACATCGCCGCGTCGAACACCTGGTAGCGATTCGCGCCGCCGGCTTTGGCGCGGTACATGGCCACGTCGGCGTTGCGCAGCACGTCCTCCGGACGATCTTGCCCCGGCTGGCTGAGGGCGATGCCGATGCATGCCGTGGTGAACAGCTCGTGTCCATCGACGACGAAGGCGTCGCCGAGCGCGACGCTGATGCGCTCCGCGACCTGCACCGCGGCGTCGACGCCCGCGAGATCCTCCAGGAGCACCGCGAACTCATCGCCGCCGAAGCGCAGCGCCGTGTCGGCCGGGCCCAGGCAGCTCTGCAAGCGGGTCGCCACGGCGATCAGGAGGCGATCGCCCACGTCATGGCCGAGGCTGTCGTTGACCACCTTGAAGTTGTCCAGATCCAGGAAGAGCAGCGCCACCAGCGTGCCGCTGCGGTGGGCCCGCGCGAGCGCGTGGTCCAGCCGGTCACCGAGCAGCGCGCGGTTGGGCAGGTCGGTCAGGGGGTCGTGGAACGCCTGGTGGGCGAGCTGCTCCTCGACGCGCTTGCGCTCGGTGGTGTCGCGCGAGTTCACGACCACGGCGCGTACCGATGGGTCGTCGAGCAGGTTGGTGATGACTGACTCGGCGAACCGCCACTCCCCGTCGGCGCTCCGGAAACGCACTTCGACGGCCGGGGCGGCGTGGCCGGAGCGCACGCTCTCCTCGAGCACGGCTTGCGCGCGCGCCACGTCCTCCGGGTGGATGAGGTCGAACAGGCTGTGGCCGACGAGCCGCTCTGGCCCGTAGCCGGTCAGGCGCGAGACCGACGGGCTGACGTACTGGACCACGCCGTCCGCGCCGATCACGGTCACCAGGTCGGACGCGTGCTGAACGAGTGACTGGAAGCGGACGCCGCTGTCGCTCAGCGAGCGCTGCGTGTGGCGCAGCTCGTTGGCGACCCAGGCAACGGTCTCGGCAACAAGCACGCAGACCGGGGCGGTGTAGGCGACGGAGCTGGCGGCGACGGGGTCGACGTGACCCGCGGTGACGAGCGGAGCGACGTAGGCCACGGCAAAGAGCGGGAGGAAGGGGAGCGACATCCCCCGGCCGTAGCACAGACCGATCCACATGAACGCCACGATGAAGAAGAGGCCGTAGCGGTAGGGGTCGGCCGCGGCGAAGTGGTTGTGCGCGCCGATCAGGCTGAAGGCGATCGGGACGTCGAGGAGGGCGGCCCAGCGGGGCCAGCGCTCCCACGGCAGCCACCAGTTCACGAACCCGACCAGCGTGGCCAGAGCACCGATGCCCGCGACCCCGGGACGATCGATGCCCGGCGGCGCCGGGAGCACGAGAGTCAACACCGTCACCAGGCCGCTGAGCACGAACAGCGCCGCGCCGAGCCGGCCGGCCTCCTGCTTCGCGAGCACGCCACCGTCGGCGCCAACCGCGGTCGACCCCAGTTCTGCCGGCCAGTTCACCGCAGATGCGGCTGTCAAATGACGAGCCCCTCACTGGCGCACCGCTGCATGATCGATGTTCTTCGATCATATGCTAGACGACGCGATCCGGGCGGTCATGGGACAACAGTCGTGAACCATGGCGGACGGTCCCGGTCCGCGGCAGTACTCGGGCGAGGTGAGCCGGCGGGCCCTGTGCGCGGCGATCCCGATGGCCGTTGACCGCCCGCGCCGGGTTCCATAGACTGGCGGTCAACGTGGACAACGGGAACCAGGGCCGTGCCTACGAGGGTACGAGGGAGGAATGCTCACCGTGAGTGAAGCCAGCATCTACCTTGGTCAGATCCGAGCGATGTCGGAGGTACTCGACACGCAGGTGGCGGAGTTGTCCGACGAGCTCCTCTACCGGCGACCGGGACCGTCGCTGAACCCGGTCGTCTGGAACTACTGGCACCTGCTGCGCGTGTGGGACCTGGACCTGAACTGGCTGGCCAAAGGCCTGGGCCCGGAGCAGGACGCCTGGCATCGGGGCGGCTACAGCGAGCGGGCACACTACTCGCCGGACGGCAAGGGCACGCGCGGGCTCGGGATCGGGACCGGCTACACCGACGAGATGGTCGACGACCTTCGTATTCCGCGCGACGTGCTGCAGGACTACCAGCGACAACTGATGGCGGAGACTGAAGAGTTCCTGGGTTCGGCGTCGGATACCGACCTGCAGCGGGAGGTGCCGGGCATCGGCGCCGTGCAGCAACCGGTGTCGGAGCGCTTCCGCCACACCATCGCCCACTCGTATGGTCACCTCGGCGAGCTGCGCTTCGCCAAGGGAATGCTCGGACTGCCGGACCGTTCCTACCCGCGGGGCGAGCAGCACGTCTGACCGTCTGACCCGCGTGGTTCACGCGCCGTCGGCCGGCTACCTCGCGGCGAAGCGCGCCAGGGCGTCCATCGCGGTGGGAGTGAAGGTATCGCCGCCACCGTGGCCGGCGTCGTCGAGCACGTGCAGCTCACTGGTCGTCCAGCGCTGCGACAGGCGCCAGGCCGTCACCAGCGGCCCGCTGACGTCGTAGCGCCCGCAGATCATCACTCCCGGGATGCCGTTCAGCGCCGCCGCGTCGCAGATCAACTGCTCTTCCTCCAGGAAGGCGGCGTGCCGCCAGTAGTGGGTGACCAGGCGGGCGAAACGCAGCCGGAACTCCGGGTCCTGGTAGCGCGGGCTCGGCTGGTGACCTGGCGTGAGCGAGACGTGGGCGTCCTCCCAGCTGCACCACTCCCGCGCCGCGTGCTCGCGCACGGCCGGGTCGGGGTCGAACAGCAGCTCGGCGTAGGCGTCGACCAGCGGCAGGTGGCGCAGCCGCTCGGGCACGGCCGCGGCGAAGCGGTGCCACTCACGCGGAAAGATGCGGCCGACGTCCCGGGTGATCCACTCGATCTCGGCGCGTGACGTGGTGGTGACGAAGCCGAGCACCAGTGCGTCGACCTGCTCGGGGTGCGCCTCTGCGTAGGCCAGGCCGAGCGTGGTGCCCCATGAGAGGCCCATGACGACCGCCCAGCGCTCGATCTCGAGCAGGTGACGAAGCCGCTCGATGTCCGCGATCAGGTGCTGGGTGGTGTTGGCACTCAGGTCGGCGTCCGGCTCACTGGCGAGCGGTCGGCTGCGGCCGGAGCCGCGCTGGTCGAAGAGCACGGCGCGGTAGACGGCCGGGTCGAAGAAGCGCCGCTGGCCCGGCGTGCAGCCCGAGCCTGGACCGCCGTGGAGGTACAGCGCTGGCTTCCCGTCGGGGTTGCCGCAACACTCCCAGTACACCTGATGGCCGTCGCCGACGTCGAGCATGCCGCTGGCGTACGGCTCGATCGGGGGGAACTGGTCTGCCATCTACTTCTCCCATCGCGTCGCGTGGTGGCGTGCCATCGCCGCGCGCGGTCGAGCGGCTCCGCCTGCCGGGAACTGGTGTATCCTGGACGGTGGCGTGGTGGCCGGGACGACGGCGACCGTCCGCCAGAGACGAGCCTGTCGCCCGTTGGGGAGCGTCAAGGAGCAGAAGATGAGCGTCTCCAACCAGACCACAGGATACCGCACCGAGCGAGACAGCATGGGCGAGATGCAGGTTCCCGAGGACGCGCTGTACGGCGCGTCGACGGCGAGGGCGGTCGAGAACTTCCCGATCAGTGACCTGCGCTTCCCGCGCTCCTTCATCCGCGCGCTGGGGCTGATCAAGCTGGCCGCGGCGCGTGTCAACGAGGGGCTGGGGCTGTTGGCGCCGGAGAAGTCGCGGCTGATCCAGGCGGCGGCCCGCGAGGTAGCCGACGGGAGGTGGGATGCGGAGTTCCCGATCGACGTCTTTCAGACGGGATCCGGGACGTCGACCAATATGAACGCCAACGAGGTGATCGCGACGCGAGCCGCGCAGCTGGCGGGCGGCGGGCGGCCGGTCCATCCAAACGACGACGTCAACATGTGCCAGAGCAGCAACGACGTGATCCCGGCCGTGATCCACGTGGCGGCCTACCTGGAGGCCGCCGAGGGGCTGCTGCCGGCGCTCGAGCACCTGGAGCAGACGCTGCGGCGCAAGGCCGACGAGACGGCCGACGTGGTCAAGATGGGCCGCACCCACCTGATGGACGCCATGCCCGTGCGGATGAGCCAGGAGATTGGCGGCTGGGCCAGCCAGGTGGCGCACGCGCGGGCGCGCGTGGAGACCACCCTGCCGCGGCTGGCCGAGCTGGCGCTGGGCGGGACCGCGGTCGGAACCGGCATCAACGCCCACCCTGAGTTCGCTGCCCGGGTGGCGCGGGAGCTCTCGGAGATGACCGGACTGCCGTTCCGTGAGGCGGAGGACCACTTCGCGGCCCAGGCGGCGCAGGACACGGCGGTGGAGCTGAGCGGACAGCTCAAGGCGTACGCGGCCGGCTTGATGAAGCTCGCCAACGATCTGCGCTGGATGAACAGCGGGCCGCAGGGCGGGCTGGGTGAGATTGCGCTTCCGGCACTGCAGCCAGGGTCGTCGATCATGCCGGGGAAGGTCAACCCGGTCATCGCCGAGGCCACGATGATGGTCTGCGCGCAGGTGACCGGCAACGACCTCACGGTGACGATCGGCGCGCAGATGGGGAACTTCGAGCTCAACGTGATGCTCCCGGTGATCGCCGCCAACCTGCTGCAGTCGATCGAGCTTCTGGGGAGCGTGTCGCGCGTGCTGGCCGACAAGGCGGTGGCCGGGTTCACGGTCAACCGGGAGAGCATCGCCGAGGTGGTGGAGAAGAACCCGATCCTGGTGACGGCGCTCAACCCGATCATCGGCTACGACGCGGCGGCCAAGATCGCCAAGCGGGCCTACGCCGAGAACCGGCGAGTCAAGGAGATCGCGCTCGAGATGACCGACCTCTCGGCCGAGGAGCTGGACCGTCTGCTCGACCCGGCCGATCTGACCGAGGGTGGCATCAAGGGGAGTAGTGGCGCCGGGTAGCCCCTCATCTCGCACGTGAACCAGCGCATGCCCCGGCGGGCCGACCCGCCGGGGTTTCGCGTTCCGTGGGCCGGGTGCGCCCCGGAGTCGGACCTCGACTGCAACGGAACTGTGACACCGGGTGGCATCCCGTCCATGATCTTGTCGCGCGGACCGGCGCATGGTTGGCGCAGGGACCGGTCCGTTCCGGAGCCACGGCGTGGCTCCCCGGCCGGCATGCTGCCGGGGCCGGATTGGAGCGGGCACACGGCGCCGCGCGATCGGTATGCGCGCCGGAGGGGAAAGCCGTGAACGACGCGGTGGTGATCTCTCGCCTGCAGTTCGCCTTCACGGCGACGTACCATTACCTGTTCCCGCAGTTCACAATGGGGATGGCGCTCCTCATCCTGATCTTCAAGTCGCTGAGCCTGCGATCGGGTAAGGAGGCGTACAACCAGGCGGCGCGCTTCTGGACCAAGATCTTCGCGATCACCTTCGTGATGGGGGTGGTCACCGGCATCCCGATGGAGTTTCAGTTCGGCACGAACTGGGCGCTCTTCTCGAGCTACGCCGGCAACGTCATCGCCCAGACGCTGGCGATGGAGGGCGCGTTCGCCTTCTTCCTAGAATCGACCTTCCTGGGGCTGCTCCTCTTCGGCGAGCGGCGCCTCGGCCGGCGCGGCCACTGGGCGGCGTCCCTGCTCGTCTTCGCCGGCACCTGGGCCTCCGGGTTCTTCATCGTGGCGGCCAACGCCTGGCTGCAGCACCCGGTCGGCTACACGCTCCAGCAGGGAGCGATGCGGCTCACCGACTACTGGGCGGTCCTGTTCAACTCCTGGACCGGGCCGGCCTACCTGCACGTCATGAGTGGCGCCGTGGTCACCGGGACCTTCGCGACGGCCGGGCTCGGCGCGTTCTACCTGCTGCGCAACCAGCACGTGTCCTACGCCCGCATGTTCCTGACCGTTGGGGTGACCGTCGGACTGCTCGCCAGCATCGTCCAGCTCTTCCCCAGCGGCGATCTGGAGGGACGGCAGGTGGCGGCCAACCAGCCGGAGAAGCTGGCGGCCATGGAGGGACAGTTCACGACCGAGCAGGGCGCCGGGATCGCGCTGATCGGCCAGCCGGACGTCCAGGCCCAGCAGCTCGACAACGCCATCAAGATCCCACGGGTCCTCAGCTTCCTGACCTACCGGCGCTGGAGCGCGGAGGTGCTGGGACTGAACGCCTTCCCGGCGGCAAACTGGCCGACTGCGATCGAGTTGCTCTACTTCGTCTACCACATCATGGTCGGGCTCGGCACGATCTTCATCGCGGTGATGGGTGCCGCGGCGATCCTCCTCAGGCGCAAGACGCTCTGGACGTCGCGCCCGATGCTCTGGATTCTGCTGCTGTCGATCCCCTTTCCCTTCATCGCCAACACGGCCGGCTGGTTCACCAGCGAGATCGGCCGTCAGCCCTGGCTGATCTACAACCTGCTGCGTATCCCGGAAGGCGCCTCGACGGTGGTCTCGTCGGGGAACGTGCTCTTCACGCTGATCGGTTTCGCCGGGATGTACCTGGTGATGGGCCTGCTCTACGTCGTGCTCATCGTGCGTGAGGTGGGCTCCGGGCCCGAGGCCGAGGAGTCCCGGCCGCAGTCGACCGCGGCCGTGGTCGGGTAACGGGCCGAGGAGGAGCGACTGATGCCGACGGTTTGGTTCGCACTCATCGCCTTCATGGTGGGCGTCTACGTGCTGCTCGACGGCTTCGACCTGGGAGCCGGGGTCATTCACCTGCTGGCCGCGCGCACACCCGAGGAGCGGCGGCAGGTCGTGCGAGCGGTCGGGCCGGTGTGGGACGGCAACGAGGTCTGGCTGCTGGCCGCGGGCGGGGCGATCTTCGCCGCCTTCCCGCTGCTCTACGCGTCCAGCTTCAGCGGGTTCTACCTGCCGCTGATCATGGTGCTCTGGATGCTGATGTTGCGCGGGCTGGCGATCGAGCTGCGCGCCCACATCGACGACCCGCTCTGGACCACCTTCTGGGACGCGCTCTTCTTCCTCGGCAGCCTGCTGCTGGCCGTCTTCTTCGGCGCGGCACTCGGCAACGTGGTGCGTGGCGTGCCACTCGACGCCAAGGGCTACTTCTTCGAGCCTCTCTGGACGACCTTCAACCCGCGAAGCGCCCAGCCCGGCATCCTCGACTGGTACACCGTGCTCATCGGGGTGCTCGCGCTGGCGACGCTGGTCATGCACGGCGCCAACTACGTCGCGCTCAAGACCGAGGGGGCGCTCAACGAGCGCTCGCGGCGGATCGGGCGCCTCGCCTGGGCGGCCACCGCCCTGCTGACGGTGCTGGGCACCGTGGCGACCTTCTGGCTGCGCTCCTCGATGTGGACGAGCTTCACCGGCCGGCCGTGGGGTTTCGTCTTCCCGGTGCTGGCGGTCGGTGGGCTGCTGGCAGTTGCCTACTTCCAGGCGAAGGGGCGTGAGCTCGCCAGCCTGCTTGGCTCCGGCGCATACATCCTGGGGATGCTGACGAGCACGGCCTTCGCGGTCTACCCGAACGTGCTGCCGGCCGTTGACCCGGCAAACAGCCTGACGGTCAGCAACGCCGCGGCGCCCCACTACGGACTGGTAGCGGCCGTGATCTGGTGGGGGATCGCGATGGTGCTGGCGGCCGTGTATTTCGTCTTCCTGTACCGCATGTTCCGTGGCAAGGTGCGACTGACCAGTGAGCCCGGGTACTGAGCGGGGTGGGGCGGCCGGCGAGCCGAGAGCGCGCTGAGGGGGCGATGGAGCGGAAGCTCGTCCAGGAGGCACGCACGGCTCGCCGGCCGCTGGTGCTGGCGGTCGCCCTGGGGCTCGTGGGAGTCGCGGCGACCGTCGTCGCGTACGTGGCCATTGCCGACCTGATCGCGCGTGTCTTCCTCCACGGTGACCGGCTCGACGATGTTGCCGGCAACGTCGCCGTGGTTGTCCTGGCCATCATCGCGCGCTCGACCTGCAGTTGGGGCCGTGAGGTGGCGGCGCAGGACGCGGCGGTGCGAGCGAAGCAGGAGCTTCGTGGTCGGCTGATCCGGCAGTTGCTGGCGCTCGGTCCGGGCTTCAGCCGCGGCGAGCGCACCGGTGAGCTCGTCGCGGCGGCGACGGCCGGGATCGAGCGGCTGGACCCGTACTTCAGTCGCTACCTGCCGCAGATGGCGCTGAGTGGGCTGGTGCCGCTGGCCATCGGCGGCTACGTCCTGTGGCTCGACCGGCTCAGCGGGGCGCTCCTGCTGGTGACGCTGCCGATCGTGCCGGTGCTGCTGATCCTGGTCGGCAGCTACTCGCAGGAGCACATCGAGGAGCAGTGGCTGGCGCTCAGCCGCATGGGCGCGTACTTCCTTGACGTCTTCCAGGGCCTGCCGACGCTCAAGCTCTTCGGACGGTCACGGGCGGAGGGTGAGCGGGTCGCTCGCATCAGCGACGAATTCCGTGAGCGGACGGTGCAGGTTCTGCGCTACGCCTTTCTCTCTAGCTTGGTGCTGGAGTTCATGACGACCGCCGCGATCGCCATGGTGGCGGTGATGCTGGGGGTGCGGCTGCTCGACGGGGGCATCGCCTATCGGACTGCGCTGCTGGTGCTGCTGCTGACCCCCGAGTTCTACCGGCCGCTGCGCGAGCTGGGGCTGGCGCGGCACGCGGCGATGGAGGGGAAGGTGGCGGCGGAGCGGGTCTTCGCCGTACTCGAGATGCCGGCACCGGCCCGGGGCGGCTCCGGGCGGCTGCCGCGTGGTGACCGCGGCCCCGAGATCCAGATCACGGACGTCGGCTACCGGTACCCGGGCTCCGTCATGTCGGCGCTCGACGGTGTCGATCTCCTGCTGCCGGCCAATGCCCGCACGGCGCTGGTCGGGCCGAGCGGCTCGGGCAAGAGCACGCTGGTTAGCCTGCTGCTGCGCTTCCTGGAGCCCGAGACCGGCACGGTCTGGGCCAACGGCCACGACATCGCGACCCTGGACGTCGAGTCGTGGCGCGCGCAGGTGGCGCTGGTCTCGCAGCAGCCCTATCTGTTCTACGGGACGGTGCTGGAGAATCTGCGGTTGGCGCGGCCCAGCGCCTCGGACGGCGAGGTGCGCCGCGCGGCGGAGCTGGCGGGAGCGGCGGACTTCATCGACGCGCTGCCCCGGGGTTACGACACCCCACTCGGCGAGCGGGGGGCGCGTCTGAGCCAGGGGCAGGGCCAGCGTCTGGCGATTGCGCGTGCCTTCCTCAAGGACGCGCCGCTGCTGATCCTGGACGAGCCCACCTCCAGCCTCGACCCCGAGAGCGAGGAGCGCATCCGCGACGCGCTCGATCGGCTGTCGGCGGGGCGTACCGTGCTGGTGATCGCGCACCGCGTCAACACGGTCTTCACCGCGGACCGGATCGTCGTGCTCGACCGAGGCCGGGTCGTCGAGCAGGGTAGGCACCGCGACTTGGTCGCGCGCGGCGGGCTGTATGCGCGCATGATGGCCGATCGTCGGGCGGTGGCGGCGTGAGCGTCTACCGGCGACTGCTCGGCCTGCTCTGGCCCTACCGCCGTCGGGTCGCGCTGGCGGTGCTGCTGGGCGTCGCAACGATCGTGGCCAACACGGGGCTGCTCGCGACCGCGGCCTACCTGCTGTCCGAGGCGGCACTGGTGCGGCTGCTGTTCGGGCTCACCGGAGCGGTCTACCTGGTGCGCCTCTTCGGCCTGTCGCGGGCGTTCTTGCGCTACGGCGAGCGGCTGATCTCGCATGGCGTGACCTTCCGGCTGCTGGCGCGGGTGCGTACCTGGACCTATCAGCAGATCGAGCCGCTGGCGCCCGGAGGTCTGGTCGGGAAGCGCTCTGGGGACCTGCTGGCGCGCATCGTCAAGGATGTCGACGAGCTCGAACATCTCTTTCAGCACGTCATTGGACCGGTGGCGGTCGCGTTCCTCACGGTCGGCTGTGCGGTAGGAGCCCTGCTCATCTTCGGCACGGCCCCGGCTCTCGTGGCGCTGGCGTTCTTGTTGGTGGCGGGTATCGGACTGCCGCTGCTGTCGGGGCTGCTCGAGCGCGGGCGTGGAGGGCGGCGATTGGCGGCGCGGTCGGAGCTAGACGCCCAACTGGTGGACGGCGTGCAGGGGATGGCCGACCTGCTGGCGCTCGGGCGTGGCGCCGACCTGGCGCTCTCGGCCGGTGAGCTCGGCGACCGGCTCGGCAGCGAGCAGCGTCGTGCCTCGGTGGTGACCGGGCTGCACCTCGGGCTGAGCGAGCTCGTCGCGAACCTCGCGCTGGTCGCGGTGGTGCTGGCCGCCATCCCGCTGGTGGGGAGCAGCCGGATGGGGGGGGTGTACCTGGCCGCGCTCGGGCTGCTGGTGATGGGGAGCTTCGAAGCGGTGCAGCCGCTGGGGCGGGCCTTCCAGTTCCTCGGCCGGACCGGAGCGGCGGGCGAGCGGCTGTTTGAGCTGGCGAACGTGCGGCCGGCGGTGGCGGACCCCACCGAGCCGGTCCCGGTCCCAGCTATGCCGCTGCTCGAGTTCGATCATGTCGGCTTCGCCTACGCCCCCGGTGAGCCTCGCGCGCTCGACGGGGTCACCTTCGCGCTGGAGCCAGGCTCGCGGCTGGCGATCGTCGGGCCGAGCGGTGCCGGCAAGAGCACGATCGTGGCGCTGGCCGCCCGCTTCTGGGACCCGACTGAGGGCGAGGTGCGACTGGGGGGACGGGACCTGCGACATTGCGCGCAGGAGGATGTTCGGTCGCACCTGGCGGTGGTGACGCAGGACGCGCACCTGTTCAACAACACCGTGCGGGCTAACCTGATGGTTGGTCGTCCGGGCGCGACCGAGGCCGAGCTGGCGACAGCGCTGGAGCGGGCGCGGCTGGCGGAGCTGATCGAGAGCCTGCCGCAGGGTCTGGACACCTGGGTAGGCGAGCATGGGCAGCGCCTGTCGGGTGGCGAGCGGCAGCGGCTGGCGATCGCGCGGGCGCTGCTGAGGGACGCGCCGCTGCTGATCGTCGACGAAGTGACCGCCAACCTCGACCCGATCGTGGAGGGCGAGGTGCTCGTGGCGATTCGGGAGCTGATGGACGGGCGAACGACACTCCTCATCACCCACCGGCTTGTGCAGCTGGACGACGTGGACGAGGTCCTCGTGCTGGACCACGGTCGAGTCGTCGAACGCGGCACCGCGGCCGGGCTCGCGATGGCGAACGGGCTCTACCGCCGCCTGCTCGACGCCCAGAACCAGTACCTGACGCTGGCCTGACTGGCCCCGCGCCTACGCGATGCGCACGGCTACCCCGTCGAGTCCCGGCCCGGCCGGCGGGAACCGCTCCATGACCAGCGGGTCGTGCCCCGGCACGATGACGCCGGACGGCCCCGCGAGCTCACGCAGGCGGTCGAAGGCGTCGTAGCTGGCGGGCAGGTCGTTGACGAAGCTGAACGGGCGGTCTTCCTCCAGGTTGGCGTAGAAGTGGGTGGCGTCGGACGCCAGGATTACCGGGGCACCCGCCGTCGCGACGCGAATGGCCTGCAGCCCGTGAGCGTGGCCGCCGACCCGGTGCACGGTGATCCCTGGTATGACCTCGGCGTCGCCGTCCACGAAGCGCACGCGCCCATCGAAGTTCCGGGAGACCAGGGCCGCGACGTCCTCCGGCTCGACGATCCCGCGGAAGAGAGGCCTGCCGGCGTGGCGGCCGGTCCAGAAGGCCATTTCGTCCTGCTGGAGCACGAACGTGGCGGCCGGGAAGAGGGGGACGTTGCCGGCGTGGTCGTAGTGCAGGTGGGTGAGGACGACGTGGCGGACAGCGCCGACGTCGATTCCCAGCGCGTCGAGACCGTCCGCCGGTGACCGGAGATACGTGCGGTCGCGGCGCTCGGCGACCTGCCGGGTGCAGCCGAGGTCGACCACCAGGGTGTCATGGTCGGACACGGCGGCCCAGACGAAGTAGTCCATCGGCATCGGCCCGTCGTGCGGGTCCCCGCCGTAGAAGTTCTCGCCGCGCCGGGCCCCGCGAGTGGCATAGCGGACGGCATAGACCGCGAAGGTCGGCGTGGTCATGGCTGCCTCCTCCGGAGTGTCGAACATTATCACCCCATTTGACCCCAGGGGTGACGCATGCGCCAGGGATTTCCGGCGTCGCCGCCACGTCGAGATGTCGCCGATCGGGTGTACGCGCCCGGGTCGCTCGGGGGATACTCGCGGCAGATCGAGTTGTGGTCGCGCGCGGAGGGAGGCTGCCATGAGCGGGTCGACGCTGGGGTTCATCGGACTCGGCCGCATGGGCGGGCCGATGTCGGGGCGGCTCTCCGCAGCCGGCTACCGACTCGTGGGCTTCGACGCCGCGGGGACGATCGAGCGGCTGCCTCCCGGCGCCACGCCTGCCGGGTCCGCGGCGGAGGTGGCGCGCGAGGCCGATGTCGTCTGCCTGAGCCTGCCGGACAGCGCGGCAGCGAGGGCGGTCTGTGCGGACATCGCGGGCGCGTTGGATCGACGGGTGACGACCGTGGTCGACTTCTCGACGATCGGCATCCAGGCGGCGCGGGACTGCGCGGACATCCTGCGCGTCGCGGACATCGACTACGTCGACGCGCCGGTCAGTGGTGGGGTCGCGGGCGCGCGCCAGGGAACCCTGGCGGTGATGGTGGGGGTCCGCGCGAGCGTCTTCGCGGAGATCGACCCCCTGCTGGCCGTCGTCGCCGCGAACCGCTTCCGGGTGGGCGACGAGCCGGGCCAGGGTCAGGCCATGAAGCTGCTCAATAACTTCCTGGGGGCGACCGATCTCGCGGCGACGAGCGAGGCGGTGCTGTTCGGCGCGCGGATGGGCTTGGACCTGCGCCAGATGATCGATGTCGTGAACGTGTCCAGCGGGAAGAACGGCGCGACGCTCGATAAGTTCCCACGCAGCGTGATCCCCGGCACCTACGACTACGGCTTCGCCGCCGCCCTCATGACCAAGGACGTCACGCTCTACCGGGAGAGCGTCGCGGCGGCCGGGACGCCGGACGACGTCGGCGAACTGGTCACGTCCATCTGGCAGCGCTTCAACGCCGCCTGCCCGGGCAAGGACTTCACCTATCTCTACGAGTACCTCAAGGGCGAGTCCGGGACGTGATTCCAGCCGGTGGCATGGCGCGGCGATCGCGGGCAATCGTGCCGCCCAGGCAACGTCTTCACGATGGTTTGGCGCGGGATGATACCATAAGAGCAGGCCCGTGAGCGGAGATCGGATCGATCTCCCAATCGACGGAAGCAGCCAGAGCGGTCACCGACGAGGTTCAACCCGGTACCGGCGCCCGGGTGAACGCTTGTGCCCGGTTGCCGGACCTCCATCGTCATCGCACTTCAGCCACAAGGAGATGCCCGTGGGTCACCTGCCGGCGTTAATCCATCCGGACCGAGCCGACGCGACGGAGGTCGTTCACTATCAGGATCTCCTGCGTCAGTCCGCGGACGCGCGCAAGCGTGGAGATCACTGGTCCGCGCAGCAGCTGGCGAGTGCGGCGCACCGGTGGGAGATGCAGGAGTTGGCCCGACTACGGCATCTGGCGTACGAGGAAGAGCAGCTCAGGCTCGTGGCGAAGCGACTCCAGGAGGCCCTGGACCGTGATCCGAGCTGCGCAACGCTCAGCGAGTTCCGCGAACGACATCCGGAGCACAAGCGGCTGTTTACGGCCGTCCAGGAGGCCGAGAATCGAGTCTCCGACCTGGCCAGGCCGCTCGCCCAAGACGCGTTGGCCGTGCCGCCGTCTCGAGTCGGCACCCGCGGCGGCCGCCAATAGGGCCGTTCGCGGACGCCCCAACCGGGCTCTCGGCCGGTCGCCCGGCGCCTTAGGCGTCGCGCGGCGGGACGAAGTCCGCGATCGTATGGGTCGTGTGGGGGCCCTGACCCGCGCGCACCACGAGCGGCTGGGTTTCGACCCGTACCTCGTCCAGGCGGTCTGAGGCCCGGGTTTGACGGGGAGTGCTATTTCATCGCGCGACGTGGCCGAGCGGATCCCCCACAGACTACCTCACCAGACTTGGGCCGGCACGATAGAGGTCACGCAGCAGCACGATCTCGGTGCGGTGGTGGAGTACCTCCTGGCTCCCCCCAGGTGATGTCGAGCCCCTCCGGCGTCGTCGACCGAGAGCCGTTGGCGTAGTCGGCCCGGAGTGCCAGCCCGCCTGCCAGGTGACACATCCTGCAGTCAATCGTGGAGAGCGGCGCCGGAACCGCTCAACCGCGCTCCGTCTCCTGAATCCATGCGCCGCGGCCCAGCGGGGTCGGCGTGCGAGCGTGCTCGTGGCGGCGGACGTTCCAGCAGTTCAGAACCGGCTCCCAGAAGCACTCGTCGTCGGTCAGTCCCCGGACACGCGCGACCGGGCGATCGCGGGCGAAATCGAACTGCGCCAGGATCGGTCCGAGGCGGGGTGGGATCGGCATCCGGGGCGCTTCAAGGGGAGCGTCGGCGGGAGAGGTCGCATGCCATTCCCGCCGGGATAGAGCGGATCGGCCGGTGCCGGCCGGCCGACAAGGGAGGCGCCGCCGGCGCGTCAGCCCCGCGTGTTCAGCGTCGGGCGGCGGCGGCCGCGGGACTGGTGACAGTCGTCGCAGTAGACCGGGCGTGTCGGGTCGGGCCGGAACGGAACTTCGGCCTGCCGCCCGCACGCGGAGCAGACGATGGTCGTGCGTGGGCGATCGGCCACCGGGGCGACGTGTCTCTCGGTGCGGACCGGTGCCGGGCGCCGATCCACCGGCCCCGACGTTCCGAGACGTGTTGGCTCCGCCGCGGGCCGTGTACCGGAGCCCACCGGCGCGGGGCGGGTCTGCGCCACGCGATCGCGCGTCGGGGCGATCGTGGGCCGCTGCGCGGGGACGGCGTCCACCGGTCGCGGCGCGATCGGCGCGGAACCGCGCTGCTGGGCAGGCGACGGCGGACCGTCGAGTCCTGCCGCGGCCGCGGCGCCCGGCCAGGGCGTGCGCGGGATGCGGCGGCCGAGCCCGCGCGAGAGCTCGCGCCACTTGGCGCCGTCGGTCGGCGCGAGCAGCGTGATAGCGCGCCCCTCCCGGCCCATTCGTCCGGTGCGCCCGACGCGATGCGTCAGCAGTTCCGGCGACTCGGGGAGGTCCAGGTTGATGACCCGGTCGACCGAGGTGATGTCCAGCCCGCGGGCAGCGACGTTGGTCGCGACCAGGATCTGCACTTCGCCGGCCCGGAACTGCTCCATCACTCGATCCCGCGCGTTCTGCGACAGGTTGCCCTGGAGCGCGCCCACCGGATAACCGTCGCGCTCGAGCTGGCGTGCGAGCTTCTTGACGCCGTGCTTGGTGCGGCCGAAGACGATGATGGAACCATCTCCCCGCAGGTCGAGCAGTTCGCGCAGCGCGGCCAGCTTGTCGTCGGTAGGGAGATCGTAGGCGACGTGCGGGATCGGCGCGGCGTCCTCCGGATCGGGGTCGACCGCAACGGTGACCGGGCGCTTCAGGTAGCGCTCGGCGGTCTCGCTGACCCAGCCCGGCACCGTCGCCGAGAAGAGCGCGGTCTGCCGCTCGCGCGGCGTGCGCGCCAGGATCCGCTCGACGTCGGGCGCGAAACCGCGATCGAGCATCTCGTCCGCTTCGTCCAGGACGAGGAAGCGAACGCGATCGAGCTTGAGCTCGCCCTGATTGAGCAGGTCGAGCACCCGTCCCGGCGTGCCGATGACGATCTGAGCGCCGCGACGGAGCGCGGCGATCTGGGTTCCGGCCGGTCGACCGCCGAAGATGAGCGTCGAGCTCACCCTGCGGCCGGCCGCGGTTTCCTGGAGGACGCCGTCGATCTGGACTGCGAGCTCGCGCGTCGGAGTGAGCACGAGCACCTGGACGACCGCCTGGCGCGGATCCACGATTTCGAGCGCCGGGATGACGAAGGCCAGGGTCTTGCCGGAACCGGTACGGGCCTGGCCGATGACGTCACGGCCGTCAAGGAGGAGCGGCAGTGCCGCCGTCTGGATCGGTGTCGGATCGGTGATCCCCATACGCCCCAGCGCGGCCACGGTGGCGGGCTGGATCGGCAGGGTGGTGAACGATGCCGCGGCGCGCGGGGCGCCGTGGCGGAGTGTGTGAACGGAAGAAGACAAAAAGTTACCCTCGCAGTGCGCGGCGATGCGTGCGTTAAGGCGGGGAACCGTCGAGCCGGCTAGTACGGCGCGACGACCCCCTCGCCGCGAGCGGAGGGTACATTGGCGTACTACCGCCCGGAGCAAGCGCTCCGAGCATCCCCAAACCGAACAAGTCTACCATATTTTGATGCTCTGTGTCGGGGCGGTGTCTGACCGTAACACCTCAGCGGGGCTGGTCCCGGCCCGCCGGCGGCGCGTCCCGTGCGCGATTGACGCTGGCGTCGCACGGTGGTACTCGTGGGGCGACGCAGGCGACGAGATTCCGTTGACGAAAGGAGCGATTCCATGCCGATGGTGCGCGTGTCATGGTACGCGGGACGAACGCTGGAGCAGAAGCGACAGGTGGCCGAGGCGATCACTCGGGCGCTGATGGAGCACGCGGGAGCATCACGGTCCGGGACCCAGGTGGTGTTCGAGGACGTGCCGAAGGAGAACTGGGTCACCGGCGGCGTTCCCGAGCTCGAGAAGGTCGGGGCCGGCGCGGGCGAGTAGCACCGGCCGATGTGGGCGGGGGCGGCGGCTCCCGCTCGCACCTTCCCATGCGCAAGCACCGGGCATCGCTATGCTCCGAATCACAATCCCCTCGCTATCCCCGAGCCGGCATGGTCTTACCAGCGGACATGGACGAGCGATCGAAGGATCAGCAGTTGTCGCCGTCTACGGATCCGCGGATGCCGCCCGGCAACCGGTTGGATCGGCTGGGGCAGCATAGTTGCCAATCGCTCGGCGCTGCCCGGACTCGGTGGTGCGTGGTGACTCCGGCTCGCTCGCCACACACCTCGATGGAGGTGGAGATGTACACTGCGCTGTGGGAAGTGGGCGGACGAACGGACGCCTGTACCGCACGCAGATTCTGCTCGAACCGGAGCAGCAGCGCGCGCTCGCTGAGCGGGCACGAACGGAGGGGCGAAGCGTATCTGACCTCGTTCGCGAGATGATCCGCGAACAACTGAGCCGGAGCGAACGAGCTGTCGAGGCCGCCAGGAAACGCCGCCTGGTAGCACTGGAGCGGATTCACGAGCACCGTGAGGCGATCCTGGAACGACGCGCGGGGATGCCGGTCGACGTCGCTGACCTAATCGAAAGCATGCGGGAAGAGCGGGATGAGCAGGCCCTCCGCGCCGCCGGTCGTCGTTGACGCCAGTCTGACGATTCGACTGGTGATCCCGACGGCTGCAGACGACGGCGTGGCCGCGCTCTTCGCCAACTGGTTCAGCGACGGCGTTCGACTGCTCGCGCCGGACCTCTGGCTGGCCGAGTGCGTGTCGGCGGTGCGAGGGCTCGTCCACGGACGGCACCTGTCTGCCGAGGAGGGGTATCGCGCGCTCGACGACGTGCCGGCGCTCGAGATCGAGATCCTGCCAATGGCGCATGCGCAGGCGCACGCGGCGTTTGACTGGGCGTCACGACTGGGGCAGCGGCGTGCCTACGATGGCTTCTACCTTGCGCTGGCCGAGGCCGCCGCCGACCTCTGGAGCGCAGATTTGCGCCTCGTGTCGAGCGCTCGGCAAGTCGGGGCGTCGTGGGTGCACGCGCCGGGCGAGTGAGGTCGACAGTTCGCGACGCTCATGCGCGCGGCGGGTGCCGCCAAGATGATCCGTGTACCGTTCTCACACTCCCGAGACGCGTCATCCCAGCTCCTTGGGCCGGTACTGGAGCGCCTCGGCGAGGTGCGCCGGCCCGATGGCCCCGACATCGGACAGGTCGGCGATGGTACGGGCAAGCTTGAGCACGCGGTGGTAAGCGCGGGCAGAGAGCTGGAGCTGGCGCATGGCGGCGCGCATCAGGCGCTCTCCGGTATCATCCAGTCCACAGAAGTCGCGAATCTCGGCCGGGCCCATAGCCGCGTTGAGGTGCATGGCGCTCCCCTGGAAACGCCGATCCTGGATGGCACGCGCGGCCTCGACGCGGGCGCGGACGGCGGCGGAGGGCTCGCCCAAACGTCGGTCGGCGAGCGTGTCGTACTCGATGCGTGGGACCTCGAGGTGGATGTCGATGCGGTCCAGCAGCGGACCGGAAATGCGCTTCTGGTAGCGGGTGATGGTGGTGGTGCTGCAGGTGCAGGCACGCACCGGGTCCCCGAAGTAGCCGCAGGGGCAGGGGTTCATCGCGGCAAGCAGAATGAAACTGGCCGGGAACGTCACGGCACCCGTGGCACGGGAGATCGTGACGATACGGTCCTCGAGCGGCTGGCGCAGCACCTCGAGCACGCGCTGGCTGAACTCCGGCAGCTCGTCCAGGAAGAGGACGCCGCGATG
>DATKRJ010000144.1:0-17086 GCA_035532355.1 Thermomicrobiaceae bacterium | reverse complement strand
CTTCTGCGTCTTCAGCAACGTGGCGCTGGCGGCGCACCACGCCCGGCGGCGCTACCGGCTCGAGCGCATCCTCATCGTCGACTGGGACGTCCACCACGGCAACGGCACGCAGGACGCGTTCTACGCCGACCCCCAGGTCCTCTTCATCTCGCTGCACCAGGACAGCCTCTACCCACCGGGCTTCGGCCTTGTCGAACACGTTGGAGACGGCGCCGGGACGGGCTTTACCGTCAACGTCCCGCTGCCGGCCGGGTCCGGCGACGCCGCCTACCTGGCCGCCTTCGAGCGCCTGGTCGTACCCATCGCCACCCGGTTCCAACCGCAGCTCGTCCTCGTCTCGGCCGGCCAGGACGCCAGCGCCCACGACCCGCTCGGCCGCATGTGCCTCTCGACCGAGGCGTACCGCCGCATGACGGACGCCGTGCGCCGCATCGCGGCCGGGTCGGCCGGCGGGCGTCTGGTCGTCGCCCAGGAGGGCGGCTACAGCGAGACCTACGCCCCGTACTGCACGCTGGCGATCGTCGAAGAGTTGGTCGGCCGCCGCACCGGCATCGAGGAGCCGATGTCGCCCGAGCGCCTGGCCGAGTGGCCGGCATCCGGCGCCGTCTCGGGCGACCAGCAGCGGGCCATCGACGCGGCTACCGAGGTCCAGCGCCGGTTCTGGGAGCTCTGACGATGTCAGAGGGCGGACGGCCTCACGTTGCTCGGCAGTCGCTGGCGACGGCGATCGCGGTAGAATCCGCGCAGCGAGCAAAGGCCGCGACGAGGACCGGTACGGCGACCCGGGCCCTGGGTCCAGAGAGCTGCGCCGCTGGGATGCAGCCCCGACCCCGCCGGACATGACCTCCGAGCCGCGCACCGAACCCGCCTGGCAGTAGGCTGCGCCGGAGCCCCCGTTAGCGGGCAGGGCTGACGCACGTCAGCGTGAGGTCCACGTCGCGAGCCGTGGACGAAGCAGGGTGGTACCACGGGCGCCCTTCGTCCCTGCGCTGGGGTGCGGTCCGCTCGTGAGAGGTCCCTGCCATGCCCGGACATCCCTTCTACGTCACGACACCCATCTACTACGCCAACGCCGCTCCGCACATCGGCACGCTCTACACCACCGTCGTGGCCGACTACGTGGCTCGCTTCCACCGCCTGCTCGGCGACGACGTCCGCCTGGCGACGGGCACGGACGAGCACGGCGAGAAGATCTACCAGGCCGCCCTCGCGCGCGGTCAGTCGCCGCAGGCGTTCGTCGACGAGATCGCGCCCCGCTTCCAGCAGGCGTGGCGCGAGTTCGAGATCGGCGAGCACGTCTTCATGCGCACCACCGATCCCCGCCACGCGTCGCTCGTCGGTGGCGCACTTGAGCAGGTGCGCGCGGCCGGCGACATCTACTTTGCCGAGTACGAGGGCCGCTACTGTGTCGGCTGCGAGCGCTTCCTGACCGACAGGGAGCTCGTCGACGGCCTCTGCCCCGACCACGCCCGCCCGCCGGAGATCCGCCGGGAGGGAAACTGGTTCTTCCGCCTGAGCCGTTACCAGGGCTGGCTACGCGACGCGCTCACGGCGCAGCCGGAGCTCATCCGGCCCGAGCGCTTCCGTAACGAGGCACTCGCCATGCTCGCCGAGCCGCTGGGCGACCTGTCGATCTCGCGGCCGCGCGAGCGCGTGCCCTGGGGCATCCCGCTCCCCTGGGATCCTACGCAGGTCACCTACGTCTGGTTCGACGCGCTCCTCACCTACCTGTCGGCGCTGGGGTACCCCGGCGGAGCCGACTTCCTCCGCTTCTGGCCCGCAACACATCACCTGATCGGCAAGGACATCCTCAAGCCGCACGCCGTCTTCTGGCCGGCCATGCTGCGCGCGCTCGGCCTGCCGACCTATCGACGGCTGCTGGTCGGGGGTTACTTGCTGGGCCCGGATGGCCGCAAGATGAGCAAATCCCTGGGCAACGTCGTCGATCCGTTCGCGCTGGCGGCTCGCTTCGGCGTGGACGCGGTCCGCTACTACCTGCTGCGGGAGTTCCCCTACGGCCAGGATGGCAGCGTCTCGATCCCGGCCCTGGAGGCGCGCTATACGGCCGACCTGGCCAACACCCTCGGTAATCTGGTCAATCGCGTGCGCGTCATGCTTCTTCGCTACCGGCGCGGCATCGTGCCGCCCGGCCGGCCAGCCGACGAGGATCGCTTGCTCATCGCGGAGGGTATGGGCCTGCTCGGAGTGATCACGCCGCTGGCCCGCGCCGCCCGCACCAGCCTCGTGCTCGAGCAGGTCATGAGCTTCCTCCAATCGCTGAACCGCTACGTCGATCGCCAGCAGCCCTGGCGGCTCGCCCGTGACGTCGGCTCCGCCGAGCGGCTCGACGGCGTGCTCGCCAACCTGGTCGAGGGGCTCCGCATCGCCGCGGCGCTGCTGGAGCCTGCCATCCCGGGCAAGGCGCGCGAGATCCGGGTGAACCTGGGCCTCCCACCGGGCAGCGCCGAGCATGTCGGTTGTTGGGATTTTGCCTCCACTGGGAGTCGCGTGCCCGCGGAGTCCGCGGTCCTCTTCCCGCCGCTGAACGGGCGCGTGGCTGAAGCCGGCGGGGCCCCGTAAGATCCACCGAGAGTCGTTCGTCGGTCGCATTGAGGAGGATCTGATCATGGAGTTCGCGGACGTCGTGCGCCGACGGCGCATCGTGCGGCATTTCTCGCCGGATCCCATCGATCCGTCGGTGCTCGACCGCATGCTGCGCCTCGCCCAGCGCGCGCCGAGCGCCGGCTTCACCCAGGGACAGTCGTTCGTGGTCGTGACGGACCCCGAGATGCGACGTGCCGTCGGCCGCATCTGCGGTGAGGATGAATACGCCGAGCACTTCGATCACCGCTGGGTTTCCGAGGCGCCCGTCCAGGTCGTGGCGTGCGTCAGCGAAGCCGCCTACCACGCACGCTACCGGGAGGCGGACAAACTCCAGGACGACGGCACCGAGATCGTGTGGCCGGTGCCTTACTGGTTCATCGACATCGGCTGCTCGGTGATGGTGCTCCTCCTGGCCGCGGTCGACGCTGGTCTGGCCGCCGGCTACACCGGCACCCAGGACCTCGATGGCCTGCGGGCGTTGCTCGGCATCCCGCTGGAGGTGACACCCGTCGGGGTGATCCCAATCGGCCATCCGGCACCGGATGTCCCGTCACCCTCCCTCAAGCGCGGCCGTAAGCCCATCGAGGACTTCGTCCACCGCGAGCGCTGGTAGCCGCGGTTACCGGCGCTTGCCGGGTTGTCAAGTCACGACCGCACCCGGCAGGTGCCGCGCTCGCGGGTGGCACGCCGGTTGCATTCCCCCGATGCCTGGACGATCGTCCCGTGCCCGAGAGCTCCGGGCACCGAGAAACCGGTGAGAGGTCATCTGTCCGGCATTCAGAAGGCCAGAGACGCAGGGAGTATGGGTATGAGCATCATCGCCTGGATCATCGTCGGCGCGCTCGCCGGCTGGATCGCGAGCATGATTATGGGCGAGAACGCCCAGATGGGCTGGCTCGCCAACATCGTCGTCGGCATCGTCGGCGCCTTCATCGGCGGCATCGTCTACGCACTGGTGACCGGCGTTCACTTCGCCGCCGGCTTCAACCTCGGCACGGTGATCGTGGCCATCGTCGGCGCGATCGTGCTGCTGGCGATCTATCGCGTGGTCGCCTCCCGCGCCTGACGCGCGGGGACCGCGCCCGCAGCCGAACGGGCGGGGTGGGCGGCGAGCCCGCCCCGTCTCCATACCCGCCCACTGCCGGTCCCAACAGGGGGATCAGTCGCCGACTACCGCGTCCGCCTCGATCTCTACCAGGTACCCGTCGCCCACCAGGCGGCTGACCTCCACCAGCGTGTTTGCCGGCCGGCTCGCCCCGAAGACCTCGGCGTGGGCGCGGCCCACGGATTTCCAGTCGTCCGCGTCGAGCACGTAGATGCGCGTGCGCACCACGTCCGCCGCCGATGCCCCCGCCTCCTCCAGCGCCCGCACGATCTTCGTCAGCGCGTAGCGCGCCTGCGCCTCCGCGTCACCGGGGCCGACGACCTCGCCGCGCTCGTCGGTGGCCGTCGTGCCGGACACGAACACCAGATTGCCGGCCCGCACCGCGCGGGAGTAGCCGACCGCGCCCTCCCAGACGCTCCCCGACGTGATTCGCCGCCGCTCCACCGCGCCGCCCCTTCCATTGCTTACGTGCGTTTGCCAACAGTTCAATCATCCGCGCGTCGCGGCGGCACTCCCGCGGCACCCGGTTTCGCGTTCGCGAGCTTCTACGCGGCGAGGGCGAAGCGCAACCCTCCGTAGTCGGGGTATCCTCGGGCCGGCGGCGCGCCGCCCCGGGTTACGCCGCCACCGGAGGAGGGAACTTGCGCTTCAGCCTGCGTCTGAACAACGACCTGCCGGTCGGCGAGTACGTCAAACTCGCCCGCGCCGCCGAGGCGGCCGGCTTCGACCAGTTCTGGGTCAGCCACGACCTCTTCCTGCGCAGCGCTCCGGTCATCCTCGCCGCCGTGGCCGGGGCGACCGAGCGCATCGCCATCGGCACCTGCGTGCTCAACCCCTACACGCTCCATCCCGCCGAGATCGCCATGGCCGCGGCTACCCTCGACGAGCTCAGCGGCGGGCGTTTCCTCCTCGGAATCGCGGCCGGCGCAGCGGAGTTTCTGAAGTGGGTCGGGATCGGCCAGCAGCGTCCGGTCGCCGCCACGCGGCAGGCAATTCGGGAGATCGACGCGCTCCTCCGTGGACGGCCGGTCGCGGGCTGGCAGCCGGAGGCGTACCTGCGCTTTCCGGGCCGCCGCGTGCCGATCTACCTGGGCGCGATGAGTCCCAACATGCTGCGCCTGGCCGGTGAGGTCGCCGATGGGGCGCTGCCGCTCCTCTTCCCCCCGGAGCACTACGACACGGTCGCGCCGCTCATCGCCGAGGGCGCCGCGCGGGTCGGCCGGTCGCTGGATGAGATCGACGTCGCCGCCTGCGTCTGGTGTTCGGTGTCGGACGATCTTGCGGCCGCTGAGGCCGCGCTCAAGGACAAGGTCGCCTACTACGGGCACGCGCTGAGCCCGCTCATCTGGGATCGCCTGGGTCTCACCCAGGAGAATTTCCGGCCCATCGAGCGCGCGCTGATGACCGACCGCGACCCGGCACGGGCGCGGTCACTGGTCGACGAGCGCATGCTGCGGATCGGGATCGTGGGCACGCCCCAGGACGTCGTGACTCGACTGGACGGACTGGTCGACCGCGGCGTGCGGCACCTCAGCTTCGGCCCGCCGCTCGGTCCCGACCCGCTCGCCGCGGTCGAGGCCATCGGCCGCGCGGTCATCCCCCACTTCCGGGGCTGAGCAGGCCCGCGGGCGAGTCGACTACCGGCCCTGAAAGAACCGGCCGGGGAAGACCACCGGCCCGCGCCGCGCCGCCGCGATGCCGAGCACCGCCAGTCCCGCCAGCCCGGCCGCGCCAAACCCCAGGCGACCGGCACGTCGACGCGGGCGCTGGCTTGCCAGGATTACCTCCGGAGCCACCGACCAGGCCGACGCGGTGCGCACGACCACCCGGCGCACGAACGGGGTCGCCACGTCGATCTCGACCTCGGACACGGTCAGGCCGTTGGCCCCCGATGGCGGCAGATCGGCCAGCGGACGGGCCGCTGCGCGGGTCTGCAGCGCCTGGCCCGCGACCTTCAGCAACTCCGGCGCCAGGCCTGCCGCCGCGGCGCCTAGCGGCGAGCGTAGCCAGCGCGTCAGGCCGCGCCCGCTCCGGGGCGCACGCCGGCTCGCCTCGATCTCGACCCGCGACGGCAGCGCCGGAAGGTTCCCGCTCATGCGCCCATCCCCTCTCAGAAGGCAGCTCTCGACAGGTCGACGATCGGCGTAATCGCGGACGGGCCTTCAGGCCCTCTCGCCGGTTTGCTCTCGGGCCAGGCGGTCCAGGTCCTCCTTGCGGACCACTGCCTGGTTGTGCTCGGTGTCGCGTGCACCGGAGGCCAGGGTAACGGTGCCGGTACGCGCCTCGCCGGCGATGCCTGCCGGGCACGGCAGCGGCGCCGGAGAGGCCAGTTCCCCTGTATACCGCTCGCGGAATTCGACCCAGCGGGCCGGGTCGTGGCCGAACCAGCGGCGTAGCTCGTTCGTCGGCGCGACGTCACGCTCCCAACGCGCGATCTCCAGCGCGTCCCGGCTCACGCCGCGCGGCCACACTTGGTCGACCAGCATGCGCGGGCCGTCGCCCACGGCTGGCGCCTCGTAGGCCCGCTTGATCCGGATCACCCCTGATCCTCGGTGGCGGGCTCCGGTGCATCGTCGCTCGGCTGCTCGGCCGCCGCGTCGGCCCGGGCACGGCGCTCTTCCCACTCGCGCCGCGCGTCGGCAACCGCCGCCTCACCGCCCAGGTACTTCTCGGTCATCTGGTCGAAGCCGAACACCACGTCGACCTGCACGTCGATGTCCGCGTACTTCTGAACTAGATCCTCGTAGCGCGCCCAGTACCACTCCTCGCCCCCGCCCGCCTCATATTCCCACGCGGGACGGACCTGGACGATGAGCCTTCGATCCGGATCGTAGTAGTCGAAGATCGTCTCGAGCGACCGGGTTTCTCGGCAGACCGGGCAGTGCGTGAAGTGCATCGTCCCCAGCAGGATGCCCACCCGGGCGTCCGGGTCGGTCTGCACGTTGACGAAGCGGGCCGCCGGGGCCTCCCAGATGGCGCTGCAGGAGGGGCAGCGCATGTCGATACTCGTGTATTCCGTCTTCAGCTCGGTCGCGTCCATCAAACCCCCCGGGGGTGCACCCGTCTCTATCGTGCCCATACGCGCGTCCGTCCAGGATTATAGGCGGCGAACCCTCGGGTGTGCGACAGGCTCGCCGCCTCGCGTCCCTGGGCTGAGGGCTGGGGCGATGAGCTCGCGCGCGGCACTGGGCCGGCCCGCCGTGCGTCGGACGATGCCTCCGGGAGGGGTGCAAAGCCCATGTCGGCAGAACCGCCGTGGTATCGGCTTTGCATCTGGCCGGATCAGCGACCTGGTCCAACGAAGGGAACGCGCCACGATGCCGCGCCCAAGATCGCCGAGCCCTACCTCGAAGTCGACCTCCATAACCGCCCGCTCTCCGTCCTGACCGGCTACGTCCCCATGGTGGCTGACCAGTGCGTAGTCCCCCATGTCGCTCCTGGACGTCTCGAGCGCATCGGCTGGTCCTACCGCCCCGACTGTGTTCAGGAACTCGACCAGTCCAAAGCCGGCGCCTGAATCCGACGCATAGCACATCCGAAACGGCCGATCGCGGCGTGTCATCGGCCGGCGGCACGCCGACTGCATCCTCCGACGTCGTCGGGTGAGGCTCGCGGCCGCTCGACTGAAAGTGATCGGGGAGGAGCACTCGCGATGGTCCGGCAGTCGTCAGCATCCCGGAGGACCCGGCGCGGTCAGCCGAGCGCCGGCCGCCGCGAGGTCTTCGCCTCGCTGGCTGACCCCGAGGAGTCGGCCGCGGCGGCCGGGCTGCGCCACGTCACCAACGCCATGCCGGGCCTGCGCCGCGTGCGCTCTGGGCGCGGCTTTCGCTACCTCGGACCGGACGGAACGCCGCTGCAGGACCCAGACGTGCTTCGGCGCATCAGGTCCCTCGCCATCCCTCCGGCCTGGACCGACGTCTGGATCTGCCCGAGTCCGCGCGGGCACCTGCAGGCCACGGGCCGGGACGCCCGCGGGCGCAAGCAGTACCGCTATCATCCCCGCTGGCGCGAGGTCCGCGACGAGACCAAGTACGACCGGTTGGTCGCCTTCGGTGAGGCGCTGCCTCGCATCCGCGAGCGTACCGCGGCCGACCTGGCGCTGCCCGGACTGCCTCGCGAGAAGGTGCTCGCCACGGTCGTGCGGCTGCTCGAGCGCACGCTCATCCGCGTCGGCAACCAGGAGTACGCTCGGGACAACCACTCGTTTGGCCTGACGACGCTGCGCGACCGCCACGTCGACGTGCACGGCAGCACGCTGCGCTTTCACTTCCGGGGCAAAGCGGGCAAGGTGCACGAGGTCGACGTTCGTGACCGCAGCCTGGCACGCATCGTCAAACGCTGTCGGGACATTCCCGGCTTCGAGCTGTTCCAGTATCTCGACGTCGACGACCGGCGACACACGGTCGACTCCAGCGACGTCAACGACTACCTGCGTGAGATCACCGGCCAGGACTTTACCGCCAAGGATTTCCGCACGTGGGCCGGCACGGTGCTGGCGGCGTGCGCGCTGCAGCGCTGCGGCGAGGTCGAGATAAGAACGGCCGCCCAGCACCGGGTCGTCGAGGCAGTCAAGGAGGTTGCCGCGCAGCTCGGCAACACGCCGGCCATCAGTCGCAAGTCGTACATCCACCCCGGCGTGATCGAGGCCTATCAGGACGGACAGCTCGCGGCGGCCTGGGACGAGTGCGCCTCGGCGCTCGGGGCCGCCCCGGATCGCGGGCTCGAGCCCGAGGAGGCGACCGTCCTCGCGCTGCTACGCCGGCTCACCGGCGACCATTCCGACCACGACCGCCGCGCTGCTTGACCCCAATCTCGATCGCGGTCGAACTCGACGATCTCGCGGCTTGCCGAAGGCCATTCGCGGTCGTCCGCGATCCGGACGCGGCGGGCAAAACGACGGACTGCGCCCGCGGACGGATCGAGCCGGGCCGGTCGCTCACGGCAGATCCGCGACCGCCGGCTCGACGCCGACCTCGCCGAGGACCGTTCGAAGGGTGCCGTCCGCACGGGGCTGCCGGCGGGATGTCTCGCACACGCTCTGGGCAATCACGACGTGCGCGTCTTCGATCTGCTCGATCGGTTCGGCGGGCACACAGATCTCCAGGGCGGCCAGTTCGCAGTCGCGACTCGCGCCCCGGACAGCACGTTCGGCTCGTTGCCGCTACCACTAATCGCGGCGACGACGTCATCCGCCACACCAGTCTCGCCAACTGCTCGGCCAAGGGGCGGTGGTACCCCTGGGTCATTCGTCCGGGCGGTGATCAGTGGTCCGTGGAGGTCAACGTCACCTCACGCAAGGCGAACCGGCCGGCCTCCGGTCAGACGGCTCCCTGGTCGCGCAGGACCGCGACCTGCTCCGAGCTGTACCCGAGCTCGCCCAGCACCTGATCGGTGTGCTCGCCGAGTACCGGCGGCGCCTGCCGGATCTCGCACGGCGTGCCGCTCATGGCGTAGGGAAACCCAACCTGATCGACCGTACCGAGCGTGGCGTGCGGCACGCGCTGGCGCATCCGGTAGTGCTCCGCCTGCGGCTCGGCGAACGCCTGCGGCACCGTGTTGATCGGCCCGGACGGCACCGCAGCCGCGTCCAGCCGCCGCACCACCTCCACCGTCTCATACTGGGTCAGCGCCGACTCCAGCTCCGCCACCAGCTCCGCCAGCCGGGTGATCCGCCCGGCGTTGTCGCCGAAGCGCGGGTCGCCCAGCAGCCGCTCCAGGCCCATCGCCCGGCAGAGGCGGCCGAACATCACGTCGTTGCCCGAGGCGATGTTCACGTAGCCGTCGGCGGTGCGGAAGGTTTGGTAGGGGGCGACGATCGGATGCGCGTTGCCGGTCTGGCCGGGCGCCTCGCCAGTCGCGAAGTAGATCCCCGCCTGATAGGTCAGCAGCGAGAGCTGCCCGCCGAGCATCGACGTGTCGATGTACTGCCCTTCGCCGCTCCGCTCGCGGTGGAACAGCGCGCTGACGATCGCGTAGGCCGCGAACATCCCCGCCGCGATGTCGGCGATCGGCACGCCGAATCGCGTCGGCTCGCTGCCCGGGAAGCCGGTCACGCTCATCAGGCCCGACATGCCCTGCACGATCAGGTCGTAGGCCGTCCGGTCACGCCCGGGCCCGTCCTGGCCGAAACCTGAGATCGAGCAGTACACGACGTCCGGCCGGCGCGCCCGCACGGCCTGGTAGCCGAACCCCAGCCGTTCGACCGTGCCGGGGCTGAAGTTCTCGACCACCGCGTCGGCCCGCTCGATCAGCCGCCACAGGATCTCCTGCCCCGGCTCGCTCTTGAGGTTCAGCGTGATCCCGCGCTTGTTGCGGTTGACGCTCAGGTAGTACGCGCTCTCGCTGCCGATGAACGGCGGTCCCCAGGCCCGGGTGTCGTCCCCCTTGCCCGGCTGCTCCACCTTCACCACGTCGGCGCCCATGTCGCCCAGCAGCATGGTGCAGTACGGCCCGGTCATCACCCGGGTCAGGTCGACCACCCGCACGCCCGACAGCGCCTGCCCGCTCATCGGCCCCCCTCGTCGCTCACCCGCCGCAAAGGCCGCCGCGACCTCCGGCGACCTCGGCGCAGTCTACACCGGCCCGTTGCGCGCGACGTAGCCCCGCTGTGCGTGCTCCCGCGTGCTCCTGCCGCGGTTTGCAAGATCCGCCGGGCATGGGACACTGTGCGCCGGCTGAACGCGAGCCGTAGCGAGGGAGGGACACACTACATGCAGGAGCAGCAGAGCGCGTCGACCGGCCTGCTCACCGGGACGCCCGGCATGGCCTGGCGCCTGATCGGACCACATCGCGGTGGCCGCGTCGTCGCCGTGGCCGGTGACCCAGGCGACGCTGCCGTCTTCTACTTCGGCGCCTGCGCCGGCGGCGTCTGGAAGACGGTCGATGGTGGCACCTATTGGGAGAACGTCTCCGACGGCCACTTCAACACGGCCGCCGTGGGGGCCATCGCCGTCGCCCAGTCCGATCCCAGCGTCATCTACGTCGGCACCGGCGAGACGACCCTGCGCGGCAACGTCTCGCACGGCGACGGCGTCTACCGCTCGACCGACGGGGGCAAGACCTGGCGCAACGTCGGCCTGGCCGATACCCGCCACATCGGTGACATCGCCGTGCACCCCACCAACCCGGACGTCGTCTTCGTCGCGGCCCTCGGGCACGCCTTCGGCCCCAACGAGGAGCGCGGTGTCTTCCGCTCGAAGGACGGCGGCGGGCATTGGGAGAAGGTGCTCTACCGCGGCCCCGACGCCGGCGCGGTCGACCTGTCGATGGATCCGGCCAACCCGCGCATCATCTACGCGACCATCTACCAGGTGCGGCGCAACTTCTGGAACCTGACCAGCGGCGGCCCGGAGTGCGGCATCTTCAAGACCACCGACGGCGGCGACACCTGGGAGGAGATTACGCGCAACGAGGGGTTGCCCAGCGGGTTGCTCGGCAAGATCGGCATCGCCGCGTCACCGGCCCGCCGTGACCGGGTCTACGCCATCGTCGAGGCCAACGACGGCGCCGTCTTCCGCTCCGACGACGGCGGCGCCACCTGGCAGCGCCAGTCCGAGCAGCCGGGCCTGCGCTGGCGTGCCTGGTATTACATGCACATCTACGCCGACCCCTCCGACGCCGACACCGTCTGGGTTATGAACGGCGACTGCTGGAAGTCGATCGACGGCGGCAAGACCTTCCAGTCGATCCCCACACCGCACGGCGACAACCACGACCTGTGGATCGACCCCCACGACTCGCTGCGCATGGTCGAGGGCAACGACGGCGGCGCCACCGTCACGTACAACGGCGGCCGCTCCTGGTCCACGCTCCTCAACCAGCCGACCGCGCAGTTCTATCACGTCACCACCGACACCCGGCTTCCCTACCGGGTCTACGGGTCGCAGCAGGACAACACCGCCATTACCGTCCCCAGCATGTCGGTCAACGGCGCCATCGGCGAGACCGAGTGGTATGAGCCGGGCGGTGGCGAGTCGGGCTATATCGCGGTGCGCCCGGATGACCCGAACATCGTCTTCGCCGGCGCCATCGGCAGCGGCGAGGGCAACGGCCGGCTGCTGCGCTACGACCACAGCACCGGTCACGTGCGCAACATCACCGTCTGGCCGGTCGTCCAGGGCATGGGCAACGGCGCCCAGGACCTGCGGTACCGCTTCCAGTGGACCTACCCGATCCTCCTGTCGCCACACGACCCCAACGTGCTCTACGTGACGTCTAACCACGTCCATCGCTCGACCGACCAGGGCATGTCCTGGGAGACCATCTCACCGGACCTCACGCGCAACGACCCGCAGAAGCAGCAGCCATCGGGCGGGCCGATCACCAAGGACAACACCGGCGCCGAGGTCTACGACACCATCTTCGCCTTCGCCGAGTCGCCCCACGAGCGCGGCGTGTTCTGGGCCGGCTCCGATGACGGACTGATCCACGTCTCGCGCGACAACGGCGCCTCCTGGCAGAACGTCACCCCGTCCGACCTCCCGGCCTGGTCGCTCGTCTCGGTCATCGAGGTCTCGCCGCACGCCGCCGGCACCGCCTACGTCGCCGCCACGCGCTACAAACTCGACGAGTACCGGCCCTACCTGTTCAAGACGACCGACTACGGCCAGTCGTGGCGGCGCATCGACGGCGCCTTCCCGAGCGGCGAGATCACCCGCACCGTCCGCGAGGATCCGGTGCGACAGGGGCTGCTCTACACCGGCACCGAGACCGGCGTGTACGTCTCGTTCGACGACGGCGGTTCCTGGCAACGCGTGCAGTCCAACCTGCCGGTCTGCCCAATTCACGATCTGATCGTGAAGGACTCCGACCTCGTGGTCGCCACGCATGGCCGCTCCTTCTGGATCCTCGACGACCTCAGCCCGCTGCGTGAGTACGCCCCGTCCGCGGCCGGCACCACGAAGCTCTTCACTCCGCGCGATACGCCGCGGCTCAAGACCTACAAGGGCTACGGCAGCGAGTCGACCACCGACGTCAGCTACTCCATGGCCGGACCGGTCGTCGTCAGCTACTGGAAGCGCGAGCAGCCGACGAACGTGCCCGACATGCAGTTCCTCGACGCCGGCAAGAACCCGCCACACGGCGTCATCGTCACCTACACCCTCGCGGCCAAACCCGAGGGCGAGGTCACGCTCACCTTCCTGACCGCGGGCGGCGACGAGATCCGTACCTTCTCCAGCAAGGGGTCGGAGAAGCCCAGTGCCGACGCGGACCGCGACCTGGAGCCGTTCGAGCTCGAGCAGCGCCAGATCGAGGGGGGCACGCCGTCGTCGGGTGACGAGGAGAAGAAGGAGCCACGCGTCGCGGCCGAGGCCGGCCTCCACCGCTTCGTCTGGGACATGCGCTACCCCGGAGCGTCAAAGGTTCCCGGCGACAAGACCGTCGAGGGCTACCTGGAAGGACCCGAAGTCGCCCCGGGAACCTACCAGGTGCGCCTCTCGGTCGACGGCCGGGAGCAGACGGCGACCTTCAAGATCCTGAAGGACCCGCGCGTCGCCGCCAGTCAGGAGGACCTGCAGGCCCAGTTCGACCTGCTGATGAAGATCCGCGACAAGCTCTCCGCGACCCATGACGCGGTCAACACCGCCCGCAACCTGCGCCGCGACCTCGCCGAGGCCGAGCGCCGGGCGAAGGGGCGCGACGGTGAGACGGCCATCGCCACGGCGGCGGCCGAGCTGCGCCGCAAGCTCGGCGCCGTCGAGTCCGCGCTGATCCAGGCCAAGGGCGATGACCCGCGCCAGTTCCCAACGAGGCTCAACGGCCAGCTCGCCGCGCTGACCAGCTTCGTCGAGAGCGCCGACAGCCGGCCGACCCGCCAGGAGCAGGAGGCCTACGACGCTCTGGCCGGCGCGATCGATGCCCAGCTCGACGCGCTCGAGCAGATTGTCGAGCGTGACCTGCCCGCGCTCGAGCAGCGGCTGCGCGCGGCGGGCGTGTCCGCGCTGCACGCCACCTCCAAGCCCGCCGGGGCATAGCCGGACGATCCGCGGGGCGGCGGGAAGAACTCACCCGTCGCCCCGCCTCTCCACTCACCACCTCCCGCCCTCGTTCGCCATCGGAGCCCCGCGCGCCTGTGGTACTCTCCGGCCAACCAGCTGCGGGCATCGGGATCGACGAGCTTCCCGAATCGAAGGGGGCACATCCATGACGGCGACCGACCAGGCGAGCGCCATGCCGGGTCGCGGGGTCAAGCTCACGACCTCGGGAGTCGTGAAGACGCCGGACTACCCGATCAAGGGGCGGATCACCGCCGACGGCTCATCCGGCTTTCGGGCCGAGCCCGGCCGCTACCACCTCTACGTCTCCCTGGCCTGCCCCTTCGCGCACCGGACGATCATCGCCCGCAAGCTTCTCGGGCTCGAGGACACCCTCTCGCTCTCGATCGTCGACCCGTTCCGCGACGAGCGCGGCTGGGCCTTTCTCGAGCGGCCCGACCCGGTCAACGGCTTCAAGTTCCTGTCCGAGGCCTACCTGGCCACCGACCCCGACTTCTCCGACCGCTTTACCGTCCCCTGTGTCTGGGATCGCCAGACGAAGCGCCTGGTCAGCAACAACTTCCCCGACATCACCCTCGACCTCGAGACCCAGTTCGGCGCCTACGCCCGCCCCGGCGTCGACCTCTACCCCGCGCACCTGCGCGACGACATCGATGCTCTCAATGAGGTGCTCTACGCCGAGGTCAACTTCGGCGTCTACCGGGCCGGCTTCGCTACCTCCCAGCAGGCGTACGACGAGGCCGTCGACGTCGTCTTCAACCGGCTCGACTGGCTGGAGGAGCGCCTGTCCCACCAGCGCTTCCTCGTCGGCGACCGCCTCACCGAGGCCGACATTCGCCTCTTCCCCACCCTGGTGCGCTTCGACGCCGTGTATTACGTCCACTTCAAGTGCAACCTGCGGCGGCTGGTCGACTACCCGAACCTCTGGGGCTACGCTCGCGACCTCTACCAGCGGCCGGGCTTCGGTGAGACGGTCGACTTCGACCACATCAAGCAGCACTACTACCGCAGCCACCCGCACATCAACCCGACGCGCATCGTGCCCAGGGGGCCGATCGTCGACTGGGACGCGCCCCACGACCGCGACCGTTTCCCCGAGGCACGCTGACCGGTCCCCCTTCACCCCGGCCCGTCGGCGCTCGCCTCCCCTCTCCCGAGATTTGGGAGGGGAACAGGGGGCTGAGCGCAGCACCAGCCGCTTGACTCTCCCCCCGGGGCAGGCTCTACCGTCAAGCTCGTCGTGCCGGCCCGCGGCCCGGTGCCGGCTGGAGAGAGATTGGACAGCTGGGGAGGAGACCACTGATGGCACAGCATGCGTTTCGCTTCGGGGTCGTCGCCGCGATGGCGCCCAGCGGCGAGGAGTGGGCTGACAGGGCTCGTCGGGTCGAGTCGTTGGGCTACGCAACTCTCGTGGTGCCCGACACCCTGCAGTACACCCTGGCGCCGCTGCCTGCCCTTGCCGTGGCGGCGGCCGCCACCCGGACGCTGCGGCTCGGCACCTATGTGCTGGCCAACGACTTTCGCAATCCCGTGTTGCTGGCCAAAGATGTCGCCACGCTGGACCTGCTCTCCGGCGGCCGTGTCGAACTGGGGATCGGCGCCGGGCGCCCCGGGGCCGAGCGAACCTATCGCATGCTCGGCCTGCCGCTCGCCTCGGGTGGCGTCCGGCTGGCGCGACTGGCGGAGTCGCTGACGGCCCTGAAGGCGCTGCTGGCGAGCGACCGCGCCACCACGACCGGCACGCACTACACGGTCTCGGCGGCCGAGGTCAGCCCGCGCCCGATCCAGCAGCCCCACCCTCCCATCCTGGTGGCCGGCAGCGGGCCGCGCCTGTTGGCACTGGCGGCGCGCGAGGCCGATATCGTCGCGCTCGGTGTTGCCCCCACTGAGACCGAGGCGGCCCTGGCGGAGAAGGTCGGCCGGCTGCGCGCGGCGGCTCCCGAGCGTTTCGACGGCCTGGAGCTGAACCTCAACCTTATGGCGGTGGGTGACCGCGTACCACGCTTCGTCGCGGCGCAGCTGGGACTGACCGCCGACGCCCTGGCGCGCTCCGGTGCCGTGACCGCGCTGGCCGGCTCGACCGACGAGATGTGCGACACGCTGCGGCGCCGACGCAAGTCGCTCGGGATCTCCTACATTCTGGTGGCCGACGAGCTAATGGACGCGCTGGCGCCGGTCGTCGCCCGGCTGGCCGGGCAATGAGCGCGTCCGGGTCGCGCCGTCGAGCGCGGCCGGCACCGTCTGGCGCCCATTCGGCTGGTTGCCCCTACCGGAGGCCGGCTCTACCGGAGGATGCCGAGGCGGCCGCAATTCAGTCGTGGTCGGAGTGATCCGCGTCGGATCGAGGAGGGATCGCGTGCGCCGGCTATTCGCTATCTGCCTGTCGATGGCCCTGCTGACAGGCTGCGCCGGGAGCGCATCGCCCACGCCATCCGCGCTGCGCCTGGTCCACACCGGCGGTCCCGTGACCCTTACGCCCGCGGCAACTCCATCGGCGACGCCGATCGCCTCACCCGCGGCGACGCCGAACCCCACCCCTTAGCGCGACTCGGCATGCTCGGCCGCGACAACTCGCACGGGGTTTTCGTCCACCGTGGCCGGAAACCGCCTTGAGTCGCGCCCTACCGCGCGTCGCCGGGCGCATCCGCGATGTCGTCCGGCAGCTCCGCCGCGAGCGGCGCGCCCGCCGGTCGCCCAACCGTCGGTGCGGATGCGCCGGGCCGGCGAACGGTGCGGCTCACCGGCTCACCATTCACGGCCGTCGCGGGACGGCGCTCGACGCGACGCGGCCCCCGCCCGCCGCCCACCCAATCGGACAACGTCGCCCCGTCGACCAGCATGATCCCGTGCTCGCGGGCCAGCGCCCGCGCCGGGTCGGTGAACGACGAGGTCGTCACGTACAGGCCCACCTGCGCGTGATGGTGGACCCGCACCATGCCGATGAACGCCTGAACCTCCGGCGAGCTAACCTTCTTCTGCGGCGCGTACCGCTTGCACTGCACCACGGCCGACCGACCACTCGGGTCGACCGCCCGGATGTCGGCCATCAGGTCCCCCGCGCCGCCGATTCGCTCCACCCGCCGATAGCCGCGCCGCTGCAGCAGTGTGGCCACCGCTCGCTCAAACGCGGGTGGGGATAGCGCCAGCAGATCCCGCAGCGACGCCACCCGCGCGCGGTGCGCCCGCCGCCGCCGGATCTGTAGCCACAGGAGTGCGCCGGCCGCCACGACGCCGCCCAGCAGCGCCGCAACGGACCCTCCGGTCACCGCTCGCGAGACGTCCGCCAGCGCGACCACGATCCACACGACGAGCACGAGCCAGAGCACGACCGTGATCCGGCTCCGGCCGTACCAGGCGCTCCGGCCACGCCTCCGTTGCTTCG
>DATKRJ010000143.1:0-5884 GCA_035532355.1 Thermomicrobiaceae bacterium | reverse complement strand
GGGGGGCATGCGCGGTAGAGTCGCGCTGGTGACCGGCGCGGGCTCGGGGATCGGCCGGGCCTCCGCCCTGGCCTTCGCCGCGGCCGGCGCGTCCGTCCTCGTCTCTGACGTCGTGCTCGACTGGGGCGAGGAGACGGTCTCGCTGATCCGTGTGCGGGACGGCGAGGCGACGTTCGTCCGCACCGACGTGACGGTGGCCGCCGAGGTCGCCGGGCTGGTGAGCACCGCCGTCGAGCGGTTCGGCCGGCTCGACTACGCCCACAACAACGCGGGTATCGAGGGGGCGGGCGGCTCGCTCCTGGACTACCCCGAGGACGTCTTCGATCGCGTGCTGGCCGTGAACCTCAAGGGAGTCTGGCTCTCGATGAAGTACGAGATTCCGCAGATGCTCGCCCAGGGCGGCGGCGCGATCGTCAACACCGCCTCGGTCGCCGGGCTGCGCGGCGCGACCGGGCTCTTCGCCTACGGGGCGAGCAAGCACGCGGTGGTCGGGATGACCCTGTCGGCGGCCCGAGAGTTCCGGGACCTGGGCGTCCGGGTGAACGCGGTCTGCCCCGGGGTGATCGACACGCCGATGGTCGAGCGCGCCTTCAACTCCGACCAGCTTGCGGCGATGGCCCGCCGGCAGATGGGCCGGCTCGGCACGCCCGAGGAGGTCGGGCAGGCGGTCGTCTGGCTGTGCTCGGAGGCGGCCTCTTTCGTCACCGGCGTGGCGCTGCCGGTGGACGGCGGCTATATCCTGTAGCGGCTCCGCTGGTCGGAGGCGGGAACCACGCGCAGCGCTACCTCGACACGGCGGTACGCCCGGCGTAGGCTTGCCGCTACCTCATGGTGCCGTGAAGGAGCGCGCCAGTCTCAGGGAGGGCAAGCGATGGCCCAGGTGCAAGCGCAACCGGCGGCGGCCGCGGCGCAGCCGGACACCGAGTTCGACGCGGTCATCGTCGGCGCCGGGATCGCCGGGCTCTATATGCTCCACCGCCTGCGCGGGCTCGGCCTCTGGGCGCGCGTCTACGAGGCGGGTGACGGCGTCGGCGGCACCTGGTACTGGAACCGCTACCCCGGCGCCCGCTGCGACATCGAGACCCTGGACTACTCGTACTCCTTCTCGGACGAGCTGCAGCAGGAGTGGCACTGGAGCGAGCGCTATGCCGGCCAGGCGGAGATCCTGCGCTACATCAACCACGTCGCCGACCGCTTCGACCTGCGGCGCGACATCCGGTTCGAGACGCGCGTGACCGCCGCCCACTTCGACGAGGCGACGAACCGCTGGCTCGTCGCCACCGACCGTGGCGAGCGGATCGCGGCGCGCTTCTGCATCATGGCGGTCGGCTGCCTCTCGACGGCGCAGGTGCCGGCATTCCCGGGCCGGGATAGCTTCCGGGGACCCCGGTACCACACCGGCAACTGGCCGCACCAGCCGGTCGATTTCAGCGGGCAGCGGGTGGGCATCATCGGCACCGGCGCCTCCGCCATCCAGGCCATCCCGATGATTGCCCGGCAGGCGGCGCACCTCTTCGTCTTCCAGCGGACGCCCAACTTCGCCTTTCCCGCCCGGAATGGGCCGCTGGACCCCGACTACGAGCGGTGGGTGAAGGCGCACTACACCGAGTTCCGGCGCGAGGCCCGCGAGTCGCGCGGGGGATTCGTCGTCGAGCGCAACGAGCAATCCGCGCTGGAGGCGACGCCCGAGGAGCGCGAGCGCGAGTATGAGAGGCGCTGGGAACACGGCGGCTTCGGCTTCACCTCGGCCTTCGCCGACCTCCTGACGGACCGGGACGCCAACGAGACCGCGGCCGCGTTCCACCGCGCCAAGATCCGGGAGATCGTCCACGACCCGGCCGTGGCCGAGCGGCTCTGCCCGCGTGACCACCCGGTCGGCACCAAGCGCCTGCCGCTCGACACCGACTACTACGAGACCTATAACCGGGGCAACGTGACGCTGATCGACATCCGCACGGCACCCATCGAGGCGATCACCCCGACCGGGCTGCGCACGCGCGACGCCGCATACGAACTGGACAGCCTCGTCTTCGCCACCGGCTTCGACGCCATGACGGGGCCGCTCTTTGCGGTCGACATCCGCGGGCGGGGCGGCTGCGCGCTGAAAGAGAAGTGGGCGGCGGGCCCGCGCACCTACCTCGGCATCGCCTCAGCTGGCTTTCCCAACCTGTTCATGATCACCGGCCCGGGCAGCCCCTCCGTGCTCAGCAACATGATGGTCTCGATCGAGCAGCACGTCGACTGGGTCGCCGGCTGCCTGGACTACCTGTGCGAGCGCGGCCTTCAGGGCATCGAGGCGTCGGTCGCGGCGGAGGACGCGTGGGTCGAGCACGTCAACGAGGTGGCGAACCGGACGCTCTACCCGCGGGCCAACTCCTGGTACATGGGGGCGAACATCCCCGGCAAGCCGCGCGTCTTCATGCCCTACGTCGGCGGGGTCGGGCACTACCGCCAGCTGTGCGACGAGATCGCGGCCAAGGACTACGAAGGGTTCACCCTGATCGCCTCGTGAGGGGCGCGACGGTATCGCCCTGCTGCGGCGCGCCGGCGGGTTCCGCTGCGCGACGGCGTCGGCTAGACTGGCGTGTGGGAGTGCCCGCGGATGTGCCGGGCGGTTTGCCGCGCCGCGACGCCGGGCCGGCCCGCGACCGAGGCGGCGACGAGCGTGAGATGGGAGCGGAACCGATGATCGGGACGGTCGTGGTGCCCCTGGACGGATCGCAACTGGCGGAGGAGGCACTGCCCTACGCGGTGGCGATCGCGGAGCGCTCCTCGGCGCCGCTGCACCTGCTGCGGGTGGTGCCGTCGGACGCGGGTGCCGCGGCCCAGGACGAGGCGCGGGCGTACCTCCAGGGCAAGGCGCGTGCGTTCGGGGACCGCGTCCAGGTCAGCACCGCGGTCGGCGACCCGGCGGAGCAGATCATCGACCGCGCGGCCGAGATGTCCGACCCGCTGGTCGTGATGACCACCCATGGGCGCAGCGGCATCGGCCGCTGGCTCTACGGCAGTGTCGCCGATCGAGTCGTGCGCAGCGCCGAAGCGCCGGTCCTGCTGATTCGCTCCGGCATGGCGCGCGCCGGACAGGCCATGGTGCGCTCGATTCTGGTGGCGCTCGACGGGTCGAGCTACGCGGAGGCGGCGCTGGCCTACGCGGTGGATCTGGCGAAGATCTTCAACGCCGAGCTGCAGCTGGTGCGGGTCGCCGAGACGGCGCAGGTCTACGCCATGCTCACGCCCGAGTCGCAGACCCCGGCCGCCGCCGAGGCGATCAACGAGGTGATCGACCGGCTGGACGACGAGGCCCGGGAGTACCTCGCGACGGTGGCCGGCCGGCTGCAGGCCGAGGGACTGCGCGTCAAGACAGAGACGCTCGAGGGCTTCCCGGCTGAGCAGCTTCTGGCGTTCGAACGGGAGGCCGACACCGACCTGACCGTGATGGCCACGCACGGGCGGAGCGGGATCGCCCGCCTCGTCTTCGGCAGCGTGGCCGAGCGCATCCTCAAGCTGGGCCAGACGCCGGTCATGGTAATCCAGCCGAAGGGCGAGGGCGCGGCCAAGCCGGAGGGCGGCGCGCGCTAGCCGGCCGGGGAGACTCGGTGCATCCCCAGTGGGGCACGGACGGCGCGCGACCTCCACACGATTGTGAGCCGATGGCGGGCCACGCCCAGAGCATGATGCGTCGTCCGGGCCCGGCTACGCGCCGACGGCTGCTGGCCGCGGTGGCGCTGGCCCTGGTGCTCGCCGCGTGCCGGGCCGGGAACCCGCTCGCCGTCACCTACCCTCGTACGATCCAGGAGATGGTCGACGCCGCGCCACCGGGCGCCGTCGTCTCGGTGCCGCCCGGCATCTACCGGGAGCAGGTTACCATCAGCAAGCCGCTCACGCTGGTCGGGCAGCCGGGCGCCGAGATCCGCGGCAGCGATCTCTGGACCGCATGGACGGAGGCCGGCGGCGTCTGGCTGGGCGGGACGCTGCCCGACTTCCCCCACCCGAAGGTCGCCTGCCTGCCGAACAGCAACGGCCGCTGCGGCTGGCCCGAGCAGGTCTTCGTCGACGGCCGTCCCCTGTTCCAGGTCGGCGGCAACCCCGGACCCGGCCAGTTCGCGATCGACGAGTCGCGCCGCGTGATCCTGGGCGACGATCCGGCCGGTCACACGGTCGAGGTAACGACGCGGCAGCACTGGATCATGGGCGCGGCGGCCGGCGTCACGATCCAGGGGTTCACCATGCGCGACGCGGCCTCGTCCCCGCAGCACGGCGCAATCGAGAACGACGGCTACGCCGGCTGGACCATGCGGGACAACACGCTGAGCGACGCGGCGGGGGCCGTCGTGTTCCTGAGCGGCGCGCCCGGCCTTCGCGTCATCCACAACGACATCTCCCGGGGAGGGCAGGAGGGGCTGTCGCTCGACGACACGGCCGGCACCGTCGTCCAGGACAACCACATCCACGACAACAACACCGAGGAGTTCGACCCCTCCTGGGAGGCCGGCGGCGCCAAGATCACCCGGTCGTCGGGGACGGTGGTCGGCGGGAACCTCGTCGACGGGAACTTCGGGGCCGGGCTCTGGTTCGACATCGGCTGCGTGAGCGCCACAGTGACCGGCAATCGCGTCCACGACAACGCCGGCACCGGCATCAGCTACGAGGTTAGCCATGGCGGGCGCCTGATCGGGAACGCGGTCTGGGAGAACGGCTGGGGCAACCCGGTGGCCTGGGGGTCGGCCGGAATCCTCCTCAGCAGCGCCGACCACACCGAGGTCGGCGGAAACGTGCTGGCCTGGAACGTCAGCGGCATTACGGTCCTGTCCCAACAGCGCCCGGACGCCAGCCCGGTGGTGGCCGACTTCGTCCACGACAACGTGATCGCCGCGACCGACGACGTCAGCCCGGGGAGCCGCTACGCGCTGCGCTGGCTCGAGGACTACGCCGGCATGCTCTACCGGCCGGCATCGAACAACCGCGGCGCGAACAACCGCTACTGGTACCCGACCACCACGTCGGCGACGCCCCGCTTCCGCTGGACGGGCGATCTGACCGACCTGGTGGCCTTCAACCAGACGCCCGGCGGGCGCGGTGGGTCGTACCTCTCCGACCAGCAGAAGGACCAACTCCTGGCCGCCGTCGGGGTGCCGGCCGTCCAGGAGAGTCGCTGAGCCGCCACCCACGCCGCGGGCACCGCCGTTCGTCGCCACGGGCGCGGGGCGCACCGACCGGCTCAGCCCTCGATGGCAGCGGGTCGGGGCGACTCGGAGGCGTTCGCGTTGGCGCCGGTGCCGCCGCGCCCGACCGGGCCGGGCATCGGAGTGAGCGTGGTGGCGTCGGCGAGCGCGTTCTGCGACACGCCAAAGATGCGCGCCAGCAGGGCCAGTTGGCGGTCGTTGGGCGAGGTCTCGCCGGACTCCCAGTCGAGCACGACGGCGGGGGCCACGCCGATACGGCGGGCCAGGTCCTCCGCGCTCATGCCGTGCAGGCGGCGCAGCTCCTGGAGCGTGGTCACGGGGTCACTCCTCTCACGGGGCTCTGGGGTCCGGGTGCGGTATCCGGCTCTGGATGGGCGGGTTCGGGTCGGGCAGCGCGTGGCCTCTCCAGTTCCCATCGCAAGTCGCTTGCGCCCCGCACCCGCGGGCCATCCGATGGGTCCTCTCCATCGTACTCCCCTCGACGCAGGCTCATGCGTGGCGGCGCCAGACGCCGTCAGGGGACACGGGAGGGAGGACTCGATGCACGCTCTGCACGCTCCGGCAACAGTTCGAGTCAAACGGCTCGCACTCGGCTTGGTGCTGGCCGGGGCGCTGGCGGTCGGCGGCAGTTCGGTCGCGTTGGCCGCGGCGAACCCCAACGGCACGGGTCAGCCGTCGCAGACGTGTCTGAGCTCGACCGC
>DATKRJ010000142.1:0-28689 GCA_035532355.1 Thermomicrobiaceae bacterium | reverse complement strand
ACTCGACCCGGCCCTCGTAGCCTGCCGTCTCGACGATCGCCGCGACCATCTGGCGCACCTTCGGCGTGGCACCGTCGCCCAGGTTGAAGATCTCGCTTGAGAGCCCGCACTCAGCCGCCAGCCGGTAGCCCTCGGCCAGGTTGTCCACGTGCACCATCGGCCAGTGGTTGTCGCCGGGGCCGACGACCTGCAAGATCGGTCCGCCGTTAGTGCTGCATTCCGCAACGGAGGTGTGAAAAGTGCGGCGGCAGCCGACCATTGCGAGGGAGGGTGCCGCCATGCCGAAGCTGCTCTTTGCCCGTGCACCGTTGGATGCGCAGGAAGAACGCCGGGTCCACAAGCTGGCGGGCAGCCGCCATGCCCCCGGCGACTGGATCCAGCGCGCCCGCATGATCGTCCGCAGTTGGGCGGGTCAACGCACTACGGCCATCGCCGCCGCCCTCGGCTGTCACCCGCAGACGGTCCGGGAGCGCCTCGTCCGCTTCAACGCGGACGGTCTCGACGGGCTGGGCGATCGGCCAGGAGGCGGGCGCAAGCCGCGCCTGACCGAGCAGGAACGCGGGACGCTCATCCGGCTGGCACGCTCGACGCCACCCGGCCGAGCCGAGCGCGTCAGCGAGGGACTCGCCGCCGCGGAGCCCGACCAGGACGCCCAGTGGAGCCTCGACGCGCTCACCCGGGCCGCGCACGAGCAGGGCATCCAGGTCGAGCGCAGCCAGATCCGGCGCATCCTGCGCAAGGAGGGGGTGCGCTGGCGCCATCCCCGCACCTGGATCGAGAGTACCGACCCGGACTTCGTCCCAAAAGGGCGCGGATCGTCGCCCTCTACACCCAGCCGCCCGCGGGGGCGACGGTCCTCTGCCTCGATGAACTTGGGCCGGTGAGCCCGCGCACCTTCGCGCTGGCACCGGGTTGGTCGGTGAACGGGCACCGGATCAAAGCGCCGCTGGACTACGGGCGCGGCCCCGACAAGGTCTGGGTCTAGGGGGCGCTGCGTCCCGGCGATGGCCAGGCCCTGACGCTCACCGCGCCCGCGCGCAACACCGCGGGCTTTCTGCAGTTGCTGACGGCGATCGATGCGGCCAACCCCGACGGGGACCTCTCCCTGATCGCCGACAACCTCTCCAGCCACACGAGCGCGCCGATCCAGGCGTGGCTGGCCGAGCATCCGCGCGTGCAGCTGGTGCCACTGCCCACAGGCGCCTGCTGGCTCAACCTGATTGAGGGGTGGTGGCGGCTCTTTCGGCGGGACGCCCTGGCCGGCCAGAGCTTCGCCGATCATACGGAGATCGAGACGGCCACCGAACTGGCGACGAAGCAACTCAACCGACGGGCCAAGCCCTGGGTCTGGGGGCGTCCCCCGCGACGCCATCGGCAACTCCGTCGCTGTTTCGTCTACCGCCTATGAGGAACGGAGCACTAGACGGGAGTCGAAAATGGCGGAACACGGCTCCTCGTCCGCGACCGGGTAAGCTACCTGGGCGAGTCCATCGGTGAATAAGCGCTCGGTATACATCCGCTCGCTCCCACACGCGGCCGCGGCCGACTGCGCCGAAATTCAGGATTTGTCACTTCACTCTGCTTATTCAGCGACATGCCGGAGCCGATTAGGGAGCGATGGGTTGCTACAATCCGGCCCGGGGCTCGACGCGGAACGGCGGGTTGTGGCACCCGCAGTCTCAAACGGCGGAGGATCGATGTACGACGGGGCTGGCATTCGGGATCCATTTGCGACGCTCCGCGTCCGCGTCAAGGAGCTCGCGTCCAGCGCTCTGGTGTCGACAGTCGCCGGGGAGTTCCGTGACGAATTGATGAACCCGTGTGGCATTGCCGCGCTCGCGGAAGCCGGGTTCCTGGGTATGTGCCTTCCGCCACATTACGGCGGCGGCGGTCAGGACTACCGCGCGCTGGCGGTGCTCTGCGAGGAACTCGGCCGGGTCGACACGGCCCATCAGATCACGGTCACGGTGCATCTGGCGCTCGTCGCGCTGGCGATTCTGCAGTGGGGCACGGAGGAGCAACGCGACCGCTGGCTACCACAGCTGGCCTCGGGCGACCGATTCGCCACCTTCGCCCTGACCGAGCCCGGAACCGGATCGGACGTCGGGGCATTGATCGCCTCAGCCAAGCGCGACGGCGACGGATGGATCCTGAACGGCGAGAAGGCGTGGATCAGCCACGCCGACCTGGCCGACACGGTCCTGGTCTTCGCTACTGGTGACCCGTCCCTCCGTCATCGGGGCATTACCGCGTTTCTGGTCGACACGGGCACGCCCGGTCTGACGTCGACGCGCTATCGCGGGAAGCTCGGGATCCGCGCTGGGTCGACCGGTAGCTTGGTAATGCAGGACGTTCGGGTCGGCCCGGACGCGCTGCTCGGCCGGGAGGGCGAGGGATTTGCCGTAGCCCTCGCTGCGCTCGGCAACGGTCTCTATACCGTCGGTGCCGGCGCCGTCGGCGTGGCTCAGGCAGCGCTCGACGCGACGGTGGCCATGCTCCGAGACGACAGCATTGTGGGGAGCCCTGGGCCGCCGCCTGAGTGGCTGGCTGCGCGCCTGTCCGTCATGGCGTCTGGCGTGGAGCGTGCCCGCCTGTTGATTAATCAGGCCGGCGACCTCAAGAATCGTGGCCAGCCGAGTGCGCGAGAGACCAGCCTGGCCAAGTGGCAGGCAGCCGAGATCGCTTCGGAGTCATGCCTCGCGGCGCTCGAGGTGCGCGATACACTCGGACTTCCCGCAGATCAGACGATCGAGCGGATGCTGGCCAACGTCAAAGGCAGCGTCATCTTCGGTGGAACTCGCGAGATTCACACCGGGATGCAGGGCGCCTACGCGCTGGGGTACCGAATCGAACGGCCGTTCCGCTGTCCCGCGCCGACCGCTTCGGACCTCGCGGGGCTATAACGAGCGCGCCATGGGGCGACTTCCCCCCATATCGACCGGCAGTGGGTGGCCCGGTGTCTATACGGTGACGCGAGTGTACGCAGCGAACCGGTGCTGGAGGAGGGTTTGATGGTCGCCAGGACACTGCAGGAGTTGGAGGGCCTACGGCGGGCCAGCGCAGTGACAGCGCGCCTGCTTCGCGAACTGGTGACTCAGGCGCGGCCGGGAGTCACGACCGGGGAACTCAACGACTACGCCCTGCGCTTCATCGAGAAGGTCGGCGGGGAGCCCGTGTTCTACACACAGAATAGGTTCCCTGGGGCGATCAACACGTCTATCAACTACGAGGCGGTACATGGAGTACCCGGACCGCGCAGGCTGGTAGCGGGCGATCTCTTGAAGATCGACTGTGGCCTCGGCCTCAACGGCTACTGCGGTGACACCACTACCACGATCGTCGTCGGCGGTGATTCCTTCGGACATCTCGGTCTCACGCTGGTGCTCGACACTGCGCGCGAGGCATTGCGAGTGGGCATCGACGCGGCCCGCGTTGGTGGTCGCATCGGCGATATCGGGCACGCGATGGAGATGTACGTTCAGCGGCAGGGTCTTCGGTTGCTGCCACAGTTCTCCGGTCACGGAATCGGCAGCCGGCTGTGGGAGCCACCGTCCGTTCCCGCCGTCGGCCGCGCCGGATTTGGACCACGCATCGTCGACGGCCTGGCTATCACCATCGAGCCGATCGTCACCTCTGGCAGCGGCGGGGTGCACGTCGCCGACGACGGTTGGACCGTCCGCACCGATGACGGCGCCCCGGCGGCCCAGTTCGAACACACCGTAATCGCGACTCGCCGGGGGCCGATCGTGCTGACTGCCTAGTCAACGGTTGATCAGGCCGCCGCGCGCCGCGACTCTTCGCGAAGCCACTCGCCGATAAATGCCCAGGAACGTCGCACGATCACCTTCACGTCCGCGCTGTCGATGCCGCGCGAGCCGGCGACGTGCTCAGCCGACCACCCATCCTTTGCGTTGAGGACGAAGATCTCCCGCCACGCGGCCGGCAGGGCATCCAGCAGACCCGCCAGTGGCGCTCCGGAAACGGACGCAACCCCCGCGCTCCCAGATACTCCGACCGCAGACCCAATCTCGTTCCTCGCAAGGCGCCGGTACCATGGGAACATCGCGTCGTCCGGCCAGCCATTATCAACTTCCACCTGTGCGGTCATGTAGATCGACGCCATCAGCTCCGTTACCGTCAAATCCGGCGCTGCCTGCCCCTCGATAGCCACGCGCACGAGTTCACGCTCGACGAATCGACAGAGCGGCCTGTACAGTCGCAGTCCCGATTCAATCGCCGCCGCCCGCCGCGCCGCCGCGTCTCCATCGGCGTAACGGGCGTATTCCTCCCTGTGCACGCCGTCACCGCCCGCCGGCTCGGCGAATTCCCCACGATCGTCCATATCTCACCACGTTGATCGCAACCGACCGGCGTCCGCGATCGCGTTGGAGCGACTCCGCCGTGCCGCGCACGAGCGTTCAACTCTCGGTGTCCACTGTATCTCGGCACCCGTCTCATCGCCGTCAGCCCGATCGCGCCTGGCGTACCAGGTGCGTGTCAGCTCGGTCGGCACCGTTCCGTGCTCGCCGGAGTCGCCAGACTTCACCTGTCGGCGTATCCGCGGCAGATCTGGCGATGCACCGGCGGTGCTACAATTACGGGGACGAAGGCTGGCAACTGCCGACAGTCGAGGGAATCCGGTGAGAGTAATTCGCGATAGTCTGAAGATCCTCTTACGAGGCTGCCTGCGGCGCTGCCCCGGCTGTGGAGACCGTCGGATCTTTCGCCGGTGGTGGATTATGTCGGGTCGCTGCCCGAGCTGCGGCCTGTACTTCGAACGTGAAGAGGGCTACTGGACCGGCGCGATGGCGATCAACCTGTTGTTCACTGAGTTCGTCTTTGCGGCTGTGCTGGTCGGGGTATCGATTGCCACCTGGCCAAACATCCCGATGCTACCGCTGATGGGCCTGGGCCTGGTCACCAACGCGATCGTGTCGATCGGGTTCTACCCCATCGCCAAGACCATCTGGGTCGCGATCGACCTCGTCTTTCACCCGCTGGAAGAGAACGAACTGCTCGAGACCGAGTACCTCCGCTACGTCCGCGATCGCACGCCCATCGAGCCGTGACGGCGCCTCGCCGGCCGCGCCGTCGCGGGTAACGTCTGCTACGACGTCGCCAGTCGTCCGTAGGTCGCCGTGAGCGCCCTCAGACGTGACGCGACGTTCGGGTCCAGCTGGTCGTCGCGGAGGCGCCAGCCCCAGTTGCCCTGCGGCGTCCCCGGCAGGTTCATGCGCCCACCTGTGTCGAGCCCGAGCACGTCCTGCATGGGCACGATCGCAATGTGCGCCACGCTGGCGAGCGCTAGTCGGATCAGCGCCCAGTTCGCCTCCGCTGGCTCCTGTCCCAGGTAATCATGCAGGTGCGCGCGGACGTGCGGAGCCACGTGTCGGTACCAACCCACGGCGGTGTCGTTGTCGTGGGTTCCGGTGTACACCACCGTGTTCGACTCGTAGTTGTGCGGCAGGTATGGATTCGTCGCGTCACCCCCAAAGGCGAACTGCAGGACCCGCATCCCTGGGTAACCCAGCTCATTCCTGAGAGCGTCGACGTCGGGAGTGATCACCCCGAGGTCCTCCACGATGATCGGAAGGTCGCCCAGCGCCGCGCTCAGGTGACCGAACAGCTCTTTGCCAGGCCCGGGCACCCAGTCGCCATAGATCGCGGTCCTCGCCGTGCCGGGCACCTGCCAGCCCGCCTGGAACCCCCGGAAGTGGTCCACGCGAACCAGGTCGGTCAACACCAACGCCCGTCGGAAACGCTCGATCCACCAGCCGTAGCCGGTCCCAGCCACGACTTCCCAGCGGTAGCATGGGTTCCCCCAGAGCTGACCGTCCGAGGTAAACATGTCGGGTGGGACGCCCGCAGTGACTATCGGCCGTCCGCGGAAATCGAGCGTGAACATGCTCTGATGGGCCCAGACGTCCGCGCTGTCGAGTGCGACGTAGATCGGGACGTCGCCGACGATACCGACACCGCGTCCATTCGCGTACGCCTTGAGGGCAGCCCACTGTCGATCGAACAGGTATTGGACGAACGTCTGGAAGTCGACCTCCCGCCGCAGCCGATCACGCCACAGGGTCAGCCGATACGGCCGTCGTTCGATGAGACCGGGCTCCCAGTCGTACCACGGCCGCCCGCGATGCTCACGACGCAGCGCCATGTACAGTGCGAAGTCCTCGACCCACGCCGCCTCCCGCTCGACGAACCTGCACACGTCAACGATCAGGTCGCCGCGGCCGCGTGCGATGGCTCGGCGGTGAGCCCGACGCAGCAGCCGATCTCTGACCGCGGCCGCCGCCGCGAAATCTGCCCTACCGTTGTTCAACAATCTTGCCGACTCGACTTCGGAGCGGTCGAGAAGGCCCTCGTCTACCAGCGCGTCGAGTGACACCAGCGACGGGTTACCGGCCATTGCCGACCGTGCGGCGTACGGCGAATCTCCCGCGCCAGGCGGCGTGGGCGGCAGGATCTGCCAGTATGACTGGCCGCCGGCCGCCAGGAAATCGACGAAACGATACGCCTCGGGGCCGACGTCACCGGCGCCGTGTTTGCCGGGTAAGGACGTCACGTGGAGCAGCACGCCGGAACTGCGCGTGGTCATGTTGGAGTGGTCGCCAAGTTGACGCCTCCATCTGATCAGGACGCTACGCTGGACCTCGGTCGTCCGCAAGTCGTTTGATCAACCACCAATGGTGCCACGCGCTGGACGGGATCCACTCGAGGGATCCCTATCTCCGCGGCGAACACCCGGGTACAATGAAGCCATGACGGACAGTGGGTCGTGCTTCTGCTCCCCGCCCAATCGCGCGACTGCGGTACTGCGCCGACTCGAAGCGCAGTACGGCCGCCACGCTTGGGCCGCGAATCGCCACGACCATCCGCTGAACGAGCTCGTGCAGACCATTCTGTCGCAGCACACGTCAGATCTCAATTCTGGGCGCGCGTTCGAGTGCCTGAAGGCGCGCTTCGACAGCTGGACGGCGGTGGCAGCGGCGTCCGAGGAAGACGTGGCAGACGCCATACGCTGCGGTGGGCTGGCGGAGCAGAAGGCGCGCTCGATTCTCCAGGTGCTGTGCCGGTTGCTGCGCCAGGACGGGTCGACGGCACTCGACGACCTCGCGGACCTCCCGCTCGACGCGGCAAAGGCGCTGCTCACGTCGCTTCCCGGGGTAGGCCCTAAAACCGCCGCATGCGTGTTGCTCTTTGCCTGCGGGCGTCCGGCACTCCCGGTCGACACCCACGTCTTCCGTGTCGCCCGGCGAATCGGACTGATATCGAGCCAGGTTTCCCCTGAGAGAGCACACGACTGCCTCGAGGCGCAGGTGACTCCGGAGGACGTCTACAGTTTCCACCTGAGCATGATCGCCCACGGCCGGAGAGTGTGCCTCGCCCGATCGCCGCGCTGCGACGAGTGCGTAGTCCTGGCGTTGTGCGACTACGGCCGGCACGCGTCCCGGCCCGCGGAACAAAGCCTGAAACCCACGGCCAAGCGTGTCCCGGAGACAGCGGGGCATCGACCATGAATACCGAGATCTTCTTCGTGCGTCACGGTGAGACGGCCAGCAACGCGCTCGGACTCCTCCACGGCAGCACCGACGTTCCGTTGAACAACAACGGCCGGCTGCAGGCATCGCGAGTCGCTGACCGACTCGCAATGCTGGAGGACGTCGCGGCACTCCATTCGAGCCCGCTTTCCCGAGCCCGGGCCACCGCGGACGAGATCGGCCGCCGACTCGGGATCGAACCGACCGACCAGATCGGCCTGGCGGAGATCGACTTCGGTGCCATCGAGGGACTGGGCTTTCAGGAGTTAGTCGGCCGGCACCCCGAACTCTGGCGCAACCTGCAGGACCCGTCCGAATCGGATGCGGCCTTCCCCGGCGGTGAATCTCTGGCCGGCTTTCACGAACGAGTTCGGAACTCGCTGGAGCGGTTGGTGAAGCTGCACGCTGGCGAGCGAATCGTGGTGGTCGCCCACGGCGGAGTTATCGCGTCCGGGATCGCCCAACTGGTTGGCGAAGGCACGGGCGGCTGGGGGCGTTACATGGTAAGGAACTGCAGCGTCACCCAGCTGACCTGGAGACGCGGGAGTGTCGCGCTCGACTGCTGGGATGACGTGTCCCATCTCGACGTGGTGCCGGAGCTCGCTCGATGAAGCTCACAGTCCTGGGTGGAGCCGGTGCCTGTCCGAACCCGGGCCAGGGATGCTCCGGGTATCTGGTGCAGGACGGAGACACGTCCATCCTCCTCGATTGCGGCCCTGATATCCTGGCCGTGCTACGCCAGCACATCGACTATCGCGCGCTGACGGCAATCCTGATCTCTCATCTTCACGCCGACCATACGCTCGACCTGGTGCCCTATCGCTATGGTCTCCGGTACGGCCCCGGCGGCAGCGGCGCGCGAATTCCCCTCTGGATGCCGCCCGGCGGTCGGGAATTCCTCCAAGGGGTCGCGACGGCCTTCGGGGGCGCCGACGAGGGATCCGCGGCGTTCTTCGACTCGGTGTTTGACGTGCGGGAATACGATCCAGACCGGGAGCTCGCCGTCGGCCGTTTCCGTGTGGCGTTCCACCCGACGCACCACTACCTCCCCTGCTGGGCAATGCGGCTCCAGGCGGCGCACAGCACGTTGGCCTACCTGGCCGACGCCGGACCCGGAACCCCGTGGGACGGCTTCGCCGAGAGCGTCGACCTCGCCGTCTGCGAAGGAACACTGGTCGACCAGCCAGCGGGAGTGGACGTGGCGAGCCAGGGTCACATGACCGCGCGCCAGGCAGGCGAACTGGCGCGTGCTTCGAGGGCGCACCGACTCCTCTTGACGCACCTCTGGGCCGAGATCGACCTGGAACGCTACCGGGCCGAAGCCGAGGCAGGATTCGGCAGTCACGTCGACGTCGCTCGGCCTGGGTTCACGGTGCACCTGTAGCGGCAGGCCTCAGGGCCGCTCGACCGGTACGCGAGATGCGATCTCCGTCGAGCGGCCAGGGTTAGGGATGGTTGTAGGGGCAGCGGAGGTGTGACGTGCGTTTCCGCGACCCGCCCTTCTCCGTCGACGGCTTCACCGTAGGGCACTGGACCCATCCCTCGGGCGCGACTGGCTGCACCGTGATCGTCGCCGATCGGCCGGCTCTGGCCGTGGCCGACGTCCGTGGTGGAGCGCCTGGGACACGTGAGCTTGCCGTCCTGGACCAGGGACGACTGGTGCAGCACGTGGACGCAGTGCTGCTCACCGGAGGAAGCGCCTTCGGGCTCGCGGCTGCCGACGGCGTGGTTCAGTGGCTCAGCGTCCAAGGACGCGGTTTCCCGACCGAGAGCATCCCCGTCCCGATCGTCCCGGCCGCCGTCATCTACGATCTCAGCGGGCCGACTCCGACCATTCCGCCCGCCTCCGCGGGGTTCGACGCGGCCCAGAATGCCGTGCCGGACGGTTGGCTATCAGGCGCCGTCGGTGCGGGCACCGGCGCCACGGTGGGCAAGGGGCGTGGGCGGGAACACTCGGTCCACGCGGGCATCGGATCGGCGCGGTTGGACGTGTCCGCCGGTGCGGTGGTCGCCTTGATGGTGGTGAACGCCTTTGGAGACGTGGTCCCAGAGGCAATCGGCGCGGGCGATCAACCCCTGCCGGGCGGCAGCGAAGAGTGGTTGCTCGGTGGCACCGCCGAACCGCCCAGCCTGGGGACCAATACGACCATCGGCGTGGTCGTCATCGACGCGCCGATGGACCGGGACGCGCTGACGCGTGTGGCCGTGGCGGCGCACGACGGACTGGCTCGAGTGATCAGACCCTCACACACTCTCGTTGACGGCGACACGATCTTCGTGATGTCGGTGCGGGAAGGGCGACCGGACCCGCGCAGCGTGCTCCAGCTCGGCGCAGCGGCACAAGTCGTCGTGGCGCGAGCCATCCGAAACAGCCTTCCCCGAGCGTAGGGATCGGCCGCTGCGTAGCATTCCCTGCTGATGATCTCACCGCCCGTGGAGTGCTAGACTTCTGGCTCGCGAGCAGTCACCGAGCCGAAATTCGGACTCGGGCGCGGTGCCGGAAAGAACCGAGGCGAAGTCCATGGATATCAGTATCTCCACCGGGTCATTGTCCGGCATGAAGCTCCCCGCCGTGTTCGAGATGGCGGGGCGAGTGGGTGCGGACGGCGTCGAACTGATGCTCACCTCGCGCATCGTGGAGCAGGGAGTCGATCGGATCCGAGTGATCGAGCACCAGACTCGGGTCCCGGTGCTGACCGCGCACACGGTCATGCGCCTCGGGCGGACCTCGCCCTCGATGATGGCGCGCGACATCCTCACCTCCGCCGAGTTCGCTCGTTCGCTGCCGCGCTGCGCCGCGCTCGTCGTGCACACGCCCGAATCGGCGACGATGCACAACGTCGAGACGAAGGCGTGGCTCCGCGCGATCGAGTACGCCCACGACCTCGGAGAACGCTCGGGGATGCGTGTCGGCGTGGAGAATGTCGGCCGACTCAGCGCGTCCGACCGGACCGGTTACCTCGACCATCCGGAGCGCCTGAGACGGCTGGCGCAGGAGTGGGACGTGTCCGTCACGTTCGACACGTCACACGCCGCGAGCCGCAACTGGGACCTCCTGGCGAGTATCGACAAGCTGGAGCCGCACCTGGCCAACGTGCACCTGAGCGACTACTCCCGGCGAGACTACCGGTTGTCGCTTGCCAATGCGTTCCTCAGGGACCATCAGTTGCCGGGATCCGGCACGCTCCCCTTGGACGCGTTGATCGGCAAGTTGGCGGCTGACGGCTTCGGCGGTCCGCTGACGCTGGAGTTGAGCCCATTTGCCCTAAGCGTACCGCTCCGGCGACTGGTCGAGGCGCGGCTGCGCCACGCGGTCGACTTCTGCCGGCGCGCGTCTCGCACCACGACTCCGCAGCGCCATCACACCGGCCAACCCGGGCTCTCATAGCCAATCGCTGGAAACGGGAAACGGGGGTACGCCGGTACCCCCGTTCTCGTTCCGATTCTCGTCGACGTGCGGTGCTACCGCTTGGTGTACTGCGGTGCCTTGCGCGCCCGCTTGAGGCCCACCTTCTTGCGCTCCTTAACTCGAGAGTCCCGGGTGAGCAGGCCCGCTCTTCGCAACGCCGGACGAAGCTCTGGATCGAACTGCGTCAGCGCCCGCGCAATGCCGTGGCGTACCGCGCCCGCCTGACCGGTGAGGCCACCGCCCACCACCCGGATGCGGATGTTGAACCGGTCGAACAATCCCGTCAGCCGCAGCGGCTCGGAGATCATTGTCTGGTACAGATCACGGCCGCCAAAGTAGTCGCGCGGCTCTTTGTTGTTGATCTGCATCGACCCGTTTCCGGGGTAGAGGCGCACCTGCGCCACCGCGGACTTACGCCTGCCGGTCCCGTAGACGTACCGCTGTCGAGCTGACTTCGCCACAGATGCTTCCACGATGGCCCGTCTCTCCTCTTAGCCCTCAATCCGCAGTTCCTGCGGCCGTTGCGCCGTGTGGGGGTGGTCCGGTCCGGCGTACACTTTGAGCTTCTTAAACATCGCCTCGCCGAGCGAGTTTTTCGGGAGCATGTTGCGTACCGCGCGTTCCACTGGACGCGTTGGATGCCTGGCCATCACGTCGCGGTACGCGGTCGTCCGCAGGCCGCCCGGGTAGCCCGAGTGGCGATAGTAGAACTTGTCTCGCTCCTTGGTTCCGGTGACCTTGACCTTCTCGGCGTTCACGATCACGACGTAGTCGCCGGTGTCCATGTGGGTCGCGAACATGGGCTTGTGCTTGCCGCGCAGGATCGCCGCGACCTGCGACGCCATACGGCCGAGCGTTTTACCCTCCGCGTCCACGATGAACCACTCACGCTGGATCTCGCGTGCCTTTGGCGAATAGGTCCTCATAGCCCTCAACTCCCAAGCAACCGTCGACGTCAGTGTCCACCGCGATGCCCGGCTCGTCGTTCCGGTATCGCACCCGCCAGAGCGCTAATCCAGCGGACGGAGCTGGCTCCGGTGCTAATCGTCTGTCCCGCGCCGCCAACAGATCGGCCATCGAGGACGGGTCCAGCCGGCCGAATCCGATCTGCGTCAGCGTCCCAACCAGATTCCGGACCATATGCGGCAGGAACCCGTCGGCCGCGATCCGAAACTCCAGCATCCTCGCCGCCGCATCTCGCTCGATCGCCTGAGGCATCCGACGCCACGTCGCTGTCGACACTGTCCGGACGGTGTCAACGAGCACGCCCGGCACTCCCACCCCGTCGCCGGCGAACGAAGCATAGTCGAGCGTCCCGAGCAGAGCCCCGGCGGCCCGCGACATTCGCTCCTCGTCCAGCGAGCGGCGAACCCACCAGACCCAGTTCCGGATCAGAACCGGCGGCATCGGAGCGTTCCAGATTCGATAGCGGTACTCACGCTGCACGGCATCGAAGCGCGCGTGAAAGCCGCTCGAAACCTCCCTCGCACCCCGAACCACCAGATCGGCGGGGGTCACCGCCTGTAGCGCCCGGGCCAGCACCGGCGCCGAATGGGCCCAGACGAGGTCGAGACTCCCGACCTGTCCCAACGCGTGCACCCCGCGATCGGTCCGACCTGCCAGCGCCACCCTGACGGTCTGCCCGCTGACCTCCGACACAGCGCGCTCGAGCGTTCCCTGGACAGTACGGGACTCAGGTTGGCATTGCGAACCCACGAACGCCGTTCCGTCGTAGGCAAGATCCAGGCGAAACGTCCGTAATACCGTCTCCACCGGCGCTCGCTCGTCATCCGCCGGCTACGCGACGAACTCGATCAACGCCATCGGGGCGCCATCGCCATGGCGCACGCCGAGCTTGTAGATGCGCGTGTACCCACCGGGCTGGCCTTCGAATCGCGGCCCGAGCACATCGAACAGCTTCGCCGTGGCCCGCTCGTCCGAGAGGCGCGCCATCACCAGACGACGGTGATGGTCGGAATCCTGCCGGGACATGGTCACGAGGCGCTCCACCATGGGGCGCATCGTCTTGGCCTTCGCTTCGGTCGTGGTGATCCGTTCGTGCAGGATCATCGACACGGCGAGGTTGCGGAAGAGTGATTTCCGCTGATTGTGATTGCGGCCGAACTTCCGACCGGCGACTCGGTGCCTCATTCCTCCGGCTCCTCCTCGGGCTCCTCGAGCAAAGCCTCCGCGCCCGGAAAATCCTCCTCGCCCACCTCTGACGACTGGGATTCCTCCCCGACTCCGGACGGCACCTCCAGGTAATATCCGTGCGCCGCCATGCGCTCCTTGAGCTCCTGCAGCGACCGCGGCCCGAAGTTACGGATCGACAGCAACTGTTCAGGCTCCATGGCCAGCACCTGACCGACGCGCTCGATCTGTCGGCTCCGCAGCGCGTTCAGTACGCGCGGAGAGAGCCCCAGATCCGATAGCGGGCGGTTGTCGGCCTCGGTGGCCGCCCGAACGGTCTCCTCGACCGGCGCGGCCGCAGAGCGGTTGTAGTCGGCTATCAGGCGCGCGTGATCAACGAGGATCTGGGCGGACTGGGTCAGCGCATCGGCCGGCTCGATGGTTCCGTCGGTGACGATCTCGAGGATGAGCCGGTCGTAGTCGGTCATCTGGCCGACACGGGTGTGCTCGACGACGTAGTTCACCTTCTCGATTGGAGTGAAGATGGCATCGACCGGGATCTCACCGATCGAGTAGATCTCCTGAGCCTCGGCGGGCTGATAACCACGACCGCGGGCCACGACGATGTCCATCTCCAGCCGCGCGTCGTCGCTGTCCAGCGCGGCAATCACGTGGTCGGGATTGACGATATCGAGATCGCCGGGCCAGTCGATGTCGCCAGCCCGGATCACACCCTCACCCTGAGCGTAGAGGCTTGCCCGTGCCTCACGGAAGTTCTCCGTGACGACCCGCAACCGCACGCGCTTCAGGTTCAGCACGATCTCCGTGACATCCTCGCGTACGCCGTCGACCGTGGAGAACTCATGCCAGACGTCGGCAATGCGGACGCGCACGATTGCCGCCCCCGGCAGCGAGCGCAGGAGGATCCGCCTCAGCGCGTTACCGATGGTGATGCCATAGCCGGGCTCGAGCGGCTCGATCTCGAACCGCCCGTAGTTGACCCCGGTGTGGGTCTGTTGAACTCGTGGTCGCGCTATCTCCAACAAGAGACCTGCCTCCTCCGGGCATCGCGGGCGCAAGGACCGCCGCCACCGTTGTCGCGCCGGTGCGCGCCGCCGTACCGCGCCCTCTTAGCGGCTGTAGAACTCCACGACGAGCTGCTCGTTGAACGGCGGGCGCTCGATCTGATCGGGCGTCGGCACGTTCACGACGCGGCCGCTGAGGGTGGCAAGGTCGCGGGAGATCCAGTCCGGAGTCTGTTTCGATCCGGCCGTCTCGGCGACGATCTTGAAATACTCGCGCTCGCGGCTCTGGAGCCGAACCGCGACGACGTCCTCGGACTTGACCATCAGCGACGGCACGTTGCTCTTGCGGCCGTTGACGGTGAAGTGTCCGTGGCGCACCAGTTGACGTCCCTGCTTGCGGGAGTCCGCGAACCCGAGACGGTACACCACATTGTCCAACCGAGTCTCGAGGATCTGGAGCAGGTTGTCACCGGTGACGCCGCCGCGACGCTCGGCCTCGTCGAAGTGCCGCTTGAACTGGCTCTCCATGACGCCGTACATCTTGCGGATCTTCTGCTTCTCGCGCAGCTGCAGGCCGTACTCGGACGGCCGCCGGGTGCGCTTCTGCCCATGCTGCCCCGGAGGGAAGTTCTTCGCGGGCTGGCGCTGCACGATCGGACACTTTGGGCTCAGGCAGCGCTCACCCTTCAAGTAGAGTTTGAGTCCCTCGCGGCGGCAGATCCGGCAGACCGGACCGGTATACCTTGCCATTCGTCCTCCTCAGTCCATCAGCCCGGCAGGCTCATGGACCGCCACGACGCTCGAGTTCGATTCAGTTTCGATCAGACACGCCGCCGCTTGGGCGGCCGGCACCCGTTGTGCGGCACCGGCGTCACGTCGGCGATCGACAGCACCTGCAGACCGCTCGCCTGGAGCGATCGAATGGCCATCTCGCGGCCAGATCCGGGCCCCTTGATATAGACTTCGACCTGCCGCATACCGTGCTCCATCGCCTTCCGCACGGCGTTCTCGGCCGCGACCTGCGCCGCGTAGGGTGTGCTCTTGCGGGATCCCTTGAACCCCGAGGCCCCGGCACTCGACCACGCGACGACGTTGCCGACCTGATCCGTCAGCGTCACGATGGTGTTGTTGAACGTCGACTGGATATAGGCCCGGCCCCGGGGGATGTTCTTGCGGTCGCGTCGTCGTACACGTGGCGCTCCCCCGCGCGTCTTCGCCGTCCGCCGTCGATCTGCCATCGAGTTCGCGCCCTCCCTCGGTGTCCGCCGGAGTCCGGCGCCACCCGTCGATCGTCACCGACTGGTTCACGATCGCGCGGCCAAGCGCCGCGCGCGGTTGCCCGGGCCGTTGCCCGCGCGCTAGCGCCCCTTCTTCCGCACACCGATCGCCCGCTTCGGCCCTTTCCGGGTTCTGGCGTTGGTGCGGGTCTGCTGCCCCCGAACCGGGAGTCCACGCCGGTGGCGTAGGCCGCGGTAGCAGCCAATGTCCATCAGGCGCTTGATATTCATGTTGACTTCGCGCCGCAGGTCGCCCTCGACTACCATCTCCTTCTCGATGACGTCTCGCAGGCGGGCGACTTCTTCGTCCGTCAGATCACGGACGCGCGTGTCCGCGCTCACACCGGTGCGGTCGAGCAGCTTCTGGCTCGTGGTCGCGCCGATGCCGTAGATGTAGGTCAGGCCGACCTCGACCCGCTTGTCACGAGGAAGGTCGACGCCCGCGATGCGTGCCACGAATCACGTCCCTCCTGCTAGCCCTGACGCTGCTTGTGCTTCGGATTCGTGCAGATGACGCGCACGACTCCACGGCGGCGGATGATCCGACAATTATCGCATCGACGCTTGACCGACGCTTGAACCTTCATCTCCCAAAGTCCCTCCCGGGCAGTCGCGTCATTATTCATTGATCGGCGCGCGTTCGAGCAACCCAACCAGCCACCCGTCATCAGGTGTGCGCCGCGTCCTCACCTGCGGAGCCCAGGTTCGCGACTCGGCCACGTCGCGCACGCCACAGCGCGCGGCTCGCCTGCCTGCGCCACAAATGAGGATTCTATCACATCTCCGCCCGCGCGGTGAGCAGCACCGCAACGTCGTCGGTGACGAGCACCGTGTGTTCGTAGTGCGCGGCCAGCGATCCGTCGGCGGTGACCACCGTCCACTCGTCCTCGAGGACGTCCGTCTCCGGCCCGCCCACGGTCAACATCGGCTCGATGGCCAGCGTCATACCGGCACGCAGCCGCAGCCCAGTACCGGGACGGCCTAGGTTGGGAACGCTGGGCTCCTCGTGCATCTCCTGACCGATCCCATGTCCCGATAACTCGCGCACAAGGCTGAATCCGCGGGATTCGGCGTACTCCTGGATCGCCGCCGAAACGTCGCCGATTCGATTTCCCGGCCGCAGCTGTTCAATGCCCGCCCAGAACGCGCCCTCGGTCGCCGCGATCAATTGCCGGGCGTCGTCGCCCACCTCGCCTACCGGCAGCGTCAATGCGGCGTCGCCGTGGTACCCCTTGAGGATCGCACCGACGTCGAGGGAGATGATGTCTCCCTCGTGAAGTCTGCGCCGGCTCGGAATCCCATGCACGACCTCGGCGTTGACCGAGGTGCAGATGCTGCACGGGAAACCATCGTAGTCCAGGAACGATGGGATAGCTCCGCGGCTCACGATCGCCTCGTGCGCGATTCGGCTCAGTTCGGCGGTGGTTATCCCCGGACGAACATGATCTCGCATCAGGTCGAGCACGTCGGCCACGACCAGGCCGGCTGCCCGCATGAGCTCGATCTCGCGCGCCGACTTGATCGTGATCGCCATCAGGCCGCGCCCAGCTTCGTCCCGAGTGCCTCGAGAATCGACTCGGTCACCTCGGGGATGGGGCGATCGCCATTCACGTCCACCAGGAGCCCCGTACTGGCATAGTGCGTCAGGATCGGCTCGGTCTGCTCGTAGTAGATGTTCAGTCGTCGCTCTACCGCCTCCGGCGTGTCGTCGCTGCGCTGGTACAGCTCGCCGCCACACACGTCGCACACTCCCGCCTGGTTCGGCGGGTTGTAGAGCCGGTGGTAGGTCGCGCCGCACACGCGACAGATCAACCGGCCAGTCAGCCGGTCCATGAGCGCCGCGCGCGGAACCGCAATCTGGATGACTGCCGCGAGCGTGTCGCCGCGCTCCTCCAGCGCCTGATCGAGCGCCTCCGCCTGCGCCTGGTTGCGCGGGAATCCATCGAGCAACACCCCGCGCACGTCCGGCCGGTGCGTCTCGATCTGGTCGAGGTGCTGGGTCAGCATACGGATGGTGAGCTGATCCGGGACCAGCGTGCCACGGTCGTAGTAGCCACGGATCTCGCGGCCCAACTCGGTGTCCGACGCCATCACCTCGCGGAACAGGTCGCCGGTCGAGAGGTGGACCAACCCTAGCTTCGGTGCGACCACCGCTGCCTGTGTACCTTTGCCCGCGCCCTGCGGGCCGACAATGATCACGTGCCGGTTGCCGGCCATCGCGTCCTCTCTAGCGGATGAAGCCCTCGTAGTTGCGCATCAGGAGCTGGGCTTCCAGCTGGCGCATCGTGTCGATCGCTACCCCGACCACGATCAGCAGCGATGTCGCGCTCAGCAGCAGCGTCTTGACGCCGGTCAGCGTGGACGCGATGAAGGGCAGGATGGCGACCACGCCGAGCGCCAGGGCGCCCACGAGCGTGATCCGTATCAACACCTTGGTCAAGTAGTTGTCGGTGTTCTTACCGGGCCGCACTCCCGGGATGAACGCTCCCTGCTTTTGGAGGTTCTCAGCGATATTCTGCTGCTGGAACAGCACGACGGTGTAGAAGTAGGTGAACACGACCACCATCAAGAAGTAGACGATCTGGTACGCCAAGGCTTGCGGATTGAAGAAAGAGGACAGGGACCCGGCAAGGGATTTGACCCACGACTGGTCCGACGTTTGCAGGAAGTTCGCGATCATGCCAGGAAACACCATGATGCTCACGGCGAAGATCAGCGGGATCATTCCGGCCGAGTTCACCTTCAAGGGGATGAACGTGCTGCCACCGCCGTAGACGCGACGCCCGCGAATGCGCTTCGCGTGCTGCACCGGGATGCGGCGCATCCCCTCGTTGAGGAGCACGATCCCCACGATGGTGATGAGGCCGATGACGGCAAAGGCCACCGTGCCAAGGATGTTCTGCGTGACGCTGCCGCCGCCGGCCAGGTTGCCGACCGCGCCCGGCAGGTTCGCCACGATCCCGCCGAAGATGATGATCGACACCCCGTTGCCGACGCCGTTCTCGGTGATGAGCTCGCCCAACCAGACCAGAAAGACGGTCCCGGCGATCATCGTGAGCAAGATGGCGACGCTGCGTAGCGCGGTCGCTGAGTTGAACAGGCCGAAGTTCTTGAGCACGCCCGCGCTCGACATCAGGACGGCCTGCCCGTAGCCCTGCAGCAGCGCAAGCGGGATCGTCATCCAGTGCGTGTACTGGTTCAGCTTGTTGCGCCCCTGGTTACCTTCACGGGAGAGCTCTTCCCAGCGCGGGATGATCGGGGTCAACAGCTGCATGATGATCGAGGCGGTGATGTACGGGTACACCCCCAGCGCCAGGATCGAGAAGTTCTTCAGGGTGCTGCCCGAGAACAGGTTGAGCATCCCGAGCAGTTGGTTCTGCTGCAGCAGCGTGTTGAGCGCAGCCCGGTCCACGCCCGGCACCGGAATCGTGGCGATGAAACGGAACAGCACCAGGATCCCGATGGTGTACAGGATCTTGCGCCGCAGGTCCGGGATCTTGAATGCGTTGAAGGTCGCCTCGAGCATCAGACGATGACCTCCGCCGATCCACCAGCCGCTTCGATCTTCGCGCGGGCGCTCTTGGAGAACTTATGAGCGCGTACGGAAACCGCCCGGCCCAGCTCCCCGTCGCCGAGGATCTTCACCGGGTACTCGAGTCCCCGTGTGATGCCGCGGTCGTACAGCACCTCCGGAGTGATCGGTCCGTCGACGTCCAGGTCGCCCAGCCGCTCGACGTTGACCACCTCGTACACCGTGCGGAAGATGTTCACGAAGCCGCGCTTGTACGGCAATCGCCGGTAGAGCGGGTTCTGGCCGCCCTCAAAACCCGGTCGAATCTGGCCGCGTGCGCCCTGGCCCTTGGTCCCTCGACCGGCGGTCTTGCCCTTGCCCGCGGCAATGCCGCGGCCCACACGCGTCTTCGCCTTGCGAGATCCCGGCGCGGGCTTCAGGTCGTGTAACTGCATCGCTCTCTCCTACCTGAGCCGTCGGCCTGCCGACCGACTACGGCTACCGGGTCTCGCCCTCGATGCGCACGAGGTGGCCGACTTTCGCGACCATGCCGCGAACCGACGGGTTGTCCGGCTTCTCCACCGTCTGGTTCAGACGATGGAAGCCGAGCGAGCGCACGGTCTCCTTCTGGTCCCGGCTGAATCCGATGGAGCTCCGAAAATAGGTGATCCGAATTGTAGGAGGCTGCTCGCTCATGACTCGCTCGCCTGTCCGCGCCGACGCAGCCGCTCGACCGGCACGCCGCGCCGCGCCGCAACCTCTTCGACCGACTCGAGACTGCGCAGCGCCTCGAGGGCCGCGCGGGTGACGTTGACCGGGTTGTCGCTGCCGAGCGACTTGGCAAGTACGTCCTGGATGCCGGCGGCCTCGACGACGGCGCGAACGCCGGCTCCGGCAATCACGCCGGTGCCGGGCGCGGCCGGCTTGAGCAGCACCCGAGCGGCGCCGAACTTCACCTCGACGGGGTGCGGGATGGTCCGACCGACCAGCGGCACCCGGATCATGTTCTTCTTGGCCGTCTCGACAGCCTTGCGGATCGAGTCGGGCACCTCACCGGCCTTGCCCAGGCCAACGCCCACGTGTCCACGACGGTCGCCCACCACGACCATCGTGCTGAAACTGAACCGGCGCCCGCCCTTGACGACCTTGGCCACCCGGTTGATCTGCACCACGCGCTCTTCGAAGTCTCCGACGTCATCCGAGCCCGTGCGACGTCGGTCTGTACGTGTCACCATCGATCTGCCCGTGCTCTCTCCCCGGCGGCTACTATCCGCCCGCTAGAACTCGAGTCCCGCCTCGCGGGCGCCTTCCGCCACGGCCTTGACTCGCCCGTGGTAGAGATAACCGCCGCGGTCGAAGACCACTGACGTAATGCCGAGCTCACGTGCCCGCTGTCCGACGACACGGCCGACGATGAGCGCCTGCTGCAGCTTGGGGTGCTCCTCCGGAAACTGCTCCCGGACACTTGGCTCCAGTGACGACGCCGCGGCCAGCGTATGGCCCGCCTCGTCGTTGATGATCTGCGCGTAGATGTGCGCGTTGCTGCGAAACACGTTCAGCCGCGGTCGACCCGAGGTGCCACTGACCTTGGCGCGCACTCGGAGGTGGCGTCGCTGACGGGGCGTCAGGTGTCGCTTGTACTGGTACCGCATCGCTGTCAGAGCTCTCCTTCACGGGCACGTACCGAGGGACTCCAACCGCGGCGGTCGCCTACCACTGCCGGCCACCGAACCATGGTTACCTCGGGTCCACCCGCCGAATCGGCAACCGGCCTACTTACCCACCTTGCCGGCCTTGCCGGCCTTGCGCCGCACGCGCTCGCCCGAGTAGCGCACGCCCTTGCCCTTGTAGGGCTCGGGCGGACGTACCCGTCGAATACGGGCCGCCTGCTCCCCGACGAGCTGCTTGTCGATGCCGATGATGCCGATGCGAGTCGGCGTATCGACGGCGAACGAGATTCCCGGCTCCGGTTCGACACGCACCGGGTGTGAGAAACCGAGAGCCAGCACGAGCGTCTTGCCGTCCAGCGCCGCCCGGTAGCCCACGCCCTGGATCTCCAGGTCCTTGCGATAGCCCTGTGTCACGCCCTGAATCATGTTCGAGACGAGCGTTCTGGTCAGGCCATGCAGTGCTTTGAATTCGCGGTCGTCGTTCGGGCGCGTCACCAGTAGGGTTCCGTTCTCACGATTGAACCCCAGGCGCGGGTGCACCCGCTGCTCCAGGTCGCCCTTGGGTCCATTGACCCGCACAACTCCCGGCTCGATCAGGACGTCGACTCCTGCCGGGATCTGAATCGGTCGACTGCCAATCCGCGACACGCCGTACCTCCGATGCTCAGTTGACGCCGTCGGCGCTACCAGACGGTGCAGATGACCTCGCCGCCAATTCCGCGACGACGGGCCTCGTGCCCCGCCAGCACGCCCTGCGGTGTGCTGACGATTGCGGTGCCGAGTCCGTTGCGGACCAGCGGCAGCTCGTCCTTGCCCGCGTAGACCCGCAACCCGGGCTTGGAGATTCGTCGTATCTCGCGGATCGCGTGGCGCCGGTCGGGGCCGTACTTCAACTCCAGCGTCAGCACGGGATGCGGCCGTCGCTCCTCGGTCCGGAAGCCCACGATGTAGCCTTCATCCTGGAGGATGCGGGCAATCGCCACCAGGATCTTGGTCGCCGGCATAGTGGTGTCCGGCTTCCGGGCCATCCCCGCGTTCCTGATCCGCGTCAGCATATCTGCGATGGGGTCGTTGATCGTCATCGATTCCGCTACTCCGCTTCCGCTCGCCGCCGATTACCAGCTCGACTTCGTGACGCCCGGCAGCTTGCCGTTCGAGGCCAGCTCGCGAAAGCAGATACGGCATACGCCGAACTTCCGCATGTAGGCCCGGGGTCGCCCACACAGTTTGCAGCGATTGCGATGCCGCACGGCAAACTTCGGCTGTCGCATGGACTTGATGATGAGGGACTTCTTCGCCATCTCTCCTCCGTCGCTCAGGCTTCGCGGAAGGGCATGCCCATCAGCTGCAGTAGCCGGCGCCCCTCCTCGTCAGTCTTGGCCGTCGTCGCGATCGAGACTTCGAGGCCGCGCACGCGGTCGATCCGGTCGTACTCGATCTCCGGAAACATCAACTGTTCGCGCAGGCCCATGGTGTAGTTGCCTCGACCGTCGAAGGAGCGCGGGGAGAGCCCGTGGAAATCACGGATCCGCGGCAGCGCCGTTCCGATGAGCCGGTCCAGGAACTCATAGGCGCGGTCTCCCCGCAGCGTGACCATCACGCCGATTGGCATGCCTGCGCGCAGCCGGAAGGCGGCAATCGACTTCCTGGCGCGCGTGACCACCGGCTTCTGACCGCTGATGATCGACAGGTCGTTGGTTGCGGCGTCGAGTGCCCGGCCGTTAGCGATCGCCTCGCCCAGGCCGATGTTGAGCACGACCTTCTCGAGACGCGGCACCTCGAGCACGTTCTGGTACCCAAATTCAGTCATCAGTTCCGGAACGACTCCATCACGATATCGTTCGCGCAGGCGTGCTGCCATCTCGCTTCCTCACCTCGTCCCGTCGGCTCAGCGCTGCGGTCGCTCGACGACGGCGTTGCACTTCTTGCAGTAGCGAACTTTCTTGCCGGCGTCGTTGAAGCGGAATCCCACCCGCGTCGCCGTGTTGCACGACGGGCAGACCAGCATCACGTTGGCGACCGACAGCGGCGCCTCTTTCTCGATGATGCCCGCCTGCTGCACGCCAGGCACTGCCTTCTGGTGCTTCTTGATGCGATTGACGCCCTCGACCACCACGCGGTCCTTGCGCGGCAGATTCTGCCGCACCCGACCGCGCGCGCCACGGTCCTTGCCGGCGATTACCAGAACCTCGTCACCGCTGACGATCTTCTCAGCCATGTCTCTCCCTCGCCTCCGGGGCCAGCTACAGGACTTCCGGCGCGAGCGAGACGATCCGCATGAACTGGCGGTCACGCAGCTCACGGGCGACCGGCCCGAAGATGCGAGTTCCGCGCGGGTTCCCCTGCGGATTGATCAGCACCGCCGCGTTGTCGTCGAATCGAATGTGCGAGCCGTCCGGACGGCCGTACTCGTGCGCCGACCGCACCACCACGGCGCGAACCACGTCGCCCTTCTTGACCCCGGCGTGCGGCTGCGCCGACTTCACCGACGCAATGATGATGTCGCCCACACCGGCGTACTTGCGGCTCGAGCCGCCCAGGACCCGGATGCACATGATCTCGCGCGCGCCGGAGTTGTCGGCCACCTTCAAGCGTGTCTGCGGCTGGATCATTCGACTTCCTCCTCCAGACGGGCGCGACTAGACTCTCGTCGCCCGCTCGAGGATCTGACGAACGACCCAGCGCTTGGTCTTGCTGAGTGGTCGCGTCTCCTCGATCAACACCACGTCGCCGATGTGGCAAGAATTCTGCTCGTCGTGCGCCTTGAACTTGCTCGTCCGCCGGATCGTCTTGTGATAGATCGGGTGCCGGCGCACGTAGTCCACGGATACGACCACGGTCTTGTCCATCTTGTCTGAAACCACTCGGCCGACCTTCGTCAACCGGCGCGGCGGACTCTGCACGGTCCCAACGTCGCTCGCTTCCATCGGTGCTCTGTCTATCTCCCCTCAGTGCCAGCTGGGCGGCCGCGGTCCTACCCGCGAAGTGCCTCGTCCATCTGGGCAGCGATGTCTCGCTCGGTCTGGATCGTCTTTACGCGTGCGATGTCCCGCTTGATCTGACGAATGCGCATCGGGTTGGTTAGCTTGCCGACCGCCTCGTCAAAACGCAGATCGCGCCACTCGGTACGCAGCTCACTCAATCGGCCCGTGAGTTCCAGGTCGCCCATCTCGCGGATCTCGTGCGCCTTCATGCTTGCCCACCCTCGAATGCGGGTACGGTATGCGCAGCGTCGGTCTCGGCTGCCGCGCCCTCGCTGGCACCGACACCTTCCCGGGCCACGATGCGACATTTCATCGGCATCTTGTGGATGGCACGCATGAGCGCGTCCTTGGCGAGATCCTCGCGGACGCCCCCAAGCTCGAACATAATACGGCCCGGCTTGACCACCGCCACCCAGAATTCCGGATTGCCCTTGCCACTGCCCATGCGGGTCTCGGCCGGCTTCTGCGTCACCGGCTTGTCCGGGAAGATACGGATCCACACCTTACCGCCACGTCGGACCGCGTTGGTGATCGCGCGCCGAGACGCCTCTATCTGTCGGCTGGTCACCCAGGCCGGCTCAAGGGCCTCGATACCGAACTCCCCGAAGGCCACGGTATTGCCGCGCTGGGCAGTCCCCTTCATGCGGCCGCGCATGACCTTCCGATGTTTGACCCGCTTCGGCATCAACATGGTGCTGTTTCCAATCTCCGACTCCTGCCCAACTGCTACCCGGCCGCGGCTCCGATTTCGGTGATCTCGGGCGCCCGCCGGGCCGCCGGCAGGATATCGCCCCGGTAGACCCAGACCTTGACGCCGATTCGCCCATAGGTGGTGGCTGCGTGGACCACGGCGAAGTCGATATCCGCTCGGATCGTGTGCAGCGGTACGCGGCCTTCCATCTCGGTGACCGTCCGCGCCATCTCGGCGCCGCCCAGCCGCCCTCCAACCCGGATCTTGACTCCCTTGGCTCCGCGACGTACCGCCTGCGTCGCCGCGTGCTTCATAGCCCGCCGGTAGGAGACGCGCCGGGAGATCTGCTCGGAGATGCTCTCAGCGATCAGCCGCGCATCGAGCTCCGGGATCTTGATCTCTTCGATCTTGAGGTGGACCTTCTTCCCGATGCGTTGCTCGAGGAGCTGCCGCATGCGCTCGACATTCGCGCCCTGTTTGCCGATCACGATGCCCGGCTTCGAGGTGTGGATCGTCACCTCGATGCGGTTCGCAGCGCGCTCAATGTCGATCCGTGAGATGCCGGCGCGCGTCAGCTCGTCGTTGATCTGGCGACGGATCGCCAGGTCCTCGTGAAGCTGGTCGGTATAATTGCGCTCGGCATACCACTTTGACTCCCAGTCGCGGATGATGCCGACGCGGAATCCGATCGGGTTGACCTTGCGTCCCAAGCTACACTCCCTCCTTGATCTCTTCGACGATAACCGTGATGTGAGCAGTGCGCTTGAGTCGGCGGTTCACCCGGCCGCGTGCCCGGGGCTGCCAGCGCTTGAACGTCGGTCCCTCGTCGGCATAGATCCGCTTGATGTACAGCGTATCCGGATCCATGTCGTGATTGTGCTCGGCGTTCGCCGCGGCGGACTTCACCACCTTGGCAACGTCAACGGCCGACTTTTGCGGCAGGAACCGCAGGATCGCCAGCGCCTCGGGCACCGGCCTGCCCCGCACCGTGTCCACCACCAGGCGCGCCTTTTGCGCCGATACCCGGACCCCCATCGCTTTGGCTGTGACCTCCATGTGACATCTCCCTCGTTCGCGGCGGAGGACTCAGCGCCTAGCGCCGCCGAGATGCCCGCTCAGCGTCTCTGCCATGGCCGCGGTACGTGCGCGTCGGCGCGAACTCACCGAGCTTGTGTCCGACCATCTGCTCGGTCACGAAGATCGGCACGTGCCGGCGACCGTCGTGGATCGCGACCGTGTGCCCGATCATGTCCGGGAAGACCGTCGACGCCCGAGCCCAGGTTCGGATCACCCGGCGCTCGCCGGCAGCGTTGAGCGTCTCGATCTTGTCGCGCAGGTTTGGGTCGATGAACGGCCCCTTCTTGGACGACCTACCCAACGTGCTCCTCCATCTCGCACCCCCGGTCCGCTAGCGACGTTTGCCGCGCCGTCGGACGATGGCCTTGTCGGTCTGCTTGTTCCGACGGGTTCGGTACCCTTGTGCCGGCTTACCCCACGGCGTCTGCGGCTGGCCACCGATCGGCGCCTTGCCCTCGCCACCACCATGCGGATGGTCGCGCGGGTTCATCGCCGAACCTCTGACGGTCGGCCGGATGCCCATGTGGCGCGTACGTCCGGCCTTGCCGATCCGGACGTTCCCGTGGTCCACGTTGCCGACCTGACCGAGGGTCGCGATGCATTCGAGGCGGATCAGACGCACTTCACCGGACGGCATGCGCACCTGCGCGTACCCGTCGCCCTTTGACATGAGTTGGGCAGACGCCCCGGCGGACCGCACGAGTTGTCCGCCCTTACCCGAGTGCAATTCGAGATTGTGGATCTGCGTGCCGAGCGGAATCTCCGACAGCGGCAGCGCATTGCCGAGCCGGATCGGCGATCCCGATCCGGACTGAACCGCGTCGCCCACCTTGAGCCCCAGCGGCGCCAGCATGTACCGCTTCTCCCCGTCTCGGTAGACGATCAATGCGATGCGTGCCGATCGGTTCGGGTCGTACTCGATCGCGTCGACGCGCCCGGGGATCCCGAACTTGTCGCGCTTGAAGTCGATCCGGCGATAGAAGCGACGGTTGCCGCCACCCTGATGCCGCGTCGTCAGGCGTCCCTGGTTATTCCGGCCTGCGTGCCGCTGGAGCGGCTCGATCAGGTTCTTCTCTGGCTTCGTCTTGGTGATCTCCTCGAACGTGGACACCGTCATGTTCCGGCGGCCCGCCGAGGTTGGCTTGTACTTTCGAATCGGCACGTGCGTCCTCCAGCCCCTGTCAAGCCGCTCGGCTAGATCTGCCCGAACAGGTCGATCGACTGGCCGTCGCGCAGGGTGACGACGGCTTTCTTCCAGGCCGGCGTGTGCCCGATGCTCGTTGCCCGTCCGCGGCGCGCCCGCCGGCGCTCCTTGCCACGGACGTTCATCACGTTGACCGCGAGCACTTCGACATTGAAGGCGCGCTCCACGGCATCCTTGATCTGGATCTTGTTCGCGGCACGGGCGACCTCGAACGTGTATTGGCTCAGCTCCATCAACCTGGTGTTCTTCTCGGTGATTACCGGCCGCCGCAAGACGTCCTGAAATTCCATCCCTGCACCCCTCACTGCGCCCAGAGCTGGTGGATCACGTCCACCGCCTCGCGGGTGAGCAGCAATCGCTCGTACTTCAGAACGTCCCGCATATTGACGTATTGGGCCGGGAGCACCATCACGTTCGGGACGTTGCCGGCACCGCGGTAGACGTTGTCACGCGGGTGGTCAATCATGATCAGCGTCGACCGCGCGTCGCCTCCGGGCAGCTGTCCGAGCACCTCGATCATCGCCTTGGTTCGCGGCTCGACGTCGGCCATGCCGACGACCACCACGATCTGGTCCGCCTGCTGCTTGGCCGACAGCACGGAGCGGATCGCCAGCCGCCGCATCTTGCGCGGCATCTGCTGGGTGTACTTCCGCGGGTGCGGTCCGAAGACGATCCCGCCGCCGCGCCACTGCGGCGCCCGGATGCTCCCCTGTCGGGCTCGGCCGGTGCCCTTTTGGCGCCACGGCTTCTTGCCGCCACCGCGCACCTCGCCGCGGGTCTTGGTGTCGTGCGTACCCATGCGCGCGTTGGCCATCTGCCGGACGTACGCCTGGTGCATGACGGGGATGTTCGGCTCGATGCCAAACACTGCATCCGCCAGGTCCACCTGGCCGGACTCCTGGCCCGCTATGTCAAATACTGGAACCTGCACCGCTTGCCGCTCCCTTTCCCTACGACGCGCTCGCGGCGGCGCGCTCGCGCGGCTTGACCGCGCGCCGTACCATCACGAGCCCGTTGTTGGCGCCCGGGACGGAGCCGCGCACCAGCAGCAGATTCCGCTCGGGATCCACCTTGACCACCTCGAGACTCTGCACGGTCACTCGTTCGTTGCCCATCTGCCCCGCCATGCGCATACCCTTGAGCACGCGCCCCGGGGTGGCGCTGGCGCCGATCGAGCCCGGTGCACGGGCGCGGTCCGACTGGCCGTGGGTCTTGGGGCCGCCGTGAAAGCCGTGCCGCTTCATGACCCCGGCGAACCCGCGACCCTTGCTGGTGCCGGTAACGTCGATGCGCTCACCGGGCTTGAAGACGTCGCAGTCCAGTACCTGGCCGACGGTGTATTCGCCAACGCTGGTGGCCTTGAATTCGCGTAGAAACCGCGACTCGGCGCCGGATGCTCGCCGATGGCCGCGCTCCGGACTGTTGAGGCGCTTCTTATGACCAAAGCCGATCTGAATCGACTCGTAGCCGTCGCGCTCCAAAGTCTTGACCTGGGTGACGATACATGGCCCAACCTCGATGACGCTGACCGGGACGACCCGTCCAGTTTCGTCGAAGATCTGGGTCATGCCGAGCTTCTTGCCCAGAAGCCCCTCGATCATTGGCTCTCTCCTGATCAGGACGCGGCGACAGCACCATATGGGCCGGCGCCGCCGCAGAGCTTGATGATGGCTCGTGCCCTACAGCTTGATCTCGATGTCGACGCCGGCAGGCAGGTTCAGACGCATCAACGCCCGAATCGTCGCGTGGCTCGGCTCGAGGACGTCGATCAGGCGCTTGTGCGTCCTGATCTCGAACTGCTCCTGCGAGTCCTTGTCGATGAATGGCGAACGAATCACACTGAACTTCTCGATTCGCGTCGGCAGTGGCACCGGCCCAGACACTTTGGCGCCGGTGGACTCCGCCGTGTCGACGATGCGTGCCGCCGACTGGTCTAGGATCTTGTGATCGTACGCCTTCAGTCGAATACGGATCTTCTGCGTAGCGCGTCGCGTCGCCATCGTCCCCGATTCTCCCTCGCTACTTCAGGATCTTGGTGACGACGCCAGCGCCGACGGTGCGGCCGCCCTCGCGGATGGCGAAGCGCAGCCCCTCCTCGCAGGCCACCGGCTGGATCAACTCCACCGTCATCTGGATGTTGTCCCCCGGCATCACCATCTCTACC
>DATKRJ010000141.1:0-2322 GCA_035532355.1 Thermomicrobiaceae bacterium | reverse complement strand
GAGCGCCTGGCCCGGGTGCGGGCGGCCATGGCACAGGCGGGTCTGACCCACCTGATCGCCTACAGCAACTACGCCGACCCGGGCAACGCCCGCTGGCTATCGGGCTTCTTCACCTCGCACGGCGACTCGCTGGTGGTCGTCCCGCTCGAGGGCGAGCCGATGCTGGTCACCAATTGGGTGATGCACGACGAGCCGATGCACTCGGGCATCTACGGCAGCTGGATCCCGGACACCCGGGTCTGCGCGCGAGCCGGCGACGACGCGGTCGAGGAGGTAGCCGACGTCGTGCGGCGCGGCGCCGGATCACCTCAGCACATCGGCCGGGCCGGGCAGCGGGTCATCCCGGCGCGCGTCGAGCGAGCCCTCCACGCGCTGCTCGAGGTGGAGCACTTCGTCGACGCCGACGCGCTGCTGCTCGACGTCCGCCGGGTCAAGTCGCCGCTCGAGATCGAGCGCATGCGCCGGGCAGCCCGCATCACCGGCGCCGGCATCGGCGCCGCCATGGCCGCCTGCCAGCCCGGGGTGACCGAGCAGGCCGTGGTCGGGATCGCCCACGGCACGATGTTCGCCGCCGGGGCCGAGCACCTGGCCTTCGACTCCGCGGTGGCCTCCGGCGGCAAGCGGGCCGGAGTCAAGCACTGCACGCCGACCTGGCGGGCGATGCAGCCGCGCGACCTCGTCTTCCTCGACATGGGCGCGACCGTCGACGGCTACTACGCCGACGTCTCCCGCTGCGTGGCCGTCGGCGAGCCGACGCCGGAGGGGCGACGTCTCTTGGCCGCGGCCGAGGACCTCTACGCCGAGGTGGCGCGCCTGGGCCGGCCCGGCAAGACCCTGGTCGACTGGCACGCCGACGCGGTTCGCCTCGCGGGCGAGCTCGGCTTCGCGGCCGACTACAAGCGCAACGGCTTCGGCCACGGGCTGGGTTGCATGCTCTTCGAGCGGCCCAACCTGCGCTACGGCGACAACCCGGAGGTGCTGGAGGCGGGGATGACCTTCGCCTTCGAGCCGATGATCGTGGTCGACGGCCTGGGCACTGGCGTGGTCGAGGAGACCGTGCTGGTCACCGCCGACGGCATCGAGCCCCTCTCGGGTCTGCCGACGCGGATCTACTCGCGGTGAACACCTACGATCCGGAATCCCGCCGGCTGGAGATCGACCAGATCGTCGACCGCTCGCTGGACCGCGCCTATCTGGTCGAGACGCTCAGCGCACTGGCGAAGGTCCCGACCGGCGTGCCGCTCGGGTTCGACACGCTGATGGAGCCGGACGACACGAAATTGGTCGCCTACGTCCAGGGTCACCTCCGGCCCGAGCTGATGCGCCTGGGCGCCTACGACCTGATCGACGCGCCCCGCAACAACCTGGTCGTGCGCCTGGGCAGCGGTGAGGTCCGGCGGTCGCTCCTCATCCAGAGCTACACGCCGAGCCAGCACCAGAACTTCACCGACGAGCGGCTCGCCGGGGTGGTGGCGAACGCGCGCCGCTACGGCCGCGACGAGCCGGCGGTGTTTGGCCAGGGGGTCAGCCAGAACAAGGCGCACCAGGCGGTCATGCTGGCGGTGACGCGGCTGCTCCTCGAGCGCGGCGCCCCGCTGCGTGGCCGACTCTACTGGGCCATCAACAACGAGGGCCGCAGCAGCCACGCCTGCTCGGAGGCCATCGTCGCCGCCCTCGACGAGCGGCCCGACTTCGGCATCCTCCAGATCGGCACGGGGCTGGCGATCTCGCTCGGCAACCGCGGGCGGGTCGACGTCAACGTCCACGTCCAGGGAAGGGCGACGCACTCGAGCACGCCCGAGCGGGGCTTGAGCGCCATCGACGGCGCCCACGCGGTTATCGAGCGGCTGCGCGCGCTCCACTGGTCTGACCGCCACCCGCTGCTCGGCGGCCGCCACGCCATCGTCTACAAGGTGCGCTACGAGCCGGTCGCGCCGCACACCCTCCCGTCCGACGCCTACCTCACCGTCGATCGCCGCCTCCTGCCCGGCGACGATCCGGCAGAGGCCGCCGCGGAGATCCGCGCCGTCATCGGCGACCTGTCGCCCTACGCGGTGTCGGTCGACGAGGGGGTCACGATGCTGCCCGCGCTCGTCGAGTCCGACCACCCAGGCGTCCGGAGGCTGCAGGCCGCCCACCGCGCCGCCACCGGGCACGACGCCGACCAGGTCTACGGGTCCGGCACCTTCGACGCGGGCGGTCTCTGCGCGCTGGGGATCCCGGCCGTGATGTACGGCGCCAGCGGGGACGCGGACCTGACCGGCACCGACTTTGTCCCCATCTCCGCCGTCGAGACGGAGGCCCGCGCGCTGGCACGGCTGA